>NZ_CP054011.1:651392-977088 GCF_013267595.1 Prevotella melaninogenica | reverse complement strand
TGCCGAATGGATACAACACCATTATCGGCGAGAACGGCGAAACCCTTTCTGGCGGTGAGCGGCAGCGTATCTCCATTGCCCGTGCGCTTCTGAAAGACGCTCCCGTCATTCTCTTGGACGAAGCTACCGCCAGCCTTGATGCCGAGAACGAGACGAAGATTCAGGCAGGCATCTCAGAATTGGTGCAGGGTAAGACCGTCATCATCATCGCCCACCGCATGCGCACCGTCCGCAATGCCGATCACATCGTGGTGCTTGGAGGCGGAACAGTCATCGAGCAGGGTGCGCCCGAAGACCTCATGGCTAAAGGTGGAGAATTTGCGCGGATGGTAAAACTTCAACAGGAAAACAATAATGAAAAATAAATAGCAATGAAAATCGAAAACATTAACCGTAAATTCAGGCAGTTGTCGGTGTGGATATTACGCCACCGACTGTTGGTAATGGGGCTGTTTGCCCTGCTTATCGCTTTCTCATTCGTGGGTACAAAGCGAATCGTCATGAAAACATCGTTCGACGACTATTTCGTGAGCGATGACCCGATGCTGCTCAAGACAAACGAGTTTAAGTCCATCTTCGGAAACGACTACTACGTGGCGGTATTAGTGAAGAACAAGGACGTCTTCTCCAAGCGCAGCCTGACACTTATCCGTGAGTTGAGCGAGGAGCTGAAGGACAGCCTGTCGTATGCCGACAAGGTTACATCGCTCACCGACCTTGAATTCACCGTCGGCACCGAGGAGGGAATGACCATAGAGCAGATTGTGCCCGACGATATTCCCTCGGACGTAGCCTCACTGAAAGAAATCAGACGCAAGGCATACAGCAAGCCCTATCTCTCAAAGAAACTGGTGTCGAAGGACGGCACGATGACATGGATCATGGTGAAACTGCGTCCCTTCCCGGAGGACAGCGTGTGGAAGAAGACGAGCGATATTGCCCCGGATATGCTCACGGGCAAAGAAGCCGGACACATCATCGGCAAGGCGAAATACGCAGAACTGTCGCCTGCTGCTGCGGGAATGCCCTACTTGAGCTACGAAAAAGTGGTTTATCTGAAACATGAAATGGGGCGGCTGTTCCTCATAGCTTTCCTTGTTTCCATTGTGGTGATGATTGTCGTAACCCGTTCATTGCGGGGAGTCATCGCCCCGTTGCTCACGTCGGTGTTTGGTCTTCTGATAAGTTTTGGTGTGATAGGCTGGACCGGACTGTATATAGATATGACTACCGCCATGATAGCGGTCATACTGGCCTTTGCCTGTTCCATTGCCTACAACATTCACCTGTACAACTTCTTCAAGACACGGTTTGTGGAAACGGGCAGGCGCAAGGCTTCCATCACCGATGCTGTAGGCGAGACCGGATGGGGTGTTTTGTTGTCAGGATTGACTACCATAGCGGCTATGATGACTTTCCTATCCATGAAGATAGTCCCCATGCAGGCTATCGGCGTGAACACCTCGCTGTGCCTGCTTTCGGTATTGATTACCTGTCTGATTGTTACCCCTGTAATACTCTCATTCGGAAAAGACCGCAAGCCAAGCATAGACGTATCTAAGAGTCTCGAAGGATACGTCGGCGGACGGTTTGAGCAGTTTGGTAGTTTCGTCCTGCGTCGCCACCGCCCGATATTCATTGTCTCGGTAGCCATCACGCTTTTTTGCGGCATCGGCATGTTCTCCATTGAACCGGCATTCGACATTGAGAAGACTATGGGACGGAAGGTGGAATATGTAAAGAAATTCCTCGACCTCTGCGACACGGAATTAGGAAGCATGTACTCCTACGACCTGATGATTACACTGCCGCATGCCGACGACGCGAAGAAGCCCGAAAACCTGAAACGACTCGACCGACTGGCAACCATCACGGAAAGCTATCCGCTGACCAAGCGGCACAATTCTGTCACGGACATTGTGAAGGACATGAACTGCACGCTCAACGGCAACAATCTGAAGGAATACCGCATTCCCGACAATGCCGACATGGTGGCTCAGCTCTTGCTACTCTATGAGAATGCCGGAGGTACGGAGTCGGAATACTGGATGGACTATGACTATCAGCGGCTGCGCCTGCAAATCGAGTTGAAGAGCTACAACTCCAACGAGGCGGAAAAAGAAATGGATCTGCTCCAAACCGAAGCGCGCAGGCTCTTTCCCGGCGCACATGTATCGGTAGTGGGCAATATACCGCAGTTTACGGTGATGCAGCAGTATGTGGAGCGTGGACAGATGTGGTCGATGCTGCTCTCGGTGCTGGTCATTGGCGTGATACTCATACTCCTGTTCAGAAGTTGGAAAGTGGGACTGGTGGGAATGATACCGAACATTGCCCCCGCCATTATCGTGGGGGGAATGATGGGCTGGCTGGGCTATCCGCTCGACATGATGACAGCCTCGCTCATTCCTATGGTTTTGGGTATTGCCGTCGATGACACCATCCACTTCATCAACCATTGCCATGTGGCGTATAATCGTTATAATGACTATAACATGGCTATCCGCAAGACTTTCCGCACGGAGGGACTGGCCATCGTGATGTCAACGGTCATCATCTCGGCTACATTTGCCGGCTTCATGTCGTCGGACGCCACGCAGACGAAAAACTGGGGCTTGCTGGCTGTAGCAGGTATGGTGTCGGCATTGTTGGCAGACTTGTTCCTCACGCCGATACTTTTCAAATATTTGCGGGTGTTCGGAAAGGAAAAAGGTTCAAAAACAAATAGTTAAACAAACAAGTAAGGTTAAAATATTCAATCATAAAATATAAAGAAAATGAAAACAAGACATTTTATTTTATCCCTTATTGCCTTGATGACAATGAGTGTTGCACAAGCAGCTGGTCTCACCGGAAGAGACATTATGCAAAAAGTAAAGAACCGTGCCGATGGCGATACACGCTATGCCACCGTGGAAATGACACTTATTCAAAAAAGTGGGCATAAGCGTGTGCGAAAAATTGAATCGTGGGCAATGGACGAAGGTAAGGACACAAAGAAAATCATGTTCTTCACCTATCCCGGCGACGTGAAGGGCACGGGATTTCTCACTTGGGACTATGACAATCCCGGCAAGACAGACGACAAATGGCTCTATCTCCCTGCCATGAAAAAGACAAGGCGCATTAGTGGAAAGTCATCGAAGACCGATTACTTCATGGGCAGCGATTTTACATACGACGACATGAGTACACGCAGCGTGGACGAGGAAACACACACGCTGCTGCGTGAGGAAGTGGTAAGCGGACACAAATGCTGGGTGGTGCAGTCCGTGCCTAAGGACAAGGGAGAAATATACTCAAAGCGCATCACATGGATCAGGCAGGACTGTCTGATGGCAATCAAGGCGGATTACTACGATAAGCTCAATAAACTGCATCGCAGCCTTACCATCTCAAATATTGACAAGGTACAGGGATTCTGGACGATGCACCTCATGCAGATGGAGAATGTACAGACGGGGCATAAGACCATCATCAAGATGGACAATCAGAGGTTCAACGTCAAGATTGCGCCCAATCTCTTCACTGTCTCCAAACTGGAAAAAGGACTCTGATCATGAAAATACTGCGATTATGGACGCTGTTGCTTGTGCCGATGTTCTCGGCACAGGCATTTGCCCAGATTGATACGCTGACGGTGGAGAATGATTCTGCCGATGCGGAATATATGCAAGAGGAAGAAACGGATGACAACGCCTTGCGTGTTCAGGTAAGAGGTTTCCTCGACACATACCATGCCGTCAGGACAGGAGGCAGGAACGAGTGGATGGCTTCGAGAACCCGTGCGCGCGGAGAGGTGAAACTTGAAAAAGGAGCAGCTTCCCTTTTTGTTTCCATGAACGCCACCTACAACGGCATACTGAAAGACCGCACGGGACTGGAACTGCGTGAGGCATATCTTGCATACACCAAAGGAAACCTTGACCTTCGGGTGGGGCGGCAGATTGTGGTATGGGGAGTGGCAGACGCATTGCGCGTTACGGACTGCGTGTCGCCGTTCGACTATACCGAGTTCCTTGCGCAGGACTACGATGACATTCGTATGCCCGTCAATGCCCTGCGTGCAAAATACACATGGCATTCGGTAACATTCGAGGCGATATGTAATCCCGTGGCGGATTTCTTCATCCTTCCCACCGACCGACGCAATCCGTGGGCACTGACTCTGCCGTCAGCCCCTCTTCCCTATACCATAGATTTGGAAAGTGGAAAACCGGAGAAAAGACTTAGGAATATGGAGTACGGCGGGCGGATAACGACCAATCTCAGCGGGATAGATTTCTCCCTGAGCGCCCTGCGGACATGGAACAAGACGCCCGCTCTTTCCCTTGCTGTGTCCAACGATGGAAAGTCGCTTTTAGCCAAAGGGGAATACCGCCGGATGACGATGCTCGGAGCCGACTGCTCTCTGCCTGTCGGACAGTTTGTCCTTCGCAGCGAGGCTGCTTGCTATTTCGATGAGGCGCAAAGCAGAGGTGTAGGAAAAGATGTGGTATGCCGAAATACGTACAATATCCTTGCCGGTGTGGACTGGTATCCGGGCAACGATTGGAACTTCAGCGCGCAATACTGCCATAAATATACGGCAGGGAACCTTGACGGTCTTTCCGTTTATCGCAATGCCGGACTTGCCACGGCAAGAATATCGAAAGAACTACTGCGGAATATGCTGAAACTTTCAACATTCGCCTATATAGATGTAGCCAATGGCGGCGTTTTCAACCGTTTCTCTGCATCCTACGCCTTGAACGACCAAATCGAACTCACTGCCGGATACGATTTCTTCCATGCCGACAAAGGCAAGTTTCAGATGTATGACCGAAACTCTGAAATATGGGCAAAGATGAAATATAGTTTTTGAATGACATAAAGACATTGCGTCTCATTCTTTTATAAGATGACAAAGAGAAGGATCTTCTTTTATCCTTTTTATTTCTTTTTCAATCAAAACAATTATTTCCCGCTTAACACATTTATAGTTGGCTTCGATAGTCTCTTTGAGATTATCGGAGCCATCTTCGTTTTGAAACGCATTGATTTCAGGAATGGACTGGTATTGCTTCATTTCGGCAGAGACTTTAGCACTATCCACCACTATTTCAGCATGGAAAATCTTTTGGTCAATGCGCTCGTCAAAGTTGTCGGATACTGCTCCCACGAACATACCTTGGGTAAGGTTGCTGATTTTCGATGCAGGGATAAGACTATCCATCTGTGTGGAGATAGAGGTTGATTTGTCGTTACGGTTAATGGTCATTGATTGACGTTGCTGTAGCACTTTACCAAAACGTTCTGATAGAGTCTTAGCTGTTTCTCCTACCACCTGACCACTAAAAACATTGCCCACGGTATTCTGTATCACCTTGCTCTCCTTATCCCCATAGTCGCGGGTAAGCTGTGAGAAGTCCTGAAAGCCCAAACAAACTGCCACTTTATTGCTTCGGGCTGTGGCGATAAGATTGTCAAGCCCACGGAAGTAGATGGTCGGTAACTCGTCGATGATTACTGAGGATTTGAGCTGCTTCTTCTTGTTGATGAGCTTCACGATACGGCTGTTATAAAGTCCGAGTGCTGCCGAGTAGATATTCTGACGGTCGGGGTTGTTTCCCACGACCAACACTTTCGGCTCATTGGGATTATTGATATCAAGTGAGAAATCGTCACCCGTCATCACCCAATAAAGGGCAGGTGAGATCATTCGTGAAAGTGGTATCTTGGCACTGGCTATCTGTCCCTGCAACTGGTCTTGTGCTCCACCCTCCCATGCATCCATAAAGGGAGAAAGGTAGTTAGCCAATTCATCATAGGCAGTGAGTATGGGGAATATCTGCGCATAAGGACGATTCAAAAACTCAATGGCATGAGGGAATGTACAGTACTTGCCGTCCTCGTATATCTTCAGAAACCAAATGATGGCAGCCAAAAGGATAATGGGCGACTCCACAAAGAAGTCTCCTTGCTTCTGAATCCACGAGCGGTTGAGATTGAGCATAATCGTGTAGGCACTCTCGTAGGCATCCGAAATATCCGTCATAAAAGACGGATTGATGGGATTGCAGCGGTGCGACTTGCGTGGGTCGTCGAAGTTAATCACAAAGAATTGCGGCTTTACTTGGTAAGCATCAAGGTGGTTGAGTAAATGGTTATAGGCAATTTCCGAAAGGTCGGGAAACTTATAGTCGTAAATATACATTGCAAAGCCCTTCTCAATCTGCTGTTTGATGTAGTTGTTCACGATGGCATACGACTTTCCTGAGCCGGGAGTACCCAACACCATTGATGCGCGAAACGGATTGACAATGTTGATCCAGCCGTTGTTCCACTTCTTTTTGTAGTAGAAACGACTGGGCAAATTGACGGAGTATTCGTTCTCCATCAGTCGCGTCTCCTGCATAAAACTCTCATTCTCGGTATTGAATACGTCATCCATCAAGTTATTTTTGAGCAGTCGGCTCATCCACACACCTGCCATCAGCAGACAGATATAGCCCACAGACAAGGTGAAGATATAGAGCGAAGCAGCACCCACCTTACCAATGGGCAATGCCAACAGCCACCAATTCAGAAAAAAGAACACAAAACCTGCGAAAAGCACCGTCCAAATCTTTGACCATGTGATTTTCTCCTCCTTCACGCCTTTTGTGCCCAAGCAGGAGAGCGCAAGGAAAACCACACAAAAGAGTTTCGTCCATAGGATAGATGAAAATAATCCCGTGGTGCGTTGAAAGTTCATCAGTATCTTGTTGATGATACCGAGTGTGAAGTGCCATTCTTGAAATGCCTCGTAGCAGAACCAGTAACAGTTAATCAGGAGGAATATCACCGATATACCCCGCATAAAGTCCATAACTTTACCCAATGCCCTTAAATCATCTTCTTGTGCCATAATCTTAAATTTGTTAGTAATCGCCCTTGTGCTTAAAATTGTCTTATAAGACTTTTCAAATTGTCTTATAGGACAATTTTAATTCTCCTATAAGACAATTTTCGGGCGGTGCATAATATTGTGGTTGAATACTATTTGAACGGTGCACTTAACGCTTCCTGCGTTTAAGATTTACCTTGTTTTGTTTACGGAGTTTACGTTGCCATGCCGCTTCTTTCCAATCATCATTGCCCGATGAAGAGAAGGATTCTCCCACCATATCGTCGATAAGTTCATCGACAAGATTGTCGCTTGCTTGTTCTTCGGGCAGTGTTGTCCACATCTGTTGCTGTAAGGTGGTATTAATCTTACCATAGAGCGATTCATCCAAGAATGAATTGTGTGCTGGATTAGATAGATATGCGTTGAATAAATTGGCAGCATATCCTTTACCCAATCTGGAGCCATTGAGCGCAATGCCTTTTTCATCATCAATGAATGTAATACCATAGATGCGTCCGCTCTCGTTCTTGCGAATAACAGTGCGCAAACATTGTTTGTTCAAGTTATCAAGTAGCTCGGCTTCTGTCATGGGAGAAGTTCGCATAACCTCCAACACCTTTTTTCGCATCCGCGGAATATACGCTTTGATTGACTGCTTGGATTTTAGCATTTTATTCTGTACGGCAGTATACCCCACACCACGACCGATGTCCGAGGCATGGATAGGTGTGCTCACCTTATTACCTTTATTGTCGGCAGGAACATATACCAGCCCGTCATATCGTTTACCCCTATACTCCGCCTTCACTTCCTCCACAGCGAGATTATACCGGGAGAGTATGGCGTTCAACTCACCCAAAGAACAGAATGTATAATGCTTTAGGACGGCACGGACAATCGAGCTGACCTGCTGCTTGATGTCGCCTTTGCCTATATCTACTTTATCACAGATTTGGCCGTTATTCTCTTTTTTCAGAGAGCTTGGTATCAAACTGTACTTTCTTTCCAAGGCATCGGTAATTTTCTTGCTTCTTCGCTTCTCGAACCTGTCATTGATTTTCCTGCCATTTCCATCAATGCGGAGCGAAACAATATGTATATGCTCACGGGCAATGTCGTTGTGCTTGAATATAATATAAGGCTGATTGCCATATCCAAGCTCTTCCATATATTCTTTGGCTATCTGTGTTAGTTGTTCATCGGAGAGTTTCTCATCCGGGTGCGGATTGAGCGAGCAATGAAAGACAGTATTCTTTGTCCTGCACTTATTCGGGATAAGTTGCTGCATATCGGATAGCACCTGCTCCATAGCGTATCTGCCATCTTGATTTTGGTACAGACCACCGGCAAGCAGAATAGTTGCTTCCTCCTGCCTTACCTTTTTGAAGTTATAGCCCAAAGCTCTTCCAAGGTTTGCTGTCGATGATATTTTGGCTATCATTTACTACGATAATCAATGGTTAAGGCAACCGCTTTCCTTTGAAGTTCGATAATCTGAATAGACAGTTTCTCCAACTTTTCAAGCAGAATATGTGCGGTTTTCACGCTGTGATAGGAGTTGATGGCACGCACCGCTTGATTATAGAGTACGCCAATCTTATGGATTTGTGCCGTCAATTCAGAGAGCTTTCGGTAGTATTCTACGGCGGATTTATCCACTGTAATCACCTTGAAACTCTCGCCAAGTATACGAGCACGCACGAAATCCGACTTTGTTTCTGCTCCTGATTTATGAAATAATTCTATGGCACGCTGCTGATCTTTTGGATCGGGCAAACGTACATGCCAGTTGTCCCAGCGGGGCTTTTCTATTCTTTTTCGTTCTGAACGATGTTCTGCATCTTTATTCATATCGCTTTGGTTTCTAATTACGACTTCGGAGTGATTTAATCCCCTTTTGGGGCAAGGGTCTTTGTGGTACAAACGGAGGTTTGTGTTACAAAGACACACCTTGCCAATATCAAGAAATGATACGATTGAAGTATCCACCCTTTTGGGGTGTCTGCTTCGGGATATTACCTCCATGTATTATTCTCGTCTGCAAAGTTACGGCGAGTTTTCAAATAACTCATTATCAGCGACATTCACTCTTTTCCCTTGTGTTTCCCTGTGTTTCATCGGTGTAATAAAATCAACCAAAATATCATTTATTTTGCAGCCAAAACGAGCGAACTATGGTATGACGACACAAGCAAAAGACACATCGTATTACCGTTGGCTTGCACCAAAGATGCAAAGAAGAAACGAAACATATTCATGACAATTTGTTGTCATGACAAACTATTGTCAATACAACAGATTGCAAGAACTATAAATCGTCCTTTCAGACTATCGCACGAATCATACGCAGTCAGAATTAACTGTCTGCTGATTACTCTCAAGAATGAGAGAACATCCAAACAGCAAATAGACAAGTAATATGAACTAAGAAATTATCATTATGGAGAACAAACAACAACGCCCCCTCTTTCTGGGGTTCTCCTCACAAAAGGGAGGAGTAGGAAAAAGCACGCTTGCCGAAATTGTGAGCAGCATATTGTACTACGAACAGGGCATCAACCTCTTCGTGATGGACTGCGACCTGTCGCAGGACTCCTTTTACAAACTGAGGGAACGCGAGAAAAGTGTCGTTCAGGAAAGCGAAGAGCTTTCCAAGTCCATGGAGGAATACTTTCACCACCTCGGCAAAAAGGCATACAGAATTTATAAGTCCAGCCCCAAAGAAGCTGTCAGGACTGCACGGAATAAAATCGACACTATCAACAATGAGACGTACCAGTTGGTCGTGTTCGACTTCCCCGGTCATGCAGGGACCACAGAGTTGATGGAACTGTCCCTTCAGATGGACTATATCCTGTCTCCGCTTGAAGCCGACATACAGTCACTCGTCTCCTGTATGGCATACGCCAAGACCATTACGGATATTGGTGTTTCAATGTCCGACTCACGAATAAAGGACATTATCCTGTTCTGGAACAAGGTGGACAGAAGGGTAAGGAACGTCATCATCGACGAATACACAAAACTTATCCAAGGACACGAACTCACGCTCCTGCCCGGCTATGTATATGCCACACACCGTTTCTCCCACGAACTTTCCACATACGGGCTACGAGGCGTATTCCGTTCCACCTATCAGCCTCCTGCAAGGGGATTACGAACGGGCACAGGGCTGGATGAACTCGTCTCCGAGATAATTCAACGTCTCAAACTAAAAACGAAAACAGAAAATGGCAACGATTGAGGAAAGAAAGCAGCAACTGGAAAAGAAGCTGAAGAAAATGGCAGAGGACAATGTCGTGGTGAAACCTGTCACGGTCCCCAACCCCTTCGATCCTTCTGAGGACACAGAACCTTCCCCTGCAACATTACGAGAGGAAGACGAAAGTCCGGAAGAAACGAAACCAACAAACGAAAAACCGGCAGATGAAACAGAAGGTGGGGCAACCGGAAACACTGAACCGAAAAGAGAAAGGAAGCCAAGAATGGAAAAGTCCGGCAGGTCGTCCCTTTCCATAGAGGAATACCGTTCCCTATACTTTCATCCCGTACGTTCGCAAATGCGGACAGCTTTCTCCATCAATTTGGAGACATTACAGAACCTGCGCAACGTGTTGCAGGACTTGGGGGAGCGTGTCTCCATAGCCGCATACATAGATAACATCCTTCGGGAGCACCTGCGAGAACATCTGGAACTGCTCAACAGTGCGGCTGCAAAGCAAAGGCGCAAGACAACAATAACATTATAAACCATACAATCATGACAACAATAAATGTAATTATCCTGACACTCGTGTTTTTTAACCTCATCATCACATCGGTGCTCTGCACTTATGCAATGGTGCTTCATCAAAAAACAAGGAGACCAATGAATGACCTAACACAGGCGGCTGAGACGGACGAATTATCAATGCTCCATGAACCAGCAAGGAATATAGACGACGATGAAAGAGAAAACACCAGTCGAGACGATTTTCACACCTCGACATCCGCTCCAAAGTCTACGGAAGATCTGTGGCATCTTTATGAATCCATATATTTCAAGCCCACTCCACAGAGTGCAAAATCAGGCTTTACCATCAACCGAGAGATACTTCAGATGTTGCGCGATGTCCTTTGGAACACAAAATCGGAATCCACACTCACTGCATATATCGAGAATATTCTCATGTGGCATCTTCGTACTTATGAGGAATTGTTGAATGAAGCCGCTTCGGCACATAAGCGGTACAAAACATTGAACTTATGATGGAAACAATACTTTTCAGTTTTATACTAGTACTCATCATCATTTGGATGATGCTTGGTATCCTATATTTCTATATGCGGTATGTATCTCCGTATGACTTCATCATCAAGAAAAAGGGAAAGAGTCATGAAGATACCAATAAGAACGAAGCAGCGAAGGAAAAAGACGTACTGAAAGGGCAAGGTGCAAATGAACAAACCGAGTTTGTACTGATTGGAAAAAGTCGTTCCATTTCCCCAATTATCCCACAAATGCCCTCTATTTCATCATCTGAAAAACCAGAGCGAAATAGCAATAATTTTGCACCGCAGAACTCCGAAAAGGAGGAAGATGTGAACGAAGAGGACAACGAGATGGACGTTGATTTCGAGATGGAGAGGGTGGACGAAGATGAAGTTGCCCGTGAGGAATTAAGCCTGCCCATCGAGTCCACATCGGGCGAAGCCGAGGTATCGGGGCAGTCCATCCTTGCACGTGACTTAGTCCGCCTGCAAAAGTGGACAAAAAACTGTGAGGAGGCTGATGAGGAAGAGGTCAAAGAGACCGTTCGACAACTTCAAGACTCCGAACTGTTGGATAAGTACAAGGAAAACATCGCCAAGATGCAGGGCGAACAAGCCTCGCTATTGGAGAAAATCCGCAGGGCGGAAGAAAAGGAAGAACAGAGCAATCAACAAGCAATGCCATCTTCTCGAAACTCAACACCACCTGTTTCTGACGTATCTGACACCTCTTCGGGTGATGCTGACGAAAAGCCACTTTCATACTATCTGTAAACAATCAACGAAGGCAGGGAAAGAAGTCGGTTCATTATCTGCGAATTGGTTTCTTCATTATCATATGTGCCGCTCTTTCCCTTTCCTTCACCAAAGGAGATTATTATTTCATATTTAAAATTATCAAATACAAATGAACAAAAAGAAAATCACAATGATGCTGCTCCTGACGGCACTGACCACCGCAGGAGCGTATGCACAGGGAAACGGTATGGCAGGTATCAATGAAGCCACAAAAATGGTAACCTCCTACTTCGACCCGGGTACGAAACTCATCTATGCCATCGGTGCCGTGGTCGGCTTGATTGGCGGTATCAAGGTGTATAACAAGTTTAGCTCAGGCGACCCCGATACGAGCAAGACAGCAGCCTCTTGGTTCGGTGCGTGTATCTTCCTGATTGTGGCTGCCACCATCTTACGTTCCTTCTTCCTGTAAACGATGGCACAATGGGAAATCAATAAAGGTGTAGGTCGGACGGTAGAGTTCAAGGGCTTGAAGGCGCAATATCTCTTCCTCTTTGCTGGGGGACTGCTGGCGGTCTTCTTTCTCGTGGTGGTGCTCTATCTCTGTGGCATCGACCAGATAGTCTGCCTCGGTCTTGGCTTAGTGGGTGCAACACTCGTCGTGTGGCAAACGTTTGCCATGAACCGCAAGTACGGCAGATACGGACTGATGAAGCAGGGAGCCATTAAGATGCACCCGCGCTACCTCTTGAACCGCCGTACCGTCTTTCACCTTATCCGTAACCTCAAACCCAAACGCAAGGCATAATGAGAAACAACAGTAAAATCACGACCTTGGAAGCGAAGTTCCCGCTGCTCTCCATCGAGCAGGGTTGCATGGTGAGCAAGGATGCCGACATCACGGTGGCTTTCCGTGTGGAGCTGCCCGAACTCTTCACCGTCACCTCTGCCGAATACGAGGCGATGCACTCGGCATGGCACAAGGCAATCAAGGTGCTGCCCAACTATACCATCGTGCATAAGCAGGACTGGTTTATCAAAGAGAACTACCAAGCCAAAATGAATAGTCAGCAAGGCTCTGGACTTAGCTTTCTTGCCAAAAGTTCAGAGCGACACTTCAACGAGCGTCCTTACCTGCACCATTCGGTCTATCTCTTCCTGACTAAGACCAACAAGCAGCGTATGCAGCGACAGAGCAACTTTTCATCACTCTGCCGCGGACACCTGCTCCCCAAGGAGATTACCGACAAGGAGGAAGTGATCAAGTTTATGGAAGCCGTGGACCAGTTCGAGCGCATTATCAACGACACGGAGCAAATTCGGCTCACCCGTATGACGGAGGAGGATTTGGTGGGTACAGCCGAGCAAGGTGGACTATTGGACCGATACTTCTCCCTTTCAGAAGACGGACACGCTTCTTTGGAGGACATCCGCTTGGGTTCCGACCTTGTGCGTGTCGGGGACAACCGCCTTTGCCTGCATACGCTGTCAGACACGGACGATCTGCCCACAAGTGTTTCCACCGACACACGCTATGAGCGACTATCGACCGACAGAAGCGACTGCCGACTGTCCTTTGCCGCTCCCGCCAGCTTGATGCTGCCCTGTAACCACATCTACAATCAGTACCTCTTCATCGAGGACAGCGATGATAACCTGCAAAGGTTTGAGAAGCAGGCACGCAACATGCACTCGCTGGCACGCTACAGCCGTAGCAACCAAATCAACGAGGAGTGGATACAGGAGTATCTCAACATTGCCCACTCACAGGGACTGACATCCATCCGTTCCCATTTCAATGTGCTGGCATGGAGCAGCGACAAGGAGGAACTCCGCCAAATCAAGAACGATGTCGGCTCTGCTCTTGTCTTGATGGAATGCCGACCACGCCACAACACCATTGATGCGGCAACGCTCTACTGGGCAGGCATACCCGGCAATGCGGCAGACTTTCCTGCAGAAGAGTCGTTCTATACTTTCATCGAGCCTGCCCTCTGCTTCTTTACGGCAGAAACAAACTACAAGGATTCGCTCTCTCCCTTCGGCATCAAGATGGCTGACCGCCTTTCTGGAAAACCTGTTCATCTGGATATATCGGATTTGCCAATGAAAAAGGGAGTCATCACTAACCGCAACAAGTTTATCTTGGGTCCTTCGGGCAGTGGCAAGAGTTTCTTCACCAACCACATGGTACGTCAGTATTACGAGCAGGGGGCGCATGTCCTCTTGGTCGATACGGGTAACTCATATCAAGGCTTGTGTGAACTTATCCACCGCAAGACCAAGGGCGAGGACGGCGTGTATTTCACCTATACCAATGAAAGTCCGATTTCCTTCAACCCTTTCTATACGGATGATTACTTCTTCGACGTGGAGAAAAGGGAGAGTATCTGTACGCTGCTGCTCACGCTCTGGAAGAGTGCCGATGAGCATATCACTAAGACGGAAGCTGGTGAACTTGGTTCAGCCGTAAACTCCTATATCGAGCTGATATGTGCTGACCATAGCGTTACGCCCTGTTTCAATACCTTCTATGAGTACCTGCGTGATGTGTATCGTGAGGATATGGAGCATCGGGACATTAAGGTAACGCTCTCTGACTTCAATATTAACAACCTCCTAACGACACTCAAGCAGTATTATAAAGGTGGACGCTATGACTTCCTGCTGAACTCGGACAAGAACATCGACCTGCTCTCCAAACGCTTCATCGTCTTTGAAATCGACCAAGTGAAGGACAACAAGGATTTGTTTCCTGTGGTGACGATCATCATCATGGAAGCCTTCATTAACAAGATGCGAAGACTCAAGGGTATAAGAAAAATGATACTCATTGAAGAGGCGTGGAAGGCGATTGCATCCGCTAATATGGCAGACTATATAAAATATTTATATAAGACGGTCAGAAAGTATTTCGGTGAAGCCATTGTCGTAACGCAGGAGGTGGACGACATCATCCAGTCGCCCATTGTCAAGGAGAGTATCATCAACAACTCCGACTGCAAAATCCTGCTCGACCAGCGCAAGTACATGACCAAGTTCGACGGCATACAAGCCATGCTCGGACTCTCCGAAAAGGAGAAGAGCCAGATTCTTTCCATCAACCAAAACAACGACCCCAACCGACTATACAAAGAGGTATGGATTGGTCTGGGCGGTATGCAGAGTGCCGTCTATGCCACGGAGGTGAGTATGGAGGAATACCTTACCTATACCACCGAGGAAACGGAAAAGGTGGAGGTGATGCAGCGTGCGGAGCAACTCGGTGGCGATATTGAAACCGCCATCAGGCTACTCGCCAATGAGAAAATAAACAATAAGAAGAAATAAATACGAACCATCAAAATAGTAGTAACAATGAAAAAGTTTTTATTTATGGCTCTCTTAGGATTGAGCCTTTCTATTCCCAAAGCTCACGCACAGTGGGTAGTGAGCGACCCGACCAACTTTGCGGGCAACATCGCCAATACGGTCAAGGAAATTGCCACCGCCTCGAAGACGGTGAAGAATACCTTGGACGGATTCAAGGAGGTGGAGAAACTCTACAACGACACCAAGAAGTATTACGATGCGCTGAAGAAGGTGAACAACCTCATCGGCGATGCCTACAAAGTCAAGGAGTGCATCCTGATGGTGGGCGATATCTCGGAGATTTACGTTACCTCGTACAAGAAGATGCTCTCCGACAAGAACTTCCGTCCCTCCGAACTCGCTGCGATGGCTTCGGGCTACACCAAGCTATTGGAGCAGAGCGGAGAGAGTCTGAAGGAGTTGAAGTCCGTTGCCAAATCGGGGGTGTTCTCCATGAACGACCACGAGCGCATGCAGGCTATCGACCGCATTTACACCACGCTCAGGGAATACCGCTCCCTCGTTTCCTACTACACCCGCAAGAACATCTCCGTGAGCTATGTGCGTGCGAGGGAGAAGAACGACCTCGCTTCGGTGAGGGCATTGTACGGCAATACTGCCAGTCGCTATTGGTAAACTCGCTGCGCTATGGATTTTACGAGTTTACACGAACTGCTGCGCTCCACCTATGACGAGATGATGCCCCTCTGCTCGGAGATGACGGGCATCGCCAAAGGAGTGGCAGGATTGGGCGCACTCTTCTATATCGCGCTGAGGGTGTGGGCTTCCATCGCCCGTGCCGAAGCTATCGACGTGTTTCCGCTGTTACGCCCCTTCGTCTTGGGCTTCTGCATCATGTTCTTCCCGACTTTCGTACTCGGAACAATGAACGCCGTCCTCTCTCCGGTGGTGCAGGGCACGGAGAAGATGGTCAATCGGCAGGAGAACAATTTGGCGGAACTGACCGCCAAGCGGAACAAGCTGCAGGAGGATGCCTATCTGCGCAATCCCGAGACGGCTTATTTGGTGTCGAACGAGAAGTTTGACGAGAAAATCGAGGAAATGGGGATTATTGGTCCGGAGGATGCCGTAACGATTGCAGGCATGTATGCCGAGCGGGCTGCCTACCAGACCAAGCAGTGGGTGATGAAGATGGTACACGACCTGATGGAGCTGTTGTTCCATGCCGCAGGTCTGATTATTGACACCCTCCGCACGTTCATCCTGATTGTGCTCTCCATTCTTGGCCCCATCGTATTCGGCATTGCCGTATGGGACGGACTGGCAGGGTCTCTCACGGCTTGGTTCTCTCGGTACATTTCTGTGTATCTGTGGTTGCCCGTCAGCAGTATTCTCACAGCCTTGCTCACCAAGATACAGGTCTTGATGGTGCAGAAAGACATAGAGGCACTCAGCGACCCGAACTATCTCCCGGATTCCGGTACTTGGTATTACATCGTCTTTTTCCTCATCGGCATCGTGGGCTACTTCTGCGTACCGACGGTGGCAGGCTGGATTATCGAAGCAGGTGGCGGTATCGGCTCTTATGGTCGCAACGTCAATCAGACGGCTCAGCGTGGGGCACAGGGTGCATACACGGGCGGACGATATGCCGCAGCTGGTGCAGGTTCTGTTATCGGCAATGTGGGCGGACGTATCAAGGGTGCATTACTCAAAGGTAAATAACAAAAAACGAAAAAACAATGGAATTCAAATCACTCACCAATATCGAGACCTCATTCCGTCAAATCAGGCTCTATGCCTTTGTCTTCGCCATCGTCTGCGTGGCGGTCAGCGGCTATGCCGTCTATGCCTCGTATGGCTTTGCCAAAGAGCAAAGGGAGAAAATCTATGTGCTTGACCAAGGAAAATCCTTGATGCTCGCACTGAGTCAGGATGCAAGCAAGAACCGCCCTGTGGAAGCGAGGGAACACGTCCGCCGTTTCCATGAACTGTTCTTCACCATCGCGCCCGATAAGGATGCCATCGAGAAGAACATGGAGCGTGCCTTCCTGCTCTGCGACAAGTCGGCTTTCAACTACTACAAGGACTTGGCGGAAAAGGGCTATTACAACCGTGCCATTTCGGGCAATGTCAATCAGCGTATCGAGGTGGACTCCATCCGCTGCAACTTTGAGGTCTATCCCTACGAGGTAACGACCTACGCCCGTCAGTTCATCGTGCGACCGAGCAACATCACGGAGCGTAACCTGATTACGACCTGCACCTTGCAGAACTCCGTCCGCTCGGACAACAATCCGCAGGGCTTTCTGATGGAACAGTTTATGGTGCGACAGAATCAAGACCTCCAAACCTATAAACGATAGCACGATGGAAAGGACAAGAGGATTCTCATTCGCACGCCACTATCTGAGGGCGCACTTGTGGCTCCGCCATCGGTGCGACAGGCTCACGGCAAGGCAGCGCAAGCTGATTGTTTTCTCCCTGAGCTTTGTCTATTTTGTCTGTTCCATCTGGATGATAGCGCAGTTTTTCCTGCCTCACGAGGAGGAAAGGCTGCCTATCCCCAAAGGAATGATAATAGACAGCGACATCCATACAGACAGTGTGTTTATACAACTTTATCAACGATATTCAACCAATAGCAATGAAAATGGATAATAAACAAAAAGAACAACTGAAAAAAGGACTGGTCTTCGGTGGGCTGGGACTGCTTTTCGCCCTCTCGATGTGGTTCATCTTTGCCCCGTCGGGTAAGGACAAGAGCGCTGCTCAGCAGGGACTGAACGACAGCATACCGCAGGCGACCACCGAACAGCTGACGGGCAACAAACTCAAAGCCTATGAATTGGGCGACAAGAGCCGTCAGGACGAACAGACACGCGAGGAAATGGGCAGGCTTTCGGATTACTTTGACAGTAATACCGCTCCCTCGGAAAGCGAACGTGCGGAAGCAGCCGCTTCGACGGCAAAGATTGAAAGCTCGATGCACCGCTATGAGGAGAACAACCGCCTGCTGAACTCCTTTTATGCGCCCGACCCCAATGAGCAGGAACGTGAGGCACTACGCTCGGAGTTGGACAATCTCAAAAAGGAACTGGCATCCAAGAACGAGAATGAGGATGCGGAGGAGAAGCGACAGCTCGCCTTGATGGAAAAGAGTTACCAAATGGCGGCGAAGTATCTGCCACAGTCTTCTTCGACTACCGCTACTACCAACGCTTTTACACCCGCAAAGGGAAAAGGTACTTTGGAAACATCGGCAACAAAACAAGCATCTTCAACGGGTTCTCTCCCGGCAATGGAGGTATTGGCAGAACGTAAGCAGGTGGTGTCTTCGCTCAACCAGCCGATGACAGATGCCGACTTTGTTCAGCAATATGGCACGAAGCCACGCAATATGGGCTTTCATTCGCTCACGAGTGCGGTTGCTGCCGTGCCCCGTAACACGCTCAGCGTGGTGGTGGACAGGACGGTAACACTCAAAGAGGGCGACAATGTGGCGTTGCGCCTGCTCGAAACTGCCCAAGTGCAAGGCTTGCGCATTCCCCGACAAAGCCGACTCATTGCGAGGGCTAAAATTGAGGGCAACCGCCTGCACCTGCTCGTTAAGAGCATTGAGGTGGAGGGACGGATTATTGCCGTGAAGCTCTCGGCATACGACACGGACGGACAGGAGGGAGTGTTCATTCCCGGTTCGGAGGACATCAACGCCCTCAAAGAGGTGGGTGCGAACATCGGTGGTTCGATGGGAACTTCCTTCACCTTTGCTTCCTCCGCCAAAGACCAGATTATCTCGGAGGCGGCACGTGGGGTGATGCAGGGCGCAAGTCAACTGCTCCAAAAGAAGCTCCGCACCGTCAAGGTAACACTTAAAGGGGGCTACCGCCTGTTCTTGGTTCAGTCAAAATAAGCATATCAATCAATAAAAATAGCAATAACAAAATAACAACAACAATGAAAAAATGGATTTTTTCGGCTGTCCTGCTTGCCACGATGGGAGCGTCAGCCACTGCACAGACAACGACTTCAACGCTTATGCCCGACCGTCCGCTCTCATCGGGAGAACTCTTTCAAGGTATGAGCAAGGCAATTCCGAACGGACGCATCGTCCTGCCTTACGGCTTGGAAGTTACTTTTGAAAAGACGGTGCATCTGATTTTCCCTGCGCCTGTCCGCTATGTCGATTTAGGTTCACAGAACATCATCGCCGGCAAGGCGGAGGATGCGGAAAACGTGCTGCGTGTAAAGGCTGCCGTCAAGGATTTTGAGACGGAGACCAATATGAGCGTGATTTGCGAGGACGGCTCGTTCTATGCTTTCAACGTGAAGTATGCCGATGAGCCGGAGAAGCTGAGCGTGGAGATGAAAGACTTTCTTTCGCCCGTCGAGGGACGTTTGCCGAGCAATCGTGCGGATATCTATTTCAAGGAACTCGGCAACGAGTCGCCCGTGCTTGTCAAACTGATGATGCAGACCATCTATCAGAATGACAAGCGAACCATCAAGCACATCGGGGCCCGACAGTTCGGAATGAAATTCCTGCTGCGTGGACTGTATGCGCACAATGGCTTGCTCTACTTCCACACTCGAATGGAGAACGAGACGAATATGCCGTACTCGGTGGACTTCGTTACGTTCAAGGTGGTGGACAAAAAGGTGGCAAAACGTACCGCTATTCAGGAGCAGGTGCTGCAACCGCTCCGTGCCTATCATCAGGTGCTGCAAGTGCGTGGCAAGGGAAGCGAGCATTCCGTCTTCGTACTCGACCAATTCTCGCTCTCGGAGGACAAACAGCTTGAAGTAACGCTTTACGAGCGTAACGGAGGGCGGACGCTGACGTTCTATGTCGAGCAGGAAGACCTCTTGTTGGCACAGAAGATTGACAACCTTAAACTCAAATGGTAATGAAAAAGGTTCTCTTTTTATTGGCTTGTGTGGTGGCGATGATGCTGCCGGCACAAGCGCAGAGACTGATTTCGAAGCAGAAAGGAATAGAAGTCGTGGGCAGTCTGCCGATTATCAAGGGTGAAAAACTTTTTGCAAAGGATAACTTCGGTCTGAGCTTGTCGCTCACTCGCTACTTGAAGCGTGAGAACTATACCTTTATGGGATTGGAGTACGAACAGCAGAATATGCCGTATCGGGACTATGGCGTAAAACTCAAAGATGCACTTTTGCATTTGGGCTATATGCACCCGCTATTCTCGGACAATGGCAAGAACGTGTTGCTCTATGGCGGTATCTCCGCTTTGGGCGGCTATGAGGAATTGGGGGAGGATAAGCCGTTCCTGCCCGATGGGGCAAAACTGCTCGACCGCTCACGCTTTGTCTATGGCGGTGCGCTGCATCTTTCCGTGGAATGTTTCCTGACGGACAATGTTCTCTTGCTTCTCAAAGGTCAGGGACGAGTGTTGTTCGGCACGGATGTGCATCGGTTTCGTCCTGCGTTGTCGGCAGGTTTTAAGTTTAACTTCTAACATCAAGGAACAATGAAGAATAAAATAATGAGTTCGATATGGGTAATGGGAGTGCTTGCCCTTGCCGTGTTTTGTTTATCTGCTTGTGATAGGGAACTGGATGTTCAGCAGTCTTACCCGTTCACTGTCGAGACGATGCCTGTTCAGAAAGACATTGTCAAGGGACAGACGGCAGAAATCAGGTGTACGCTCAAACGTGAAGGCAATTTTGCCGATACTCGCTACACCATCCGATATTTCCAACCGGACGGGAAAGGGACGCTAAGAATGGACAACGGGACGGCATTCAAGCCCAACGACCGCTATCCGCTCACCAAGGAAGTGTTCCGACTCTACTACACCTCTGCTTCCACAGACCGACAAACCATTGATATGTATGTGGAGGACAACTTCGGGCAGATCGTCAAGCTATCGTTCAACTTCAACAACGAGAAGAATGAGGACACGCCCAAAGCGATAGAAAAAGTACCGATACGACAATGATTTTCAGTAGGATTATAATTCTATTCAGCTTGATTTTGATTGGTTTCCAACCATTGTCAGCTCAGAGTAAGCGGAGACGGCTTGCCGATCTTCCGCCCTTTGAGCGGGCGGTGGTCTGCATCAGGTATTTTGAGGGAATGCACGGCAAGAAGGATTATCCATACGTCGGCTATGGTCATCAGCTCTTGCCGGGCGAGCACTTCACGGCAGCAATGACGGAACGGCAGGCGGACTCGCTGCTTCGTGCCGACCTTTGGAAATGCTTTGAACATTTCAAGGGCTATGGCAAAGATGCACTACTGCTTACTTTGCTTGCCTACAATGTGGGCGTTGGTCGTTTGCTCGGTTACGGTAATCATCCCAAAAGCCGACTAATACGAAAGATAGAGTCGGGCGACAGGAACTATTACCGTGAATTTGTCTCTTTCTGCCGATACAAAGGCAAAGTCCTGCGAGGGCTTGTCAAACGACGAAAGGTGGAGTTTGCCTTGTTTTATATACCCTGATTATCAAATACACCTCTTGCGACATTTTTATGCTCCGCAAGGGGCGTTTTCTTGTTGTTTTTCTTCCTTCTTCACAATGAAGATTAAAACGACTGTAATAGGTGGAAGGATACAACTGCTAATACAGAGAGAAGAGGGATTGTTTAGTCTTTTCCTTCCTGTTTCTCTTTCATCCAGCCTTCCTTGTGCAATAGAATCCCATTGACACCTTGTACAAGGGTGATGTTTTCTTCGTCGATGATAGTAGTTACGCTCATAATCTTATGTTTTGGGGTTATTGTTCTTTTTCGATGATGTTTTTTGCGGCTTCACGCAGCGAAACAAGCAGACGGATTCCATTTTCTCTGTCTGTACGTCATCGCCATACATACTCCTAAGCCGGCTATCAGCTTCAGCAAAAGTGTCGTATGGAGGGTGGAAGAATCCCTTTCTTTCCAAGACTTTCTTAACAAGGACGTCACCTAATCGGCGTTCACCCCTGACATAAAAGCAGCCACAAAAGCAACCTCTGGGTTTCAACACGCGGAAGATTTCGGCAAAGGCTTTGTCCTTGTCAGGGAAAGCCTGAAAGCCGTTCATGGACAGCACATAATCGAAGCTCTCGTCTGTATAAGGCAGCTCTCCGACATCGCCTTGTACCAAAGACAGGTTGTCTATATCCTCAGTCTCCTTCTGCAGAGTCGCAATGGCTATCATTTCTTCAGAATAGTCCAAGCCTACAATCTCGGCTGCTTTCATTCGGCGATACTTCCCGGCGGTGAAAATGGCAGTACCGACGGGTACGTCAAGCAGTCGTCCGTGGAAATCGTCCGGTATGAAATCAAACACCTTCCGAGCCAAGAGATTACCATCTTCTTTCCATACCAGTCGCATATACATCCTCGACCACCACTTTCGTCCGGTCAGCACGTCGTCGTAATGCTCCATCATTCTCTTGTAGGAATTGCTCTGCTTGTGTCCCATTGTTTTTCTTTTTAATAGATGTTATCTTCTTATTTTGCAAAAGATAGGCTGCGCTCGGCAAATTGAAAGCGAGCTTTCTTAGCGCTCACTGGCACTACCTTTGCAAAAGTATGACATTCGCTTTGTCCCTGCAATCGCCAAAAATAGTGATTTTTGTTTTCAAGAAAAATGAGAAAGATGCTTTGCTGTCATATAAAGTCAGGCATGGTGTGTATATTGAGTAATGGAAAGAATCCTAAAAATCTGCTACTATACAAGATAGAAGCAAAGTAACAAATTCTTTACAAGAATCTTGCAGCATCTTTTCAAATACAAGGGGTAAAATAATGCGAAGATTGGTAAAGCAAAGGCAAGTGGAGTTTACCTTGCTTTGATTAGCCCCCAATCGGTCATTAGGCTATTTTCCACGTCATTTCGTCGTTTTCTAATGACTGCCATTAGAAAACACATTGCATAAACAATTTGTTTTCAATGATTTACAAACACGACCACGACTTCAAATTTTCTAATGACCGATTTGGGTTAAATGGTATTCTGATAGGTGTTTATAAAAATGTGCTTTCAAGTAGTAAAATAAACGATAGATATTTTGCCTTCTCTCTAAAACGTTGTATCTTTGCATCGAATTTTAGGTCGAGCCACTTTGAGCCAGTACTAAGATGTTTTTATAATATTAACTTTTGTGTTTTTCGAGAGCCTCTGAGCCATGAAGATACAAGCAAAAATTTATGCTTATGTATAAATTACGTTTGTCAATTTCGTGGCAGGGTATATTTATCTGCTATGATAAAGAAGAAAAGGGCTCGAAGCCGGGTAAGAAAATGTCAGTCTACCAGCAGACGTGTATGAAACTGAAATGGTATAAATTTATCTTTTCCGTTATCAAGTATGTGTTGAGAGGCTTGTTCGTTCTGCACTTGTTCCTTTGAGCCGAAACAATTAAGGGAGCCGACCGCATCACTGCGACCGGCTCCTAAAAAATTAGAGAGTTATAAAATTCTTTCGGTTATGGATAGGGGTTAGTTCCGCCTCCAGAAGTACCAGAATCTTCTGCATCGAGCTTGCCTTTCCATTCTTCCCACTCGATGTCCACGTCCGACAAACCGCGCACGGCACGGCCACCGATTTGCAATTGAACGGGCGGTGGTCTGCATCAAATATTTTGAGGGAAGCACGGTAAGAAGGATCACCCTTACGTCGGGTATGGTCATCAGCTTTTGTCTGGTGAATGCTTCTCTCCTAATATGTCGGAACGGTAAGCAGACTCACTGCTTCGTGCTGACCTTTTGAAATACTTTGAGTATTTCAAAAATATGACAAAGATACCCTATTACTTGCCGCCTTATCCTACAACGTTGGAGCGGGCAGGATGCTGGGATATAGCAAACATCCTAAGAGTAGATTGCTACGGAAAATAGACTCGGGCAACAGAAGTTTCTACCGTGAATTTATCTTTTTCTGTCAATATAAAGGCAAGGTGTTACGATAATTGGTAAGGTGACGATATGTTGAACTTCATCTTTTGTATATTAGATAATTAGGAATTAAACATAAAATGCTATTAGTTCCCCTAAAAGTAGTAACTTTGTAGAAAATATAGTTTATGAAAGTAGTATTAGATACAAATATTATTTTTAGCGATTTTCATTTAAATGGAGCTAAAATTAAAGATTTATGCGAATCAGCAAAATCTATAGGGGCTACAATTTACATTCCTGCAGTAGTTATAGATGAGTCTATAAATAAATATTGCGAAAAAATACAAGATTGTAAAACGAAAATAGATAAAGTTTTTTCCGACTTTGAAAGATTGACTGACAAAAAAGTGAATTTGTCTCAAAAATCAATTGATGTTATCACAAAAGAAAAAGAAGAATATGCCAAATTTTTTAATGCTCAAATTAGGCGTCTAAATATAAATATTATACCATATCCTTCTACTTCTCACAAAGATTTAGTAAGTCGCGACCTTGCTCGTAAAAGGCCTTTTCAAGAAAGTGGGAAAGGGTATCGAGATGCTCTTATATGGGAGAGTCTCCTTACAATATGCACTAAACCTAATGATCTGTTCGATATGCCACAAGTGGTGTTTATAAACAAGAATCATAAGGACTTTTGCTTAGAAGGTGATCTACATCCTGATTTGCGAGAAGATTTGTCTAAATTAAATATAAATGAAGATCATGTTGAAGTTGTAGAGGATATTGATGTGTTCATTAAGAAGTTTGCTAAGCCCAAACAAAAAATCCTTCAAAAAATCAAAGATGCTTTTCAATCCTATGGTAGCTATGCAGATATTAATATTATTCATGAAACTGAACAGCGTTTAGATAAATTTTTATTATATCGACAATTTGATTACGAGAATAGTCCGTTTAGGCAGGAATTTGAAAATCCCTCTGTGGTAGAAATAGGAAAGCCTGAAATTAAATTAGATGAAGTACGACAAATATCAGAAAATGAAGTTGTAATTGAGTATACTGTCAATGTAGAATGTACTTTTGATGTCTTTTTATTTAAGGCAGATGCAATGTGCATGGATGAAGAAGAATTACCTCAGGTTTGGGACAATGATTGGAATAAGCATTATATGGCGGCATCTGACACAGCTACAATAAATCTGAAAATTTTCTTAATTGTAGATAATTCATTTACAAAAGTGTTGTCAGATGATATTGAAATAATAGATAATGCCGACTATCAAAATTAAAGGACTTTAAAAGATATTTCCTGCGACTTTCTTTTGCTTCTTTTCTTTGGTCGCCTGCTTGTTCAAAGAAAAAGAAAAGAAGCCACGCAATTTTTGAGGTTGCGTGGCTCATTTGTATTAGGGCTTTTCGGTTGTTTCGATTATCCGTTCTTCGGGGTGGGTATCAAAAGCCCAATTGATTTGTTCATCGGGCAGGTGCTGTGTATTCCTCTGCCCATTACCATTCCACAATCTTCAAGGATTTTCCGCTCGGCTTCCTCTCGGTCTGTGGCTACAACCTCAAACACACCTTCAAAAACGTATTGGGTGCGTACTCTGTAAACTTTCCTTTCCATATTTTCAAAATTCAGCGATTAGTAATCTGTGTTCCATCGGCTCGCCATTCGATAACCTGCGGTGAGTGAGCCAAAAATGGTGCGCGCCGTAACCATAAACGAAGTATTTGTCCAACTCGGTTTCTTGGGAAATTTGGAGGAGTGCTGTCTGCAACTCCTCCTTGTTCTCGGCTATGCTTATGGCATTGATAACTCTCACGATGATGTTGGGGATTTCGTCTGCCCAACTGCGAATAAAGCCTTCTATCTGTACTTTCATATTGCTTTGTTTTATGGATTGTGTTATGCGGTTGCTCTCTGCGCTATCATTCTCATATTCTTCTGCATCAAGGCGAGTATCTGCTCGTGGTACTCGGTGTTCTTGTTGCACACGCCACGACTTTGCACCACTTTCATCGTTTCCAATGATACCTCGATGGTCTCGATGCGCTCTCCGTCCTTTGTGGCAGAGAAGATAAGCGACTGCGGTTTGCTGTAATAGTGTGCGTCATATACGCAATGGTGCATTGCCGTGCCTTCCTCTAAATGCTCCTGCACACTCTCCAAAACGTGGATGCGGATAATGCCGTCAGTAAACTCTATGCCAAAGAATTTTGCTTTGAGTTGCTTGTATGCTTGTTCGGCTTCCATCGCTTCCTTGCGCTTTTTGATAATGTTCTCACGCTCCTGCCTTGCCCTGCGCTTGGCTTGGTAATGGTCGTGCGCTGCTCTTAGGTCGGTGGGGCAAATATACTTCGGACTGCGTATGTCCTTGTTGAGTGTCGCAAGCGTATCAACCATATCGCACCACAAATTGCCGTCCTCCACTTGGTAGCCATTGCGCAAACAGATACGGATAGATGCCCAATACTTGTCAATTTTGGCATATCTGTCCCTAATGAAGTGGCAAAGTAGGGAGAATTGTCCAGACTTCAATAAGGTTTCCGCCTTGTTGTCCGTAAGAATGGAATGAAACAACTCAAAGGGGGTAAGGTCGTGGAACGCTCCCTTAAATCCGTTGCGCCTAATGTCCTTCATCACTCCATAACGTGGGTAAATGCCGTGTGGAAGTATGTCGTACAAAGGCTTGTCGGGGCGGATTTCCAAAGCACTGCCAAACTGCCACGTGTCATACCAACAACTCATCGGGCGAAGTCGTGCCAATACTGCGCTTTTGCCGTTGGGTGCCATCCAACGCTCAACCACCTCAGAACAAAATCGTCTTATCGGTTGTCCTTGCTTGCGGTACACCTCCATATAGAAGTAACGTATCACTTGGTAGCCTTTGAAGGTGGTGAGTACGCAATAGTATGCAATATCCTTAAATACCCTCTGCCGTTCTGTATGTATGGTGAGTTTCGTTCCGCAATGGGGGCAAATTGTGGTCTTGCCTTTATGCCGTGTGTCCGTCCATTGGTGTCCACACTCCAAACAAGTGTGTTCGCCTTTCGTGTTGCGCTTGGCAATATGTTCAAAAAGGTGCGTATATGCCCACTGACTTTGCTTGTCGGTAATGGTGGGAAGTTGGATTGCCAACTCCGCCACTTGCTTCTGAAATTTATTTCTTGGTTTCATTTTCTGTCCTCCTTGTTTTACTCGTCACGGAATACATATCCGTCCTCAAACCAATATCCCTCGTCAAAGAGTTCTTCCGCATACTTTTCATAATTGAAATATCTCTCTGCAAACTCGGATAGTTCATGTTCCATACCTACCATTTCCCTTGCAAACTCTTCTTTGTTCACATATCTGCCTACAAAAGCGGAATTGAATTGCCTCATTAGGTAATAGACGGACTCGGTTAAATCCTTGCCGGTATTCTCTACCCATATCCAAAAGGCACTCACATTCATACCGTCCAAATTCTCCAACTCGTCCCTCAACTCGAAAAAGTTTTCGTGCAAATGCCCCTCGTCAATGAGTTCTTCGGGAATGTTCTCCCAATCTTGGAACATCAATTCGGGTTCATCCTCGTCTTGGTGAAGTTCGTGGCATACCTCCATAAACTCGTCTTGGTCGAAACACTCAGAAAGGTCTATCCACTTACCTCTTAGTGAGCCTTCGTTATACTTGGCATATGTGCCTACATAGATGCGTGCTTCGCTTAAATCGTATCGTTCCATAGTTTTTCCTTTTTAGAAGTCAAACAATGAAGGTTGTACCACCTCTGCCGTTTCTTTTTTTTGAGGTCTTGCGTTACGGCTCTGTATCTTGGCAAGTTCCTCACGTTGGTACTGCTTAATGGCTTCCTGCCGTGCTTCAGCTTTCTCCTCCTCTGTGAGTTCCACAATATGGTTTACTGCCACTCTGCAAGTGATAGCCTTACCCACCTTGATTTCGTCCTCGTCATAGTAGTGGACTGCCATTGAGTAGATTTCATCGTCCTCAAAGCCATTGCACCCACTCGCCTGCACTTGGTTCAAGATGTAGGTTACACACTCCTCGATGCTCTTGTTAGGCTTCATCAAGTTGAGAGCAAACAAAGGGTCTGTCGCTGCACGTCCGTTGAGATACTCGGCTATTGTTCTCGTAAAATGTTCTGTTCCTTTCATAGTCGTTTAATGTTTGGGGATTTCTACAATTTGATTGACACAACCATACAAATAGGCTCTTAGGCTGGTGCGGTCGGGTGCGTAATACTCTGCCCAATGTCCGTATTGATTGACAAGGTATTTCTTCAGCACATCGAAGAAGTCAAACCGATAACCCATTAGGGGAACGGCTGTACGGAAGTAGGTGTTGGTGTTCACCGCTTCGGCAAGCCAGTTCTTTTCCTCACGGCTCATTCGCTCCCCACGATTGAGTTTCACACGCAGGAGATACACCTTACTGCCACTCAATCTGTCCAATGGCTCAACGTCCCACTGCACAAACTTAGTCGCCACCAAACGCTCACTTTTATCAACCACCGAACTTATGCGGTAATGAGAGGAGGAGCTATATCCTTTTTCTTTCATCGAAGATGTGATATTTACTTTCTGCTGTTCCATAATGACATTTTTTTTATGCGTCCAAAGATCGGAGTATGCTGATTCCTTTTTGTAGCAATAAGAAGGTAGGGGGCGCAGCCGGCACAAGGTTTTGCAGGAAAATACTACCCGAAATGAAATGGAGGTGTGGAGATTTTCCGTACAAACCAAAGGCACAGACCTTGTGCAAGCCGTAGCCCCTTACTACCTTTGCGAATAAAAAGAAATCAGCACCGATTTATGGCACATCAAAGTGGAATAGATGGATGTGAGAAGCGAAAGTGCAACGCCTGTATGGAAAACGAAAAAGGTGGCTACCTTACGTGAGATAACCACCCATAAAGAAGAATGAATCGAAGAATATCTTTCCTTGTGCGCTCAGAGCATACAGAGCAGGATTGCCACGATGACGGCAAGCCAGAACAGCCAACACAGGATTGTAAAGGTTACTTGCAGAATAACTCTGACAATGAAGCGTAGTATCAGGAAGCTGAGAATAACCGAAACGGCGGTTACGACTTGTGGTGTAACCATCTTCGAGATAAGGTAAACCGCACCGATAACGATGGAAAGCAGAACGGCGAGTTCGATGAAGCGTGTCCAACCGAAGTGGCGGACTTGCTTGGGAGAAGTCGGCGGCTGCCTGTTCTTATCGGTTTTGTTCGATGCGTCTGCCTTGATGAAGGCAGGTGTGTGAATGTCTTGATTCATGATGATTGTTTTCATAATCGGGGCTTTTAATAGTTCAAGAGCGATAACAAGATGCTCTAACGACCCAAAGACAAGTGTTTGCAAAACTCTTGACGTGTGGAGTGGAGCGTTTATCTTGGCTCTTGACACTGCAAAAGCCCCCGATGGTGAAGTGTCAAGTCATATTCTCACCGCCTATCGTCGGAAGACCATTGACCTCGATGAGCAGCACGATTGTACCAGTCAGTTCGGTGTACAGTTTGTCGTATTCTGTACCTGCCGCAAAGTTGTCTGTGAGTTCGTACTTGGCAAATACCGCTTGAATTGCCTTGTTGTTCAGCAGGATTGGTGCTAACCTTTCGGGGAGCGGACTTGGTAGCTCCTTTTCAAACTCTTGCTCCAACACGGAAACAAGGGTGTCATACTTTGAGAAGTGCAAGTCGTGGTACAGCACCTCGCTTGCCATCGTCTCTGCTTCGGGAAAGGAAAATCCTTGCGCCACGGCATCGCAGTAAGCCGTCAATGCCTCGTCTGCGCGAGCGGTTACAAACGCATTATCATTCATTCTCTCAGGAAAATGCTCTCCGAGATACGTTTCCAACTTCAGACGGAAGTAGGAAAGTTCTTTCTTTGTTGTTGTCATAAGTCTTAATGGTTTGTTATTATAATAGGTGTATCAATCTTCTTAGTATAACGTCGCTTGGTAGCCTTTGCTGGTGGAGCACTTGCGAAGTCGAACTTATCCAATTTCTTGGATACAGCAAGCATATCGTTCTCTATCTTCTTGTTCGTTATGCGGGCATAAAGCTGAGTTGTAGTTATACTTGTATGTCCTAACATCTTGGATACAGACTCCACAGGAACTCCCTTTGTGAGCATCATCGTGGCAAAGGTATGTCGAGCCATGTGAAAGGTCAAGTTCTTGTTGATACCGCAAACATCGGCTATCTCTTTCAAATAAGAGTTCATACGCTGGTTGCTGAGAATGGGTATCAATCTACCATTTTTAGCTTTGCCCTCATACTTCTTGATAATAATCTTCGGAATGTCGAGCAAGAGGATATGGCTTAGTGTATCGGTTTTCTGACGTGCTGTTACAATCCACTGCTTGCCGTCCATCGTTATGATATTGTCGGGCGTAAGATTGGCTACATCAACGTAAGCCAGTCCTGTAAAGCAAGAGAACAAGAAGATGTCGCGAACATTTACCAATCGTTGCGTTGCAAATTCCTTGTGCATGATGGTGTCCACTTCTTCGTCTGTCAAAAAGCCACGATCAACTCTTTTGGTCTTGAAGTGGATATTGAGGAATGGGTCGTGATTAAACACTCCAGCCTTTCGACCAAATATGATAACCGTCTTAAAAGTCTTTAAGGTCTTGATGGCCGTGTTAAAGCATTGACCAACTACGGTTTTAAGATAGACGTCGAAATCGTGAATGACGATAGGGGTAAGCTCAATGATATTGAGGTCAGTGCGTGCATACTTTTCTTCAAGGAACTTGGCAAAGTGACGCTTGCAAATATCAAACTTGCGATAATTTGCTTTTGTAACTCCACAGCCAATCTGTGCATACATATCATTATTATACTTGGTAAACAATGAAAGAACGGTCTCCATATCCTCACGTTTGCCAAGATATTCCGATTTGATGCGTTCAAGGCTAAGTTCTTCCGAAAACTCTAATCGTTGGAATATCATCTGAAGGTCTGTGCTGATACTCGTCAGTTGAGCATTAGTAACCAAAGCCTCCTTGGTTCGTCCCCGTACTTTACCCAGTGTGCTGTCCCACATTTCGGGATCGACGCAAACTCCTGTTGTGCCAAGTGCCATTCTTTCTCCATTAAGATGGATACGCATCATAACCGATGCTTTTCCTTCTTTGTTCAAATAATTGCTTCGCAGATAGAAGCTTGTTCTGAAAATACTCTTCATACTTACAAGTTTTTAGTGCAGAAGTAAATCGTGTTTTCGACCCGTTTAAGGGTGAGTTACGCGTTATCTTTACAGCTGCAAAGTTCGACATAATTATTTGAATAACAATGAAGTATGCGGTATCTGTGTGTACTCTGTACGGTATCAGTGGCTACAATTTTACAAAGTCGATTTTTTCTGTAGCCATATTGTAGCCAGTTGGGAGTATCTTGAGCGTTTCGGCGGTATCTGTATGTACTCCCAAACAGAGAGTTCTATAAACGAATAATCGCCGTAACTCGTTGAAGTTACGGCGATTATCTGATTTAATCATTTTCTTGTAATCTCTTGTTCAGAGTACGTAAAGTGGAGCTGGTGGGAGTCGAACCCACGTCCGCACAAGGAAACCATACGCTTTCTACACGTTTATTCCAGTCTTCGATTTTCGTATGTCGGCAAGACCTGGACCACCAACCGACATCTTATCCTCTAAATCTTCATCAGTGCAGCGAGGCATACACTGACTATTTCCGATTGAACCTGCATCGCTTACTCTCTGGATTCGGAACAACATCCTCGGAGCGATGTCTCGTCCAACTATCTAATAGTCGGATAAAGCCAGTAACCTACTGTACTTCGGTTAGGCAGCGAGAGCGTAATTGTTTTCGCCAATTAATTTTTCGATAACTGAGATTTAGGAGCCAGTTAACGATGCTCCGCGTGCTTACGTACCATCTCGTCTTGCCGTCAAATCCAAACAAGCCCATAGTACAATGAGGACTTTTATGGGTTTTAGTCGATGTTATTCGCCTTTATCCCTATGTTTATCCTCTTCTGTTTCCACTGAATCAGATTGCAAATATAAGGAGAGTTCACGAAACTACCAAATCTTTAAGTACTTTTCTGCTTAATTTCATAGATAATTGCCCTCTGTCTGAAATTTGTTGTAACTTTGCAAGCACAACGCATTTGCGATGAAGATACAAGACATACAGAAACTATACGCTATGCTGCCACAGGCAGGAGCGATACAGAAGATACAGAAAGATAAGTCGATAAGAACTGTTTTTCTGCAAGGACTCGTGGCTTCAGCTGCTCCGATGTTCTTTGCTTCAATAGCTGAACGATGGAAGACAACGACTGTTTTCGTGTTGAATGACAATGACGAGGCGGGTTATTTCTACAATGACCTCAAGACAATTGCTATGCCTGTTGATGGTGAGGGGAAGGTAGCAGAGGTGCTGTTTTTTCCATCGTCTTATCGTCGTGCAGTGAAATATGGACAGCGTGATGCGGGTAATGAAATCCTGCGTACAGAGGTGCTGACACGTCTTTCTGCCCTTGCCTCGTGTGCTGACAACGCTCTACCGCTTTATATTGTCACTGAGCCATCAGCGCTATCAGAACTTGTTGTATCAAAAAAGCAGTTGGATGAACGTCGTTTGACATTGACAGTTGACCAGCATATTGATATTGTAGAGGTGGAGAAAACCTTACGTTCTTTTGGTTTTACGGAGACTGATTATGTCTATGAACCAGGTCAGTTTGCTGTGCGTGGTAGTATTATAGACGTCTATTCCTTCTCAAATGAACTTCCTTTTCGTATCGATTTCTTTGGTGATGATATTGAAACCATTCGCAACTTTGAAGTGGAGACGCAGTTGTCTACAGAGAAGCTGACACGTGTTGAGATTGTTCCAGAGCTGACAACGATGTCAGAAGAGAAGGTGCCTTTCCTTCAGTTCTTACCAGAAGATGCCGTATTGGCATTCAAGGACTTCCTCTATGTGCGTGATGCGATTGATAATATCTATCAAGAAGGCTTTACTAATCAAGCTTTGACGGAGAAGTTAGAGGGTAAAACGGAGTTAGAACAGCGCGAATTGGAAGTGGCTTTCCGTAAGGAAGGACAACTGGTGCCAGCCTCACGTTGGATGAACGATGCACTTGATTTCCGTCGTATAGAGTTTGGTATGAATCATTCTACCTCTGATCAAGCAAAGAAGAAGGATGGTTCACGGGCTACGATAAACTTCAGTACGTCACCACAACCACTCTTCCACAAGAACTTTGACTTACTGTCTAAGACCCTTCGTGACTATCTTCTGCAAGGTTATAAACTCTATATCTTTGCAGATAGCGAGAAGCAGACTATACGTTTGAGGGATATCTTCGATTCATTGGCAGATACAAATGTCTCACCTGACTCTGAGAATCTGTCTGTAGCTGAACTGTCTGGGGAGGGGCAGGACGCGACGGTGGGAGCTTTACCTTTTACACCTGTCAACCGAACGTTGCATGAAGGTTTTGTTGATAGTACGCTGAAAGTATGTTTCTTTACCGATCATCAGATTTTCGACCGTTTCCATAAGTATAACCTCAAGTCAGACAAGGCACGTCAAGGTAAGATGGCTTTGACGATGAAAGAGCTGCAAGAGATGGAACCTGGTGACTTCTTAGTGCATGTAGACTTTGGTATAGGTAAGTTTGCTGGTCTGGTTCGTGTGCCTGCTGGCGACTCTTATCAAGAGATGATACGTCTTGTTTATCAGCATAATGATATTGTGGACGTGTCTATTCACTCGCTCTATAAGATTAGTAAGTATCGTCGTGGTGATAGTGGTGAACCACCACGATTGTCTGTTCTTGGTTCAGGTGCTTGGGATCGCTTGAAAGAAAGGGCGAAGAAGCGTATTAAGGATATTGCTCGCGACCTCATAAAACTCTATGCTAAGCGACGTCGTGAAAAAGGATTTGCCTTTTCTCCAGACTCGTTTATGCAGCACGAATTGGAGGCTTCATTCCTTTATGAGGATACGCCCGACCAGTTGAAGGCTACACAAGAACTCAAACAAGATATGGAAAGCGCACGTCCGATGGATCGTCTGGTTTGTGGTGATGTGGGATTTGGTAAGACGGAGGTGGCTATCCGTGCTGCTTTCAAGGCTGCTGTGGATAATAAGCAGGTGGCTGTATTAGTACCTACAACCGTGTTAGCCTTCCAACATTACCAAACTTTTAAGAAGCGATTGAAGGATATGCCTGTACGTGTTGATTACCTCTCACGTGCTCGTAGTGCTAAACAAACAAAACAGGTGTTGGAGGATTTGGCAGAGGGAAAGATAGATATTCTTGTTGGTACGCATAAGTTGATAGGGAAGTCGGTGAAGTGGCATGACCTCGGACTACTTATCATTGATGAAGAACAGAAGTTCGGTGTGTCGACAAAGGAGAAACTTCGCCAATTAAAAACAAATGTTGACACCCTTACGATGTCGGCAACTCCGATCCCACGTACGCTACAGTTTTCACTGATGGGTGCACGTGATATGAGTATTATGCGTACACCGCCACCTAACCGTTATCCTATTCAGACCGAGATAGCTTCTTTCTCGCATGAAGTAATAGCAGATGCAATCAACTTTGAGATGAGCCGTAATGGACAGGTTTACTTTGTAAATGACCGCATCAGCAATCTTCCAGAGATAGCAAATCTTATTAAAAAGTATGTGCCAGACTGCCGTATTGCTATCGGACACGGGCAGATGAAGCCTGAAGAATTGGAGGAGATAGTGATGGGCTTTATGAACTATGACTATGACGTACTGCTTTCAACAACGATTGTTGAGAATGGTATTGATATTTCCAACGCCAATACTATCATCATCAACGATGCGCATCGTTTCGGACTCTCCGACCTGCACCAGATGCGTGGTCGTGTGGGGCGTTCTAATAAAAAGGCTTTCTGTTATCTTCTTGCTCCTCCTTTGGCTGCATTAAACCCAGAGGCACGTCGTCGGCTGGAGGCTTTGGAGACCTTCTCCGACCTCGGTAGTGGATTTAATCTTGCGATGCAGGACCTTGATATCCGTGGTGCTGGTAATCTCTTAGGCTCTGAGCAGAGCGGATTTATGGAGGATTTGGGATATGAAACCTATCAGAAAATCCTCAATCAGGCGGTGATGGAACTAAAAAATGATGAGTTCCAAGATTTGTATGAAGAGGAGATGGACGAAGGAAAGCAGATTACGGGTGATGACTTTATTGATGATTGTGCCGTAGAGAGCGACCTTGAAATGTACTTCCCTGATAACTACGTGCCGGGTAGTTCAGAGCGTATGCTGCTTTATCGTGAGCTTGATAATATTGAAAAAGACGAGGATCTCGATGCTTATCGTAAACGTCTACAAGACCGTTTCGGTCCTGTTCCACGTCAAGGTGAGGAACTGATGCAGGTCGTTGCACTTCGTCGTGTGGGTAAGCGATTGGGTTGTGAGAAGATTATCCTTAAGCAGGGACGTATGCAGATGCAGTTTGTTTCTAACCCTAATAGTGTCTACTATCAGAGTGCTGCCTTTGATAAGGTACTCAACTATATCGGTTATCATCCTCGTCGTTGCAATCTGAAGGAACGAAATGGCAAACGTTCTATGGTAGTCAGTGATGTGAAGACGGTAGGAGAGGGAGTAATGATTCTACGTGATATAGAGCATCCTCAGTCGTAACACTTGACAGAGGATTGCTTTATTGTTCTCTCGTTTATCTAATAACTATTGACTAAAATGGTGTACTGGGGTAGGGAGTGTGATTGATTAGCTGTCTATCAATGGAGGTATACATTGTATATTCTGATCTTATAAGTTCTATTGTGAGGTTGAATGATCGCTACTTAAAGTGTTTAGTAACCTATTGGATAGATGCTATTTACCACTGAATCCAAATTATTGTCATGAAAATAAATATTTATTCTCATGATAATAATTATTTTTCTTCACGATAATCATTCTTTCTTTTCATGAAAATAATTTATTGATAACTTCCTTATTGTAATTAAGATAAGGTTGATTCAATGATAAATCTTATAGCTTTATTTATTAGTTAACGCTCAATCTCAATCAATCTGTAAGTTTATTGATATCGTATGTAAATATATCCGATTATGTCGTTTCCGTCATGTAAACAATAATAAAAGCACAGAAAAACTTGCAAAAGTCATAAATCATGCTTAAATTTGCGAACAGATGATGAAAGAAGTAAGACATAATGATGTGTTGAAGGCTATTAGCAGCATTGCGATGGAGTTAAAACCTGAAAACGGAAAGATAATTCTTTTCGGCTCTCAGGCGCGTGGTGATGCAAGTGAACTGTCAGACTGGGATATTCTCATTCTTCTTGATAAGGATAGAATAGAAGAATCTGATCATGATAAGTTCACCTATCCTTTCTGGGAACTTGGATGGAAAATTAATGCAATGATACATCCTATCATCTATACCTTGCAGGAGTGGGCTAATCGAATTCACTCTCCTTTTCATAACAATGTTGAATCAGAGGGAATTTTGTTATGTTGACAAGTGAAGAACGAAAAGCACTTGTAGCATACCGCATTGAGAAAGCAAAAGCGGTGTTAGTAGAAGCACGTGACAACGCTCGTTTAGGCCATTGGAGCCTTGTTGGGAATCGTTTATATTATGCTGTCTATCATATGGCACAGGCTTTACTCCTTGATAAAGGATTATCTGCAAAGACACATGCAGGAACTATTCATATTATAGGACAGCAGTTTATCTCTGTTGGACTTATCGACAAAACTTATGGGAGATTGTTCTCCCGTTTATACGAGTTGCGCCAATCTGGTGACTATGATGATATGTTTGATGCTACGGAGGAAGAAGTTATGCCTTATTTTATTCAGATTGAGAAATTTATCAATGAAATGGAAGCATTGATTACTTTCAAATAATAAAGAAGATAATCACAATAAATAAAGAATTATGATTAAGAAATATGTAGAAGAGAATAAAGACAGAATGCTCGAGGAGTTGTTCAGTCTGATACGCATACCAAGCGTAAGTGCACAACCTGCTCATAAGGAGGACATGGTACGCTGTGCTGAACGTTGGAAGGAATTGCTGCTTGAGGCAGGTGTTGACAAAGCTGAGGTGATGCCATCAAAGGGTAATCCAATGGTTTATGCAGAGAGAATGGTTGACCCTAATGCAAAGACTGTATTGGTTTATGGTCACTATGATGTGATGCCAGCAGAGCCATTTGAACTTTGGAAGACCGAACCATTTGAGCCTGTTATTAAGGATGGTCATATCTGGGCTCGTGGTGCTGATGATGATAAGGGTCAGTCATTCATGCAGGCAAAGGCATTCGAGTATCTTAACAAGAATGATTTGCTGAAGCATAATATGAAGTTCATCTTTGAAGGTGAGGAAGAGATTGGTTCTGGTAGCCTCGGTCCATTTATTGAGGAACACAAGGAACTCTTGGCTTGCGATGTAATCCTCGTTTCAGATACTGGTCTTATCGGTCCTGATACTCCTTCTATCACAACAGGTTTGCGTGGTTTGTCTTATTGGCAGATAGAGGTGACTGGTCCTAACCGTGACCTTCACTCAGGAACCTTCGGCGGTGCTGTAGCTAACCCAATCAATGTTCTTTGTAAGTTGATAGCTGATGTAACTGGTCCTGATGGTAAGATTCGTATCCCTGGTTTCTATGCTGATGTTGAGGAGGCTTCTGATGAGGAGCGTAAACTCGTTGCATCTATTCCTTTCGATGAGGAGGAATATAAGAAGTCTCTTGGTGTTAAGGCACTCTTCGGAGAAGAAGGTTACAGTACAATCGAACGCACTGGTTATCGCCCAACATTTGATGTATGCGGTATCTGGGGTGGTTACACGGGGGATGGTGCGAAGACCGTTATTCCATCAAAGGCATACGCAAAGCTTTCTTCACGTCTTGTTCCACATCAGGATCATACAAAGATCAGCCAGTTGGTAGTGGATTATTTCAACAGTGTTGCTCCTGATTATGTTACAGTTAAGGTAGAGAAGCATCACGGTGGTCATGGTTATGTTTGTCCAATTGACTTCCCTGCTTATAAGGCTGCTGAGCGTGGCTTTGAGACAGTATTCGGTAAGCGCCCATTACCAGTACGTATCGGTGGTAGTATTCCAATTATCTCTACTTTCGAGAAGTTGCTCGGTGTGAAGACTGTTCTCATGGGCTTCGGCTTGGAGTCAAATGCTATTCACTCTCCGAACGAGAATATGCCAGTAGATCTCTGGTTGAAGGGAATTGAGACAATCATAAACTTCCACCTCGAGTACGATAAGGAGGCGTAAATTTGGTAATAAGACACACTGTAAGGTGTGTTAAGACATAGTAATAAAGGAACATTGTTTTCCGTAGTAACAGATTCTTTTGTCTAAAGGCTTTTATTGCAGGGAATGATGTTCCTTTTACTTTTATCAAAATATTGTGTACATACACGTTGGTTGTGTTGGTAGGAATGGGCTGGACTAAAATAGAGTAGACTGTGTCAAAATAAAGTAGAGAAAGGATGTCCTCTATAGTAACAGTCTCATTTAAGTGAGTTTGGTAATGATAAAATAATTTTTAAATTCATATTATTATGATTAAACATCTATACATTATAGCATCTTTAATGTTATTTCTCTTTGTGGGATGTACAAAGGAAGAAGATGCAGATGACTACTACAAGTATGTTAAGACAGATACGATAAGCGTATTATCACATAAAGAAGACTACTTCTATCCAGGTACATCTATTAAATCGAAAAATAAAGGCTATGTTATAGTAGACAAAGATATGAGAAAATCTGTTGTATCTCATATTGATGGATTTGATAGTATCTATGAAGAGGGACACGAATACCTTATCATAGTAAAAGTATATGGTCCACGTTATGAGATGCAAGATTTGTATGGATATAGATATAAGTTTGTTAGTTTAATTAGTAAAAAGTAAATTAAACTTGAATCTCCCGTATTTATTTTCTAATGTTTATCTACAATTGATTTGTACTACAATAGTTTCTAAGTTGTATAAAGACAAAGTCACTTGTGTAAATAGTAACGGCCATAACCTACTAAGGTTATGGCTGTTACTGTTATTTGGTTTAAATCTTAGTTCTTTATCTTAGGATACTTTCTGAACCAACCATCCATACGGAGTCGGATGACACCGAAGAAGGCTTCGGAGAAGATGCCACCACTCATCTTGCTTGTTCCCTCACGACGATTTACGAAGATGACAGGTACTTCCTTAATTTTGAAACCAATCTTGAAAGAGGTGTATTTCATCTCGATTTGGAAGGCATACCCCTTAAAACGAATCATGTCTAATGGAATTGTCTCAAGAACACGACGACGATAGCATACGAACCCCGCTGTCGTATCATGCACGTGAAAACCTGTTACTGCACGAACATACTTGCTGGCAAAGTAACTCATTAATACACGTCCGATAGGCCAATTTACAACGTTTACTCCACTGACATAACGTGAACCAACTGCAACATCGTAACCTTCGTCATGGGTTGCAGCATAAAGGCGAGGAAGGTCGTTAGGGTCGTGGCTAAAGTCAGCATCCATCTCAATAATGTATTCGTAGCCATGTTCTAAAGCCCACTTGAAGCCAGTGATATAGGCTGTACCCAAACCTAATTTACCAGAACGCTCAATGATAAAGAGGCGGTCAGAGAATTCCGTCTTAATCAGATTATGTACGATTTGTGCCGTTCCATCAGGGCTACCATCGTCAATTACCAGAATGTGAAAAAGTTTCTCCAATCGGAATACCGCTCGGATTATCTTCTCTATATTCTCCTTTTCGTTGTATGTCGGTATAATTACAATGCTATCGCTTGTCATAGATTTTTGTTTTTATAGGACAAATGTAGTATAAAAATATGATACTAACAAGTTTTTGTCTATTTTTATTGGTCTGGATTCTCTACGAAACCTTGGTATTCGGGAGAAAGACCAGCCATAACAGAATCGTATGCTTCATTTAGCGTTTGCTTCTCGAATTCAGCACCTTTTCCTTTTGGGAAGATTGGTTTGTGAATAGTGAGGCTAAGTCGATGCCATACAGGGAAATGCCAGTCCTTAGTACGAGGCATAACGTCGAAGGAACCATTGATGGTAAGTGGACATACTGGTAGCTGAAGCTCATCAGCTAACATGAAAGCTCCACGACGGAACTTACCCATGTGACCAGTAAAACTACGTGCACCTTCTGGGAATACGACGACAGACATTCCTTCACGAAGGGTTTCACGTGCAGTGTCGTATGTTTTTTTGATTTTACTTGCACCACTCTTATCCACATAAATATGATGTGCTTTCTCGCATGCTAATCCTACCAAAGGTATCTTACGGATAGCTTTTTTCATCATCCACTTGAAATTACGACCGAGAAAACCGTAAATCAGAAAGATGTCGAAAGCACCTTGATGATTGCTTACAAAGACATAGCTTTGCTTAGGATCAAGATTCTCACGTCCTTCAATTTTTACAGGAAGAAAGAGTATTCGGATGGTAAACCATGACCACCATTTCCCTGGGTAGTATCCCCAGAAATGTCCATTACCTATTTGACAGCCAATAGTTGTTGTTAATGCTGTTAGTATAGAAGCAAAGAGGAAGAGCGGGAAGGCAATGAATAGCATGTAAATTCTATAAAAAAATGTAATAACCAGCATGGTTATTGAGGATTGCCTTTGTTGTTGTGTTGCAGTATTACTCATAGATGTATCCTTTTTTAATTTTATTTCTTAACATGTAATGTTATCACCGCTATTTCGTTAGGCATATTGAGGCGGAAGGGTACCAGTCCACCCAATCCAGCTGTAATATATAGATAGCGTCCGTTCTGTTCATAAAGTCCATAATCCTCCTGTTGGCGGATACTTGTTGGTCGCCATCCAAAGATTTGCATCTGTCCACCGTGTGTATGTCCGCTTAATGTAAGCTGTGCTGTGGTTTTAGGAAGAATAGAACGTTTCCACGCTGATGGATCATGTTGTAACATAATCACAAATGAATTTGGTTCTACTCCTTGCATCGCTTTCCTATAGTTGGAATAGTTCGGGAATGGTGGTCTTCCGTCGTTTTCTGTACCACAAACATAGATAGACTCTTCTGCTGGTGATGTGATTTCTGTGTTTTGATTGCGTAGAAGAGTCCATTTTAAGATTTTTTCTTCTGCTTTTATTAAGCGTACTTCCTCTGCAGCCTTCTCTTTAGCATCACCTTTGATGTATTCCGTATAGTCATGGTTTCCTAAGACAGAGATAGTCCCTTTCATAGGCTGACGGATTACTGAAGCCATTTTCTCAACCTCTTCAGGGCGTATATTTTGTAAATCACCAGTAAAGCAAATGAGGTTAGCTTTCTGCTTTTCAATGCTATCCATCTCTGCTTTCAGAATCTTACTGCGCCATCCATTGAAGGTGCCGAGGTGTAAGTCAGATACATGCACAATCCGATAGCCATCAAAAGACTTTGGTAAATCCTTAAAATAGAGGTCTACATGCTTTACTTGTATGTTAGAAACTCCATATGTAAGCCCATATATAAATGTTCCAACGGCAAAACAACCAAGGAGTATACCTATATAATGTCCCCAGTTTCGATTTGTGCGGATGATATATTTCCGAATGATTGAACCCAAGAAGGAGGTGAGTGCAAAGATAGCCTTAGGGCCAACAAGCAAACCGAGAAGGAATATATATGTATTCAGCCAGGTGAGGTTGTTAGGCGCAAAGTCGCGTATGGAAGCCATAGCACAGGTATAGATGACCATACCGATAGAAGGTAACCACCATAATAGGCGTTGCCACCAAGCAATGGGGTAACGTTTGCGGAAATAGTGCATGTCTATATAGAGGTCAGACAACACTATTATTAATATAAGATATATAACGATTCTGGCTATCATTTCTTCAATAAGGTAGAAGCAAGATACTTCCTTAGCTCTTCAACAGGCTTATTACGACGACGTGCATAGTCTTCTAATTGGTCGTCATCAATTTTTCCTAAGTCGAAATATCGGCTTTGAGGATGTGCAAACATAAATCCCGATACGCTGGCATGCGGTACCATCATCCCACTTTCTGTAAGGTTGATACCAATGCCCTTCATATCCAATAGCTCGTACAAAAGAAAATTCATACTTGTGTCTGGAATGGATGGATAGCCCACAGCAGGGCGTATGCCTTGATATCTCTCTGCAAGAAGGTCTTTTATAGTCAGTTGCTCATCAGCAGCATACCCCCAATACTTCTTGCGTACATCCTCGTGAAACTTCTCTGCTGTAGCCTCAGCTAATCGGTCAGCTAAGGTCTGAGAAAGCATACGTTGGTAGGGATCTTCCTCATTGTTGCTTGTAAAGGCAGCATCAACAGAAGTAGCAAAGAGTCCAATTGCATCTTTGATACCTGAAGAAGCAGGACGTATGAAATCTGCCAAACAGAGATTTGGTTTGCCTGGAATAACTTTCTGCTGGCGCAACATTGGAACACGTGTGCCATTGATAATGATATCATCACCTTCACTATTGGCTTCACATAGCGCAAAGACAGCACGTGTGTGATATCTCCCTTCCATGTCAGCCAATAATTTCTCAGCTTCTGAACGTAGTTTCAGTTGTGCATCTTTTGCCTTACCATTCATTGACCAAGCATAAAAGAAGTATGCCCAGTTGATGTAAGGAACTATTTCGCTGATATTGTATGTTATTATCTTACTTTTGTTATCTACTTTATTTTCAATCATTATGACTTAGTTATCATTTCGAAAAGTAATCCTTTCACCATGTATGGTGTTATCAAACTCTTCCTTATTTAACAGGTGGTTTCCATTACAGAAGGTATGTAAGACACGCCATTGATAGGTGTGTCCCATCATTGGACTCCACTTGCATTTACTCTGAATATAATCTTCGTTCACTGTCCACGGCTGGTTTGGTGCAACGATAGTAATATCGGCTTTATAACCTTTACGTAGGAAACCTCGTTGGTCAATACGGAAAAGTTGAGCCGGTGCGTGTGACATTAGGTTAACCATCTGTTCTATTGTAAGAACACCTTTGTCTACCAATTCAAGCATGGTGACGAGTGAGAACTGAACCATCGGCATACCTGATGCTGCCTTAGAGCAGCCACCTTGCTTCTGTGCCCATAGGTGAGGAGCATGATCAGTACCAATGACTGTAATGCGTCCATCCGTGAGTGCCTGACGAATAGCATCTCTATCAGCTACCGTCTTGACTGAAGGATTACATTTAATAAGCGCTTTCTTTGTAAGATAATCTTCGTTAGAGAAAGCAATATGTGCAATAACAGCTTCTAAAGTAATCCTTCCTTCATCTTCTGGGTGATTAGCCAATGATAATTCTTTTGCTGTAGAGATATGAGCAATGTGCAGTTGTGTTTTGTACTTTCGTGCCAATTCCACAGCTAAGAGCGAGGAAGCCCAGCATGCCTCAGCACTGCGTATTTCCCAATGATGTGTAATGTCTGGGTCGTCGCCAAATTGTTCTTTGGCAACTTTCATATTCTTGTTGATAATACCAGAATCCTCACAGTGTGTCATCACTGGCAGATTCAACTCTGCTGCAGTACGGAAAGTCATTTCTAATGCTTCTCGTCGATCAACAAGCATATTCCCTGTTGAGGCTCCCATAAAGAGTTTTATTCCAGGAATAGTGTGGATATCTAATTGAGGGAATAGTGTCTGATTTGTATTTGTAGCACCAATAAAGAAGCTATAGTTGACATGACTTGAGTGTTTTGCTCGTTCCCACTTGTCTTGTAAAACTTCTAATGTTGTTGTCTGTGGATTAGTGTTTGGCATCTCAAAATAAGAGGTGACACCACCATATGCAGCAGCACGACTTTCACTTTCAATGTCAGCCTTTTCCGTTAGTCCCGGCTCACGAAAGTGAACGTGATCATCAATAACACCAGGTAGTACAAAGCACCCCGTGGCGTTGACGATTTCGTCAAATTCTCCACGGGGTGTTTCGTTATTTTCTATAATCTCTATGATACAATCGTCCTCTATGATGAGCGAACCAATAAAGCTTCGCCCTTCATTGACGATAGTTCCACCTTGAATGAGTCTCCTCATATGTTATATTCTTTATTGTTAGAGGTTGTCTGTTGATTCTTCCGAGATAGGAAGTGAGAGAATTCTACTAAAGTAAGAAGGGATATATTACTGTTAGTAGTTTTATTTTCTTTTGCTGTCATTTTAACATATCGCTTCAACGTTCTATAAACCAATCGGTTAAATAACAATATTGAGTGACAGAAGTGACAGCAACCTTCGTTTAGAATAAATAGTTTGTTGTCTATGAACTCTTTATCCGAACTTCAAAACACTCCTATAGAATCTTATCATGCAATCGTTCTGTCAGCGTAGAGCTTAGAACACACGATAGTAGGGACCCATACCTTACTTTGGAATAGAGTCACCAGCCATCTGTGCAGGAGTTGGAGGTGCTACAGCAGCATTAGGAGTTGTTCCCGCAGCATCATTGGTTCCTGCAGGGTCAACCATACCATTCATCTCCTTTTGTGCTTGTAGGAAGTCGGTATAGAATGCTTTTACCTGAGGATTCTGCTTAAAGGTATCTGTAGCCTTTGACATAATGTATTCTATCCATGAAGGCAACTGATTAATAGCATTGGTATACATATAATCATTCATCCATACAGGGTAAGCATTAGGTGTTGTCTCGTAGCTGATACGTGTAAGGAAACACCATGGGCCAAGAATGTTGTTGAAGTTCTCTGTAATGAACTTCGTAAAGAGTTTGTCACCCTTGTCATAAACGTTCAATGCCTTCTTGATAAGTTGAGCATTCACTGTTTCCTCATCATGACCATTCATAATGGCAGCACTTTCCTCATGATCTATTTCTGCATATTGATTGCGGAGTTGTGTAAACTTCGTCCAGAAATCATTTAGCTTGTCATTCAGCGGCGTGCCACTGACACGCTGCTGTGTGTTGTCCAGTTTAACTGCAATATCTCCCTTTTCAATAACTACTGGGAATTGTAAGTTGATATCATCCATGAATATCTGTGCGACCTTAGTAGAGTCAACGGTACCATGGAAAGCAAACTGACCATGAACGACGTCACATGAATCTAAGTTAATCAGTGAGTCAGCTTGGTCTGTTTTTAGGTATAACTTTCTTCCATCCAAGCTTGATACGTTGGATGTTCCCTGTATATTGAATGAGTTGGCACATGACGTAAACACGATAAGTGTTAGAAGTGCGTAAAGAATTTTATTCATAGATAATTAAACTGGTTCTATTTCTTCTCAGACAAAATTACATTCTATAATTGAAGCCGAGAAACTTTTTTATTCAAATTAAAACTATCTCTAAGCTTTTAGCTTTTTTTAGGTACTTGGACTTTCGCTTTCCTTCTTTAGTTCGTAGCTGATACGATGAGTAGTATACATCTCTATGATAGCAGAAATAAGTAGGAGTATAACCCAATTGTGGTGGAAAATACTTACATAGCTGCTATAGCTATCTAATGAACCTGCAAAAACAGGACGAAGAAAATGGTAGGAGTCTTCTACCATAAAGAATCCTGCAAGAATGAATCCCCATCCTGCAAGTGACATAATCTTACGTAAACGACGAATTGAAAGAGATGTTCCAAGGTATCGCTGACGTGACTGCATAAGAGAAAATGCAACCGCACCAGCAAGCATTAGCCAACAAGCTATTGGTTGAATCAAAAGGAAAGCGTACAAGCCTGCACCTATAACCATTATGATTCCTCCCAAAAGGTAAATAATTGATTCGAGTTTATTCAGTTGTCTCATTTTTAGCTGTGTTTTCAGTTTGATGCTCATCATCGCTCAACACGAAGATATCTTCGTTGTCAGCCTTCATGAAGTAACGCTCTCGGGCAACGCGTGCAATAGCCTTTGGGTCTGTCTTTAGTTCCTTGAGCTGTTGCATGTCATGCTGATATTGGCTGTCATACTTTCGGATTTCAGTTTTTAAGTCTTCAATCTGATAAGCATACTCTATACGTCTCATAAAACTGTTCTCATCCACGACGCCTACAATGAGTACGCCCAAGATGATGACGATATGAAACTTAAATCGGCTGAAAAAATTGTAAATATGTCCGGTAATCTTACTCACTTCTTTACATTCTTTTTTGCAAAAGTAAGGAAAAGATTGCATATCGGAGCATGAAACATACATATTTTTAGCAAATTAACAATTTAATTCTTTCCTCCTTCCTCCTCTTTTCTTAACTTTTATTACCTTTGCATATACAATTAGAATTTGAAACTATGGATGAATATATTGTTTCGGCGCGAAAGTATCGTCCGATGTCCTTTGATTCTGTTGTTGGACAACAGGCGTTGACTACTACGCTGAAGAATGCTGTGAAGAGTGGTAAGCTGGCTCATGCCTACCTTTTCTGCGGTCCACGAGGTGTGGGCAAGACTACTTGTGCTCGTATTTTTGCGAAGGCTATCAACTGTGAACATCCAACAGCTGATGGTGAGGCTTGTAACGAGTGTGAGAGTTGTAAGGCGTTCGGAGAAGGAAGAAGCTATAATATCTTCGAATTAGATGCTGCCAGCAATAACTCTGTTGAGAACATCAAGTCATTGATGGACCAGACTCGTATTCCGCCACAGGTTGGTCGTTATAAGGTCTTTATCATTGATGAGGTGCATATGCTCTCTACAGCTGCCTTCAATGCTTTTCTAAAGACTTTGGAGGAACCACCTGCACACGTTATCTTCATCCTTGCAACAACAGAAAAACATAAGATTCTCCCAACGATTCTCTCTCGCTGTCAGATTTACGACTTCGAGCGTATGACGGTTCCTAATATCATCAACCATCTTAAGCGTGTTGCTGAGAAGGAGAACATTCAATTTGATGAAGAGGCTCTGAACGTTATTGCTGAGAAAGCGGATGGTGGAATGCGTGATGCGCTCTCAATATTCGATCAGGCTGCAAGTTTCTCACAAGGAAATATCACTTATCAGAAGGTGATTGAGGACTTGAATGTACTCGATGCAGAGAATTATTTTAATATCATCGACCTTGCTTTAGAGAATAAAGTGAGTGAGATAATGGTTCTTTTGAACAGCGTTATCAATAAGGGATTTGATGGAGGACACCTTGTGAATGGCTTGGCATCTCATGTTCGTAATGTGTTGATGGCAAAGGATGTACAAACACTTCCTCTGCTTGAAGTAAGCGAACAACTGCGTAATCGCTATCAGTTGCAGGCACAAAAATGTCCTGTCAACTTCCTTTATACGGCTTTGCAGATTATGAATCGCTGTGATGTGGAATATCGTCAGAGTTCTAATAAACGTTTGTTGGTGGAACTGACGCTCATTCAAGTAGCGCAAATTACGCAGAAGGATGATGATGTCCCAGCCTCGGGGCGTAGCCCTAAGCGATTAAAATCCCTGTTCAAGAATCTTGTTCTGAAGGCTCAACAGAAACCGACTCCGCAGGTGGTCGGGAGTCTAAAGCGTGATGATGCTGCTGCTCGTGGTTCTAATGATAGCGAAGTAGTGTCTGTAGAGGTCGTGTCTTCACCAGAAAAACCCATCACAGAAACGTCTGGTGTACGCCCTAAGGTGAATGTATCTTCTGGTCTTCCGAATTCTGTTAATCTCGGTTCATTGACGATGTCATTTGACAATCTACTCAAGACCGATAAGAAGAAAAAGCAGGATGAGGAAGTTGAAATAACTAATAAGGATGAACATGAAGGCTTTACACAGCAAGACCTTGTTGTGAGTTGGCGTGCTATGTGTTCACGAATGCCAGAGCGTATGCAAGCTTTGTCGCAACGCATGAAGAATATCACGCCTACTATTACAGAGTATCCAGCAATCTTGGTACTTGCTGATAATAATATTCAGCTCAACGAAATGCTCGCTATCAAGTCGCGTATTCGTGCTACTTTGGCAAAGGAATTGCGTAATGGGCAGATCGAAGTAGAGATTCGTCTTGCTAAACATGAGGAAATCAAGCCTATGCTTACACCTCGTGAGTCTTTGAGTAAACTTTTGGAAACGAATCATCCTGTAAAGAAACTTATCGATACATTAGGTTTGTGCTTGGATTAAATAACTCTGCGTCTGTCCTGTTACGGCAGATGTTGGCTATTAATATCTTACCTTAATTCCGCAGTATTTTTCTTGTGAGAAAATTTTATATGTTGAGATGTCTTTTTGGGCTCTATATGTTGATATGAGATGCTTCGGTGTTTCTTGGGTCTTTTCTAAGCATAAAATCCCCACCCAAACCAATGGGGAAGTATGATAGCTACTTCCACGTTTGCCCAATACAGATTCGGTAAGTTTTTCAAAGCCCAATTTTGAGAAAACGTCCATAATGTAATAAATTCCACCGTAAGAAGTGATATTCTCGTTTTTAATTGCTACCTTTGCCATGTCAGTTTTTTGCTTACTTGTTATGTTTGCAGCACCAAGATAGATGAAATTTCTGACATATCCAAGTGTTTCGAGAACTTTGTTTCTCAGGCACTTGGAGTCCTTACAAGAATTTATGCTGCGGAATTAAGGTGATTAATTACGTAATTGGTTGCGGAATTAAGGTACATCGTAAAACAAATGTCTATATGGCAATATTGAAAATCATACTATACTCTACACAAAAAAGCCAGCGAGTAGTCTATCAAGATGCAGATGGAGTTATGACTTCTGAGATTGAAAATACTTATTTTTCAGCGTGTGAAGTTGAACACAGAAATTCTGCATGGGCAAGGATTATCGTGTCTGACAAGACAAAAAACGCTTTGAAGGCTTTAGAAACAAAGTATGATCAGGCAACTAGATGGCACATAAGAAAGCTATATGGATTTATTTCAAAATTTGCAGATGGAGATGTCTTTTATTATTTCAATGAGGAAAAGGCTTCTGTAGTTGAACGAAGAACTGCATGTGATTGTTTAAGGTTCCTTTATATACCATTTACTTTGATACACGACAAAGCATTTCATCATTACAGTATGCTTGATATTTGTTTTCAATTTCTGTCATATGGTTATGATGGTATTGAGCAATGGATAGGAGAAGAAGATGTTAATAGAAGGACATGCAGATTTTGTGGTAAATCATATCCTACGGTAAGTTTTGAGAAGGTGGCTCATGCTGTGCAGGATGCTTTAGGCAACAAACTGCTGTTCTGTTACGAAGAATGCGATACCTGTAACCATGACTTGGCGCCTATTGAAGATAACTTCAGAAAGATAATGGACTTTCGCAGGGCAATATATCACATTCCGAGGAAAGGTACTACAGCAGCACCAAAGGTTGTTGGTAAATCTTTTATCATCAAACCAGATTCTAACGGACTGCCTGAATTGTTCATAATGGATGAAGCTATACCAAAAGGAACAGATAGGTCAAAGCGATTTTTGATGCATTTGGAACTAAAGGATCCGATGATCAATGAGGATATGTATAAGGCTCTTTGTAAGATGGTTATTGATATGCTACCTTCCACAGAACTATCTCATTTTGAGAATTGCATAAAATGGATTTATTCAAATGGAAATTGGGCACCAGATTCACTTCCATCGACTTTGTTAACGGTACTGCCTACGGATAAGGTGGTATATCCTCAACCGGTCCTTGATATTTTCTTGAACAACAAAGGGAATATGCCCAACTCTCCTTATTGTACTGCTATTCTTTGGATATATGATATAGCATATATGTTTGTGATGCCGTTTGTTGATGCAGATGCTGGCCAATATAAATACGACAAAGACCTTAATACTCATTGGCTAAAGATGTCGAACTTAATAGGCATTTATCATTGGCAACCACAGGACACTAATAATTTTCGTCAATCAACGCCATGGGTAAATTGGGATGTGGACTTATCCCTTCCGAATATCTATGTACTACCAAAATCGGATCCAATCTTTGAGGAATGTTTGAAGACAAAGATGGAGCTTCCTAATATAGATATGCCGTCATTCTCAAAAGATGGTATAGTCTTCAACAAAGCAAATAAGGTCAAGTTTGATTCTATCTATAACGGAGCGATAACAGATAATGACCTAAGAGACTTGACACAGCACATTGGAGGTCCAGCATTTGTCGTTGATCCTGTTAATTGTCAAGTAAGCGTTAGAATGTCGGTTGATGTGAACGACACTACCGATAAAGTGCCGTATTTCAAATATTCATATGATGCTGTGTTTTACATACCTACATTCTGGACGTACATTAACATGGAAACAGAAGAGAATGGGTCTCTTACATCTTTTGCTTTCCATAACGATTTGCGAGATTTCTTATATGAGGAATCGTTGCATGCTATTGAGCCACTAATGGCAAAACAAAGACTCGGTTCTCCTTTCGAGAAGTGCAATTTGGATAAAATGATTGACTGTGAGAGAATATTCACATATGCCTATTACATGGTACCATCTGGTAACGACGGGTATTATGTAAAGGTGGCCGATTCGGAAATTCACCCTATTGGGTATGAAGAGTAAAATACTATTGATAACAGAATGGAGATTATGAATCACATAGATAATGTAATTCTTGATTATGTAAAAGCCCCAGATACTGATTATGCAATCATGATTGATGGGCAATGGGGTGCTGGAAAGTCATTTTACTGGAGACATACGGCTAAGCCAATGATAGAAGCGTTGACGTTCGCAGATAACGAGCATTATAAAGCTGTAAAAATCTCTCTCTTTGGCATCCAAAGTATAGATGACTTGAAAGTCGAAATATATGCTCCGTTCCTTGCGGATAAGAATGTGAAAAAGAAGAAATGGACTGAACTTGGTGGCCATGCTCTTAGCTTTATTGCAAAAAAGATAGGCTTACAAGATAACAAGAAGGTCTTGGCATCTGTGATGTCAGTTCTACCTATAAATATTAAACATCGTGTATTTTGCTTTGATGATCTGGAAAGGCTCAATCCCAATATTATGATGGACGTGCTAGGATACATTAACTCGCTAATCGAAGAGCACCATATCAAAGTAATTTTGATTTGCAATGGTGATAAGAATGAAGTACCAGGCTATGCTGAATATAAAGAGAAGTTAGTTCGTTTCACATGCAAGATTGAACCAGACATATCATTAATAGTAAGATCTTCTATAGAAGGAAAGGAGAAGAACTACTCTGACTTTATCAAAACAAATTCAGAATCGATAGGCAATGTCTATAAGCGAGCAGAGTGCAATAATATCCGCACGTTAATTTTTAACTTGAACATAATGGAACGCATTTATCCTATCGTTCAAGCAAATATGGGCAAAGTAGAATGGAATGTAAGAGAGTATGTACTCTTACTCACAATGGCTTATTCCATAGAGAGTCGTAAAAAGGCAGATAATTCTCAAATCGATTTATTCTTGAATTTATCTCAATCATGGGTGAATCATATTTCCTTTATAGAAAATCTATCTGTGTCTCATTCTTTATGGAATGAAGATAAAAAGCAAAAGGGTTTGTCCGAGGATGAAAAATATCTTCGTGATATCCGAAATAGATATTTTAAGAACACATTTATATATGGTGTAAGTAAGTCGTTGCTTGAGTATATACAAACTGGGAAACTTGATGAGGGAATGTTGAAAAATGAGGTTTCAAACATGGCGATAGAGGCACAGCATTATTTCCAAACTGATGATCAAAAGTTGATGTTAAAACTGGGTAATTTCTGGGATGTTGATGATAACGAAATGGAAAAAGCAATAACGGATGTTATTGATGGAACCAAGCAAATGCGCTTCCCTATGGCCTATTATCCTAATTATTTTCTTAGACTTCAAAGACTGCAGAAATTTGGTTTCGGAGAAACTGGGTATTCTGTTCCTGAGTTGAAGAAACTATTTTTGAAGGCTATAGAAGAATGTCCGAAAAATGGATATGTAGAGCAACTGAATGGAATATACCAGAATACGGATGGAGCGACTTCTGAGTTTTCGGAATTAGCGGAGAAAGTATATGATATCAATAACTCTATGCGAAATGAAGAGCATGGAGATGCATTTAAGGAAGCTATACTTCATCTTGATGCTGGCGCGGATTTAAAACAATTTTGGAATTTGCCGGTAAACATCTTTTCCGAAATATCAGCGAAGGATTTCCTGGATAGTTTTATTAGTTGTCATAATAGTCGCAAGCGAGATGTCAATGATTTTATGGAAAAACGGTATGAATGTCAGTCACATCGAGATCATGATTCGGCGTTTATTTCGGAGTTAACAAAGACCATGGATGCCTATCTTTCAGATAGAAACGTGAAACCTTCCCCTTCGCGCAAATATTGTGAACACTTACTTAAGGTCTTAAAGAATGAAACTACTGCATAAGCAAATGCCCACAATACCGATATAGTATCATTCTTACCGTTTAGAAAATTCAACGTAATCAACTATGGCAGAAGAAAAATACAGACACAAAAAAACGGAGGAAAAGGCATTGAACTATCTGAAAATGTTTATAGAAGATAGTAGCGTTATTTCTTAGTTCATTTCCGACAATGATAAAGAACCATGTTGGGATGGACATTTGTATCTTTATTCTGGAGATAAAAGAGATAAAGAACACCTCCTTGGTAGAGTGCCTGTACAGGTGAAGGGTACAGAAGTATCAAAATTTCAAACCAAGAAGTGGAAGTTCAAGTTAGAAAAAGAAGATCTGAAGGCATATTTGCATGAACCAACATTTTTCATTGTTTGTCAAGTAAAGAAGGATTCAAGAGAGAGAAAACTCTTTTATAGAGAACTTTTGCCAAACACTATTAAGAATCTACTTCGTGATATGGGTATACAAAAATCCAAAAGCACTTTATTTTATCTTTTACCTCAATTCCGCAGCATTATTCCTTGTGAGGTACTTTTATATATTGAAGTGACATTTTTGGGGTTTATCCAATGATATGGGGATTTTCTGGGGTTCTTGGTTCTTGCATAATCATGAAATCCCCCACCCAAATCAATGGGGAAGTATGAAAAACCACAAAAAAATGATGTTTATTCAATGAAGACTCCAGCGTAGTAGGTCTTATTTGTATATAGGTTCAGAACGTTCTGCCTTCCAGTGCGCACCCATTTTGCTGGCACGCTGACAAAATGCAGGATAAAGGCTTTCAGCCTGCTTGTCTTTTTCAATGGCTTGACCTTATCGCTGACATGACGGATGAGATAGAGATGGAAGTTCTTCAGCATGGCGGTAACTCCGCCACGATTCTCACTTCCGACAATGATTCCCCCAATGGAAGCTCAACCAGGGGAATAGCCAAAATCCTGCTTGTAAGAATACTTTGCATCGAACTTGTGGGCTGGAATAAACTGATAATCAAAATCTAAGTCAACATGACTGCCCACCTTTATAAGCCCCATTCTTCGTATCATCTGTAAAAGTAAGGTATTCAACTTTTCTGCTGTGTTGAAACTATACGACTTGTCGGAGGTCTCGCTCTTATAGACAATATTTTTCTCGGTAAGCTCCTTTAGTCCGCGCCCCACAGTGTCGGCACCGGGTAACAGTGTATCAGGTCTCTGCTTGAACTGCCCAATAGGCGCATTGATGTCCTCAAGGCATTCTCCACCACAAAGGTAACTGAAGAAGAGAGAGCCAAAAATACTTCCATAACAGAATGCTTTACCGCTACTTCCACGTTTGCCCAATACAGATTCGGTAAGTTTTTCAAAACCCAACTTTGAGAAAACGTCCATAATATGATAAATTCCACCGAAAGAAGTGATATTCTCGTTTTTATAGCTATCTTTGCTATGTCAGATATTTTATTTGTTTTTTTGTTGGTAGCACTAAGATAGGTGAAATTTCTGACATATCCAAGTGTTTTGAGAACTTTGTTTCTCAGACACTTGGAGTTCTCACAAGAATTTATGCTGCGGAGTTAAAGTCTTACAGATAAATAAGAAGTTAGTGTTTTTTGCAGGAATAGAAAGGCTTAAAAAGGGCTTACGGTTGGTTTTAAGTTGTTGTGTTGATGCTTCGCACGTTTGGTGTTGATACTTCGCACATGTTGTGCTGATGGTAAACACTAATCTTATTGGGAGGTAAAAGTGCTGCGTTTCTAAGTATTTTAGGGTGCTATAATTATCAATGACATTCTGTATTGAGGGTACACTATTCTGGTTCTATTGTACGGCAAAATAAGAATTAAATCTTTTCACTTAGCATATACGTACATTATTATAAAAGTTAAAATAGCGTAATGGTAGTTCTATTCGGCATTATTTCAGTATTTTTGCACGTTATTTAGGCAATGAGAAATAAGAGCATTATATTCCTATTATCCTTTGTTGTTGTTTTTGCAATGGCAGGTGTCAATATGCCTGTGCCTCAAGGTAAGAAAACCAAGAAGGCTAAGGCAAGTGCTGTTGTGGTTGATACGCTATTGAAAGGACAAAGTCCAAAGGATAGTAAGGCAGTCGATAAGAATATTCCAGATACCGCGAAGATGGATTCTCTTCAGTTGGCTATCTATCATCATAATAAAGCCATAGACGATTCTATTCGTGCCGATAGCATGATGCGTGCACGTTCGAATGGAATTGATGCACCTGTTAAGTATTCTGCAGAGGACTCTCTCGTTTATGATGCAGAGTCGGGTACAGCGTATCTGTATGGTAACTCGAAGGTTGATTATGAGAATATGAAGCTTACGAGTGACAAGGTACATATGAATCTTGATAAAAGTACTGTGCGTGCAACAGGTACAGTCGATTCTACAGCAGAGGGTGGTATCAAGGGAAAGCCTGTCTTTACAATGGGTAAAGATGAATATAAGAGTGACACAATGGCTTTCAACTTTAAGTCAAAGAAAGGCTTGATTAAGGGTATTTATACCGAACAGCAAGATGGTTTCCTTAGTGGAGAAGTAGGAAAGCGTGATTCTACGGGTTCTGTTTATCTGCAGCATGGACGTTATACCACATGTGATAAAGCCCATCCTGATTTTTATATTGCCCTTTCTCGTGCAAAGGTTCGTCCGGGTAAGGATGTTGTCTTTGGACCAGCTTACCTCGTTGTGGCGGACGTTCCTTTACCATTGGCAATTCCATACGGTTTCTTCCCATTCTCTAAGAAGTATTCGAGCGGTTTCATTATGCCAAGTTATGGTGATGAAAGCGACCGTGGTTTCTACCTTCGTGATGGTGGTTACTACTTTGCAATTAGTGATAAGTGGGACTTAAAACTCTTGGGAGAAATCTATACCAAGGGTTCTTGGGGTGTGTCTGCAGCCAGCAACTACCGCAAGCGTTACAGATATTCAGGCTCATTCCTCTTTAGTTATCAGGATTCAAAGACTGGTGACAAGGGATTGCCAGACTTTGCAGAGCAGGAGAGTTTCAAGATTCAATGGAATCATCGCCAAGATCCAAAGGCTAATCCTTACAGCTCTCTCTCGGCAAGTGTGAACTTTGCGACATCAAGCTATGAGCGTAACAACCTCAATAGTATGTATAATCCGCAGACACTCACACAGTCTACGAGAACTTCTTCTGTTAGCTGGAGCACAGGTTTCTCAAGTATTGGACTCTCTTTGAGTGCAACAACTAACCTTTCGCAGAATATGCGTGATTCTTCTATTCAGATAACGTTGCCAGACTTGAACATTAGTTTGAGCCGATTCTACCCTTTCAAGCGTAAGCATCTTGTGGGTAAGGAACGTTGGTATGAGAAGATTTCGATGAGCTATACGGGCCAGTTGGCTAATTCTATATCAACGAAGGAAGACAAGCTCTTACACTCTAATCTGATTAAAGACTGGAAGAATGCTTTCCAACATACAATTCCTGTACAGGCAAACTTCACCTTGTTTAATTATATCAATGTGACGCCATCTTTCAATTTTACGGATCGTATGTATTCTAAGAAGGTGACACGTGGATGGGATAATACTCTTCAGAAAGAGGTGGTAAGAGATACTACCTATGGTTTCCATAATGTTTACAACTGGAGTATGAGTGTGGGAGCTAGCACGAAATTATATGGTTTCTGGGTACCTAATAGAAAATTGTTTGGTGATAAGATTCAGGCTATCCGTCATGTCATCACGCCACAGGTTTCTTTCTCTTACTCACCAAACTTCGGTGCACGCCGTTATGGCTACTATGACAGCTATCAGTATACAGATGCAAGTGGTAACGTGAAACTTGTTGAGTACTCACCTTATCAAGATGAGCTTTATAGTGTGCCGGGTAAGTACAAGACTGAGATGATTAGTTGGGATGTTAGCAATAACCTCGAAATGAAAATCAAGAGCGATAAGGATACTACTGGTTATAAGAAGATAAGTATCATTGATGAGTTAGGAGCAAGTATGTCTTACAATGCTGCAGCAGATTATCATCGTTGGAGTGACCTTAGTATGCGTCTACGTTTGAAGTGGTGGAAGAATTATACCTTCTCAATGAATGCACAGTTTGCTACTTATGCTTACGAACTTGATGCTAATGGTAAGCCTTACGTAGGTAATCATACAGAGTGGGGATATGGTCGTTTACCTCGTTTCCAAGATATGTCGCAGAACTTCTCATTCACTTTGAATCCAGAGAAGTTGAAGAAGTGGTTCGGACGCAAGGATGATAAAGATGATGATAAGGTGTCAGTAGATAGCGATGGCCCAGATACTAACATCGAATCAAACATGGATGATGACCTTGAAAAGGGAAAATATGCTGCTAAGAAGAAGCGTGGTAATATTGCTGAGACGGATGACGATGGTTACATGAGCTTCAATATGCCATGGTCATTGACAATCGGTTATGGTATTACGATGCGTGAGAATACAGCGGGTAGGTTCAATACTAAGACGATGCGTTACCCTTATAAGTTCACACAGACGTTGAACTTCTCTGGTAATATTCGTATCAGTGATGGCTGGAACATTAACTTCTCAAGTGGTTACGACTTTGAAAACCATGCGATGAGTATGACAACAGCCAGCCTGTCACGTGACCTCCACTGTTTTAATATGAGTGCTTCTGTAGTTTTAGCACCATATACATCTTACAACTTTACCTTCCGTTGTAATGCTGCAACACTGACAGATGCGTTGAAGTATGATAAGAGAAGTGGTATTACAAATGCTGTACAGTGGTATTAATAAGATAAAATGCACTTCATAAGACGGACGGTTCTCCCGTCCGTCCTTGATTTATGAATCCTTTATAAACAACACAACTGTTTGAAAGATATGAAGAAGCAAACACTGGCTATTCATCAGGCTTACAAGCGTAGGGATGCTTACGATGCGTTAAGTATGCCAGTCTATAATGCTGTTGCTTTTGAGTTTGACAATGCGGAAGTGATGGCTGATGCCTTTTGTGGACGTATTGATGCGCCTGATTATTCACGTGTGGAGAACCCAACAGTGACTAATCTCGAACAGCGTGTTAAGGCTTTGACTGGTGCCGAGAATGTTATTGCTCTCAACTCGGGTATGGCTGCTATCAGCAATACGTTGTTTTCTATTGTTGAACAGGGTAAGAACGTTATTACGTCACGTCATCTCTTTGGCAATACCTATTCTTTGCTTACATCAACATTGAGCAGATTGGGCGTTGAAGCAAGACTGTGCGACCTCACAGATGTTGAGACTGTAGAGCGCTTGATAGATGATAAAACGTGCTGTTTGTTCCTCGAGGTAATGACAAACCCTCAACTTGAGGTGGTTGATGTACGTGCTTTGTCAGCTATAGCACACCGACATAGTATCGCTGTTATCGCTGATACAACGCTTATCCCATTCACACAGTTCTCTGCAAAGGACTTAGGAATTGACTTGGAGGTCGTTTCAAGTACGAAGTATATCAGTGGCGGTGCTACCTCTTTGGGTGGTCTTGTTATTGATTATGGTACTTATCCTTCTATTGGTAAGCGCCTCTTGAATGAGATGCTTTTTAATCTTGGGGCTTATATGACGCCACAGGTTGCCTATATGCAGACCTTAGGCTTAGAGACTTTGGATGTACGCTATCGTGTTCAAGCAGGTAATGCCTTGGAGTTGGCACAAAGACTACGTACGCTCAAACCTATTTGTAAGGTGAATTATGTGGGTTTGGAGGATAATCCTTATCATCAGTTGGCAGTGAGCCAGTATGGAGAAACTGCAGGAGCAATGGTCACAATAGACTTAGAGAGTCAAGAGGCTTGCTTCAGAATGCTCGATAACTTGGAACTCATTCATCGGGCAACTAACCTCTTTGATAATCGTACCTTGGCTATCCACCCAGCAAGTACTATCTTCGGACTTTTCACCGCTGGGGAGCGTGCAGCAATGGATGTGCAAGACACTACCATACGTCTCAGTATTGGTTTGGAAAGTGTTGATGACCTATTCGATGATATTAAGCAGGCTTTGGAAGCATGATGAAGACTTATAATTTTGACGAGATAATCGATCGTTCGGGAAGTGGTGACTTGAAGCATGAGGCACTTCTTCCACGTTGGGGACGTAATGACCTACTGCCTCTGTGGGTAGCTGATATGGATTTTGCTTGCCCTGACTTTGTTGTGGAGGCTCTCAAGGATCGTCTTTCTCATCCTATCTTTGGCTATACAGTCGAACCAGAAGACTTCCGTCCTGCTATCATCGACTGGATACGTGCTCATCATGATTGGGAAGTAAAGCCAGAGTGGTTGAGTTTTATTCCTGGTATTGTTAGGGGTATCGGCTTTGTGGTGAATGTATTTACGGAACTTGACGAAAAGGTTATTATACAACCACCTGTCTATCATCCATTCCGTTTGACGCCAGAGGCTAATCATCGTAAGGTGGTCTTCAATCCGCTTCGTCGTCGTGAGGACGGATATTATGACATGGACTTTGATAATCTTGCAGAGGTTTGCGATGATAAATGCCGTGTACTGGTACTCTCCAATCCTCATAACCCTGCAGGATTGTGTTGGTCAGAAGATACATTACGTCGCTTGGCAGACTTCTGTTACGAGCATAATATTATCGTTGTCAGCGACGAGATTCACAGTGATATGGCACTTTTTGGTAATCGTCATATTCCGTTTGCCAGTGTGTCAGAGCGTGCAGCACAAATCAGTATCACATTTGCAGCTCCAACAAAGACCTTCAATATGGCAGGTATTGTCAGTTCATTTGCTATCGTTCCAAACGAAGAACTGCGTAATCGCTTCTATGGTTGGTTGAAGGCTAACGAATTAGATGAGCCTACACTCTTTGCACCAATAGCCACGATAGCTGCTTATCGGAAGGGAGAAGAGTGGCGTAAACAGATGTTGGCGTATGTAGAAGAGAATGTTCGCTTTGTAGAAGACTTCTGTCGTGAGCATATTCCTGGTATTCACCCACTCCGTCCGCAGGCAAGTTTCCTTGTTTGGTTGGATTGTCATGGATTGGGATTGAAGCATAAAGAGCTATTGAATCTCTTTATTGATAAGGCTCATCTTGCGTTGAACGATGGTAGGATGTTTGGTATTGGTGGAGAAGGCTTTATGCGTTTGAATGTTGGTACACCGCGTTCTATTCTTCGTCAGGCGTTGGAACAGTTGGCTGAAGCGGTGAATGAATTATAAAAAGGAATTGTTATGGAAGCATTAGAAGCATTGTTAACACGTCGTAGCGTACGTGCTTATGATGAGCGTATGCCTGAACAGGACTTGATAGATAAGGTAATGGAGGCTGGTCTTTACGCGGCAAGCGGAAAGAATATGCAGACTGCTATCATTGTCGAAGTGACCAATAAGGAAGTACGCGACCGCTTATCGGTGATTAATGGTGAGATAATGGGCGTAACGAGCGACCCTTTTTATGGTGCACCCGTAGTCCTTGCTGTGTTAGCGGATAAGAGTAGCCCTAATCATGTCTATGATGGTGCGTTGATGATGGGTAATCTTATGAACGCTGCTCATGCTTTAGGCTTGGGCAGTTGTTGGATTAATCGTGCCAAGCAAATTTTTGAGCGTGAAGACGGTAAGCAGATGCTGAAAGAGTGGGGTATAGAAGGCGATTATGAGGGTATCGGTTTCTGTATTCTTGGTTATGCTACAAAGGCGGGTAAGACTGCACCACGTAAGGCAAATCGTATCTTCTATGTGAAGTAAGGATCTGACTTATCACTATTGGGTTAACATGCCTGTGTAAGTTAATCATCCTTGACTTGCAATATATAATAAGGTGAAGCAGACTTTTCTTTTACGTCATTAAACGATGTGTTAACGCTCCGCACATATTGTACTCATGGTAAGTACTATTGGTGCTGATGCTCCGCACATATTGTGTTGACTATTTAAAGCCTTGCTATATGCCGTTAATAAGTGTGCTATTATTGGTTAGTTTCTGTTAGGAAGACGATGTTATTCGTGTTTCGTTGAATAGTATTAATAGTGAGATAATAAAAAGTAGCCTCAATACATAAGAATGCTTTATTTGCATTTCAAATGTATTGAGGCTATTCTTTTTATCTTTCAAAGTTGAAAGAGCTTATTGCTCAATGGGAATAAAGGGGATTGATTACTCTCCCTCCTCTTCCTTCTTCTTGCGAGTAGTTCTACGCTTCTTTGGCTTCTCCTCGGTCTTGTCAACCTTTACACCAGCCAACTCTGGGTCGATAAGAATACGACCACAGTACTCACAAACGATAATCTTTTTGTGCATCTTTACATCCAACTGGCGCTGAGGTGGAATCTTATTGAAACAACCACCACAAGCATCACGCTGTACGTAAACAATACCCAAACCATTGCGGGCACCACGACGAATACGCTTGAAGCTACGGAGCAATCCTGGTTCAATCTTAGTCTCAAGCTCTGCAGCCTTCTCTTTGAGCAAACCTTCCTCCTCACGTGTCTCCTGCATAATCTCGTCGAGCTCGTTACGCTTCTCTTCTAAGGCGTGCTGACGATCCTCGAGCAATGCACGGTTGGCTTCCAAGTCCTTACGCTTCTCTTCAACCTTAATCTGAGCCTCTTTAATCTTCTTATTGCAAAGCTCAATCTCAAGTGTCTGGAACTCGATTTCCTTTGTCAATGTGTCGTACTCACGGTTGTTTGCAACAGAGTCCAACTGCTTGTTGTAACGCTCCAAACTTGCTTGAGCGTCAACGATGTTACCCTTCTTCTGGGTAATAGCATTCTGATAATCCTTAATGTCCTGCTCAATTTTCTCAATACGAATGTGCAGACCTTCCAACTCATCTTCCAAGTCGCGTACCTCAAGTGGTAACTCACCACGCAATGCACGCTTCTCGTCGATTCCTGACAGGGTCGTCTGTAACTGGAAAAGGGCTTTCAACTTCTCCTCTACTGGTAACTCTTTTGGATCTTTCTTTGCCATAGTTCTTATGTTTGTTTAATTCAAAATTCAGAATTCAAAATTCATAATTATGATTACTGTTGTTTTAGGAGTTTAGGAGTGAGAGGAGTTAAGACAACACCACAGACTCCATTCGTCCAACTTCTTAACAATTAACTTGTTTACTTGTCCAACTTGTCAACTCGTCCACTAAAAATACCCTATAGGATTCGTGTTAATCTCAGACAAGTAGCACTTTACGTCAGGGCATTCTTTTTCGATAACGTCACGTAATACCTCTGTGGTGAATTGTTCACTCTGATAATGTCCGATGACACAAATCTGTATCTCTTGCTCATGACCAAAGTATTCGTGATAGCTCATCTCACCTGTCATGAAGGCATCTGCGCCTGCTGCAATAGCATCCTGCAAGAGGAATGACCCCGAACCTCCACAGAGAGCAATGGTACGAATCTCACGACGTAGTAACTCATTGGTTTGAACACACTCTGCATCAAACTTCTTCTTCAATAACAGAATCAAATCGTCTGCTGCCAAAGGCTCCTCAAACTCACCGATAACACCATCGCCACCTGTTACGGATTCGCCGGTCTGTGGATTCACAACTTGCTTGCTTCGGCCAAAGAAACGTAGGTTCTTAAGTCCTAACTTCTCAGCTATCTTGTAGTTAACACCGCCCACAGCTGAGTCTAAGTTTGTGTGCATAGCAGCGATGACGATATCGTTCTTAATAGCCTTTATCACTGTGCGCTGCACGTAGTTGGCGTCTGTCACTTGTGCTAATTTACGGAAGATGAGTGGATGGTGCGCAACAATCAAGTTACACCCCCGACGGATAGCTTCATCTACCACCTTCTCAGTCACGTCAAGACACAATAAAGCCCCTGATACTTCCGCCTCTGTCAATCCAACTTGTAGGCCAGCATTATCATAGCTTTCCTGCAAGGGCAAAGGCGCGAATCGTTCAAGGGCATCAATTACTTCCTTTATTTTCACGCTACGCATAAGTTTTAGGCTGCAAAGATAAGAAAATTATTCGATTTTCACAACCTTTGCAGCCTAATTTATTTTCTTTCTATTTCAAAGTAGATTTACTCTTGGATGATCAGATAGCGCGACACATTCCAAAACTTCTCTGGGTCTGTAATGGTGAGTGTTGTCGTTCTGTCTTCATTCTGCGTGAGTGTATAACTACCTTCTGGGTTCTGGGATAAGAGCTTTGGACTCGATGAGTTAATTGTCAGTGTCTTCAGTTCTTTGCTGTTAGCCTCTGTAAACAGATCTTTTGTTACATTGTTATTATCCACTTTCTTAGAGAAAAGTGATGTCTTCAAAAGACCTTTCTCCTTCAGAGTTTCTTTGTTAGCAATGATATAGTAGACTTTGTCTGACTCCTTATCTTCTTTAATTCTTTGCTTCTCTTTAGTTTTCAGTTGAGCATATTCGCGCTCCAAAGCTGCCATGTTGAACCTGTAACGCATTGCATCAACGCTGTTAGTTTGGTTCATAACGATGTATTTAAGCTGGTCTACAGTGACATCCTTACGACTTGCAACCTGCTCTAATTGGGTTACACGATCCCCTTTCTCCTTCAGCTGTGATGAAAGGAACTCTATTACCTTGTAAAGATTATCTATTGTAGGATTAGATGCTGCTGGAGCATCCACTTTCTTAACCTTTTCGTTTAGAAGTTTGTCAATCTGGTTCTGCTTCTCTTTGAGCAGCGCACCGAGCCCCCTTATCTGCTGAATAATCTTCGACTTCTTATTTGCGTGCTCTGTAGTCTTACAGAGCATTGCCTCTTGAGAAGAGATGGCATCAAGGTTAGTTGAGATCTCATCTATAGATGCTGTCAGCTGACTTATCGCCTCAGCCTCTCTGGATGGAGGAGTTACATTGATACGTTCTCTGACAGGGGTTGGACGTTTCACATCCTCACAAGATGTGAAGGCTACAACACCTACAAATGCTATCAGAGCTGTTAATTTATTACGTTTCATCTGTATAATCATCGAATGACAATGCAAAGATACTCTAATTATGCGAGGAAACGTCAGATTAAATATTAAAAATACTAATAAAAGGAGAAACTTATGCAGCTCCTCCTTTTATTATGCTATTTCTTTAAAAAACAGTAGAATATTATCTTACAATAACCTTATGTGTCTTGCCATTCGTTTCTTTGATAATATTCACACCATGTTGTATATTTTCAAGACGTTTACCTGATAGGTCATAAATCGTTTTTGTGCCTTCCTTCTGCTGCTTATAAACGCTAATACCTGTTGGATTGTCTTTTTCCCAAATAAGCGTTGTTGTCACTCCTTCTCCTCCTGATTGTTTGATATTTTCTACAATACCACTTGCATTCTGGTTATACGTAATAGTGAGATCATCATCACTTGTCCAGTCAAAATAGTGTTTATCTATCACCGTATAGCGCACAGCAGCCACTGGATGTTGGAAAACTTTTCCAAAGTATCCTGCTAAAAGTTGTCCGTATGGTGAGATGCCTTCATAATCGGCAATTGAGGTAATTGGATTAACAATTAGAGAAAAATATTTGTTGGTAATGCTTTTGTTGTATTCATAAGCTACCTGTCCTACTTTTTTGTTATCCCGAAAATGCTCTACGAGTGTAATATCTCCGTCTGTCCATGTTAATTTATACTCTGTGCCTGTACGTTCATTATTTGTTATTACAATCTTTGTCAGTTCCCCAGCTGTATTATATGTATAGTTATAGTCTGCCCAATATTCTGGTTCTCCTTCATACGGAATTAAGTTTATTTTTTCTGAAACAACTCTATTATTCTGGAGAACAGTTGTTCGGATGTCTTTATTTTTGATATTTTCATTCTCATAGAATGTTTGAACGACCTTGTCATTACTATACGTATACTTGCTACTACGTTTTAAGTCGTCGTCAGCAATATATTCAACAGACTCTATGATTCTTCCTTTTTCATCATACTTAAATTCAAAGTAAGATTTGCCGTCGGTCATCTTTAATAACTTTCTGTCGTTCTGTGCACTGATGGTCTGACCAAACACAATGAGGGTAATAAGTAATAAGTAGATTCTCTTCATATACAATATAATTAAAATTTATAAATAGTCATTCTTTTATCAATTGTAACTATTCAGCGATAATAGATATATAAGTGCATATCAATTTCTCAAACCTTAAATAAGGCTTGAATCGCATTATATGGAGTTTTGTCGTGCTTCTTAGCTGTTTCTACAATCGAATGAAGTTCAAGGAAAGCGTCTGCTCCGAAGTCTGAACGAAATGTACAGGAGTTCTTCAGTTTGATTTTTAGCTTGCGTATTCCCCTTTCGCTTCCATTATTGTCAAATGGTATCATCGGATTTTCGAGGAAATTGAAAATGTAATCTCTGCATTTGACCAAGCCTTTTCTGAACGTAATAAACTTTTTACCAAGCTTCTCTATACTCTGTTTGAGCAGATTGTCTAAACGTCGGGTCCATGACACCTTGTCTATAACGTCGTTCGGATTGGTATTTCGCTCGTGAATAGCTTCACGGAACAGATTGGTTACTTTTCCAGACCACTCTTGCTCAGTGTTCAACTCTGAGAGATATTGCAGTTCGCGGAGTAAGTGAGCAAGGCATACCTGATGGTTGAGGAAATGGAGTGCAAAGTATGCGCTATGGCGGTCGGTAACGGCAGTCATTCGTTCCAAGCTATCGCCAAATTTGTCTGCTAATACCTTCGATCCTCTTCCATCAGCACGGAAAAGCAATGTGTAATAAACAGTCTGTGCAATCCATGCCCAGTCGAGTCTTTTGTTACAGTACAAGCCGCTCTCATCGAAACCAACAACTGCTGATGACTTGATATATTCTTTAATCTTATCAATCACAGGTTGCGCATTTCTCTTTGCCTCATTCACCCAGTTCACCAGCGAGCCTTCGCTTGGAGTGAGACTGAATACCTCACGCAAAAAACTTGCTATACGACCGTATGGAAGAAATTGCACGACACTCAGATAAACCACTAAAGTCTTTACGCTTGAAGCATATACCACGTTATTTGACCGCCTTCTTGGTGCCGTCCGAATACGTTCACCACAGTTCTTGCATACCATCACATAGTGTCGGATTTCCTTGATTACGGGCTTCAACTCTGGAATGGAAATAACCTGTGTCACATAATCAAGCACACGTTCTGCATCTGATAAAGATTCTCCGCAACGAGTGCAATAGTTGGGTACCTCATCGATTATCTCGTCAGGTATGGAAGAGCAAGACAACTTATGCCCATCATGCCCCTTTTGTCCTCCCGGCTTCTTACCACTTGGCTTACGGAGGCTTCTTGTTCTTCTGATAACCTCATCATTCATACGCTCCTTGCTTGGCGGAGTACTGCTGTTATTAGAGTTCTTGTCTGGGTTTTCATATTTAGCTAAGCGTTCCCGTAAGTTTGTAAGTTCCGTATCTTTCTTACGGATTTGGAGGTTCAGAGCATTTATGTTACGGTTCAATTTCATAATCTCGGCATACTGCTGATTGACAGTTTCACGCAACAATCGCATCTCTTCTGTCATGTCTTGTAATACTTTTGATATGTCCGTAACTTGCTCTTTCATAGTCGTAAAGGTACAAAGAAAATCTGAAGTACGAAAGAAAAATAAGTATCTTTATAGCCTTTATACGAAGATTTCACAGGAGAGAATACAGACTGAACAATATCGCTGAATAGTTACTATCAATTGCAAAGTTAATAAAAAACGTTAAATAAGAGTCTGTTGACTATTAAATTAAAACCAATAGAAATTTAATGTTTCTTGTAGCATCCAATGACCCTAACTTATCTGATAGTTATGCTCCTTGAAGTAGGGGGCAAAACAAGGATCGCAAAGCTTCCTTTGCTTTCCTAACTCTGCTGGAGAATTGATGAACGAACTAATATATATGATTTCTTATCATGAACATAGTTCACCTTTGTTTGTTTTTAATTTATTACAAAAGCTGACTTATATGAAAAAAAGTTCATATTATATGCTTTGTAGATATTTTATTACACAGATAGAACAACAATAATTTTACTTAAAAATAAAAATAAACTTTACGACTTTGTTTTAAGATACTTATAGTATATTTGCACTTTCAAATAGGAATGACGTAGAACTATTGTAACGAGAATAGCTTTTTTACCTAAGGAAATATAAATATGGATGCTAAACAATGCATGATTGTTGATTTAGAACGACGTGGTGATAAGAATATGTTCATCACAGAGCAAGTTGCTTCTATAAAGAGAGTTGATAATGGAAATTGGATAATTCGCTTTTCAAATTCTCCTCGTATATTTCAATATAATAGAGCACGTATACTTTATCTTACATATGGAGAATCGATTAATCTTCATGAAAAAGGGCTATATGTTGGAAATAAACGTATAACAGATGCTGTGGAATTACTTAAATTTTCAGACAAACAGCACACTTTCTATCGTGTGACATATTGTAATGGATACTCAGAAAATCTTGATGGAAGAAATGTTTATGTGACACGTACACCAATTGACGTGTGTGGTGGCTCAACATGGGATTATGTACGAAAACTAGCTGACGAAACTGGTTTGCTAACAGAAGATGAGGAGAGTATTCTTTCCAAGCAGTATGAACTTATTGATTTGAAAAGAGATAATGTACCACTGGCTCAGTACTTAGGTAATAAAACTAAGTTGGCTACTTATCGGTTGCCACAATTGGTATATTATCCTTTTGGTTGTAATGCAAGTCAGAAGAAGGCTGTTGAAGCAGCTTTGACACATCAGGCAAGTATTATACAAGGTCCTCCAGGAACTGGGAAAACACAAACCATTCTTAATATTGTATCTAATTTGTTAGTACAGAAAAAGTCAATTCTTGTTGTTTCTAATAACAACTCTGCCGTTGAAAATGTTGCAGAAAAGTTAGAAAAAGAAGGATTAGGATTTCTGGTAGCCCAACTGGGAAGTGTAAGGAATAAGGAAAGATTCGTAAAGCTTCAGACTGGTTGTTATCCTAATATGGAGGAATGGCATTTAGATAACTCAAAAGAAGTTAGAAAGCTAGCTAAAGAGTCGCTTGCTGCTGTTTCCTTGGGCTTTACTGGGCAAACAAGATTGGCACAATTAAACGCTGAATACGATGCACTGATTACAGAGAAAAAGTATGACGAAATGCTTAAAGTGGCTGTTGGTTTAGATAATGAATGGCTTAGTACAAAGCATTCATTTAAAATAATGAAGTTACTTAATCTTTGTAAAATGATGCAAGAACAAGGGATATCTCCAAATCTGTGGTTCTGTTTAAAGTGGGCATTTTTATTAGATTTTCGTACATATTCATTGCTTAAAAATAATCTTTCAGTTGTAATAGAGCGGTTGGAAAGTGCTTATTATGTAGCCAGAAAGCTTGAGATAGAACAGGACATAGATGTAATTGAACCGCAATTATCGTCTGTAGATGTTAAAGAAAGTGCGGAAGAACTGCGACTGTCTTCACTTCAGATGTTAAAACAAGAGATCGCTGAGCGTTACGGTGCTGGGAGAAGATTTATATTTACAAGAAAGGATATAAAGGCTAAAACGGAAGAGTTCCTAAAGGAGTATCCTATAGTTCTCAGTACGACTTATTCTGCTAAGAGTTGTATCAGTAATGATTTTGTTTTTGATTACATTATCATGGACGAAGCATCTCAGGTAGATATAAAAACGGGTGCACTTGCCCTGTCATGCGCTTTGAACGTTGTTATAGTGGGTGATGATATGCAATTACCTAATGTCGTAAGTGCAGAGGAGGAAAAAGCGCTTAACGCTATTAAGGAGACATATAATGTAGATGAACGATATAATGCTGTAACACATAGCTTCTTGAGATCATGTGCAGAAGTGTTGAAAGATGCTCCAAGTACTCTTTTGCGTGAACATTACCGCTGTCATCCAAAGATAATTCAGTTTTGCAATCATCGTTTTTATGGGGGAGAACTTATTGCTATGACTAAGGATTCTGGAGAAAAAGATGTTCTGCAAGTAATTCGAACTGTAAAAGGAAATCATGCACGAGAGCATTTCAATCAGCGTGAGATAGATGTGATAGTACAGGAAGTTATGCCATTATGTGAAGATAAAGGCTCTGTAGGAATAATAACTCCTTATCGGACACAAGCTGAGGCAATTAATCGTGTGTTAGGAAAGGATATTGCAAGTACTGTACATAAATATCAAGGTCGCGAGTGTGATACTATTATCATGAGTATGGTTGATAACTTGCCGACTTCTTTCTCAGATGATAAGAATCTTCTAAATGTGGCTATTTCACGTGCTAAAAGTCAACTTTACATAGTAACCTCTGGTAATGAAATGCCAGAAGATACGAATATAGCACAGTTAATATCCTATGCAAGGTATAACAATTTTGCAGTTAAAGATAGTAAGATACATTCGGTCTTTGATTTACTATACCAACAGTACACTGTAGAACGACTAGCATATCAGGCAGAACATGCTAAGGTTTCTAATTATATGTCTGAAAATCTTGTATATGATTTACTTGTTAAAGTCCTTGATGAGTTAAGTTGGAAGAATCTTTCGGTAGTGTGTCATTATCCTTTGGCTAAAATAATATCTGATTGGTCGTTATTAACGAGTCAAGAAAAGGATTACGCAAAAAATGCTCTGACACACATTGACTTTCTTATTTATAATTCTCTGACAAAACAGCCTATGATGGCAATTGAGGTGGATGGGTGGCATTATCATAATGATAAAGTCGTACAGCAATATAGAGATAGGCTCAAAAATCAAATACTGGAAAAGTATTCCCTATCTCCTTATCGTATTTCTACAACTGATACTATTACTTCAGAAGGTTTGAAGGAGATTTTTGCTTCTCTTTAATTTAGGTTGATTATTTGATGTGATATCATAGATCTGAACTTATTTACGCTTTTATTGAATGTAAAATATGATGAAGCAAGCCTGTTGATAGCTCTTCTTTGTAAGAAGGTAGGAGTAGGTGTGTATTTCTTATTACTCAAAGTCCTTTTAGTCTACTGTCTGTGAGAAATGTAATAGTATGACTTTCTGTGGCTTCGTGTCTTTATAAAATTCAGGCTTATTAGTCCAATTACTTAATTCAGTAACAAGGGCTAATAAGCCTGAAGGGCTTTATCCTAATGCAAGGATACGTTCTAAGTCTTTTTCTTCACCTACTACCCATAGAACGTCGCCTGCCTGCAGGCATCGGGAAGGAGTGATGAGTGTGAGGTTCTTTTGTCCTTCATCAACACCCACAACCATACAGTTGTATTCATCACGGATACCGCTGTCTTTAAGGGTCTTTCCTATGAAAGGACTTGTTTTGGAGATAGCGAAACTGCGGAGTTTCATTTCATGTTTCTCTATGTCCGTAATCGTTGGCTGTAGTTCAGCCTTCATTGCCTTAGAAAGTTTTGTTAGCTGCTCATCATTACCAATGGCTTGCAGCTTGTCGCCAGGGAAGAGAATCGTGCCGCCATTCGGAATATTGATATGCTTGGAGCCACGAAGAATACTACTGATATGCACACCAAAGCGATTTCGGAGTCTCAAACTATACAATGTCTTACCAGCCCACAGAGAATCATCGGGCAGTTCAAGGTTGGTGATATGAATATCTCGGTCTATCAGATGGTCGGCAAAGAGTGGTTTCTTCTTTCCTTGTTTTTGTGCTTCGATGTCACGGCTTTGAAGGTTCTGGATAAAGAGACGTTCCAATGTAATACTTCGTTTCTTGAGCCAACGAGATAGTAGCATCAATATCAATATACCCACCGCAATGGCAATCATCAGTGCATTCTTGAAGCGTGTGAGATAGTTACATATGTAGAAGATGAAACTAAGTGCAATAAGAACACGTGCAAGAATGGTTGCAGTGAGAGGTAGACGATTGATACGGCGGTCTGTCCAAAGTGCCTTAAACGCTTCTGAGTGATTCTGTTTCATTACAATAGAACGTAGGAATGGTGCGATGAAGAGGATTGTAAGGAATCCACACACAGCATTTCCAATCCAGTGACTGCCCGTCCATTTTATAGATAAGTTTCTACAGATAGGTAGGGTAGCAGAGAACATGATTGCGATGACAGCTGCAGAGAGAATACCATAAATAAGGGTGTTGAGTATCATCTTCTTCATTAGAACCTTCCATAGATTATTAGTCGATGCACTCTCTCCTGCATTGTTTGTTTGAATATGTGTTAGACGACGCACCCATCTTTTTGGAAGATGCTTAACGAGGACGTTATAGCATGGTTCTGCCGCACGAATCATATACGGAGTGAGGAAGGTTGTGATAACTGATACGGCTACGACAACAGGATAAAGGAATTCGCTGATAACACCTAAGGACTTTCCTAATGTTGCAATAATAAAGGCAAACTCACCAACTTGTGCCATTGAGAATCCACAGCGCATAGCATTCTTGAGGGTCTGTCCACCGAGAAGATAGCCTAAGGTTCCAAACAGCGCCTGTCCGACGAGGATTGTTATAACAAGTAAGAGGATTGGTATAGCATATTGTACAATAACATCAGGCTTTACCAACATACCAACAGAGACGAAGAAGATAGCTCCAAAGAGATTCTTTACCGGATCTACAAGTCGGATAATTTTATCAGCCTCAATCGTCTCTGCTAAGATACTTCCCATGACGAAAGCACCAAAGGCTGCACTGAAACCTACCTGTGTTGATATAACAGCCATAAGACAACAGAAGCCTAATGACACAATAAGCAGGGTCTCACTGTTAAGGATTTTACGGACAGAACGAAGGAAGAGTGGAATGGCAAAAAGACCGACAACAAACCATAAAACGAGGAAGAATCCAATCTTCATGATGCTTCCAAGAAGTTGTACGCCATCAGGGCTGTTACCACTGGCAACGGTACTGAGCATTACCATCATCACAATGGCAAGGATATCCTCTAAGATAAGTACGCTCATCACGGTAGAAGCGAAGCCTTGCTGTGTGAGTCCCATATCTGAGAAGGCTTTGTATATAATGGTTGTGGAACTCATTGCAACCATACCTCCGAGGAAGATGCAATCCATCTCTTTCCATCCGAAGCTATATCCTACAATGACACCTAAAGCCAACATACAGAAAATGATGGTACAAGCGGCTATGATGGGGGAGGCTCCCATCTTGAGAATCTTCTTAATGGAGAAATCTAATCCCAATGAGAACAATAAGAAGATGACACCAATATCCGCCCATGTTTGTATGTCGCCTTGGTCGACAACACTCATGGTATAAGGCATGTGAGGTGATACGAGGAAACCTGCCACAATATATCCTAATACCAATGGTTGTTTGAGTTTCTTGAAAATAAGTGTTACAAATCCTGCTACAACGAGAATAAGAGCAAGGTCTTTTACCAATTCGGGTAGTTCTGACATAAATATTCTATGGAGTTAGAGGAGTTAGTGGGGTAGTTGGATGTTAAACCAATACCTTATTATGAGTAATCTTGTATGTGTTGTTTGTGGGAGAGGTGGGTTATAGTTGAAAATCTCATAGTTAAAAGAAAAGGAGTTAAACCAACATAAATATATAGTTCATAAAAGTGTTGGTTTAACTCCGGTATGATATTTTTAACTAATTGATTTTCTTTAGTTAATCATTAAACTCAGCCGTTAGTCGGCAGATGTTAATGATAACCTGCATCGCTTTCTCCATTACCTGAACTGAAACAAATTCGTAAGGACCATGGAAGTTTACGCCACCTGCAAAGATGTTTGGACAAGGAAGGCCCTTGAATGAAAGCTGTGCACCGTCCGTACCACCACGGATAGGCTGTACCTTTGGAGCTACATTTGCCTGCTGCATAGCCTGAAGAACTAACTCTATAACATGCATGTTAGGATCAATCTTCTCCTTCATGTTATAGTACTGGTCGTTCATCTTCAGTTCAACAGTTCCTTCACCATACTTCTCATTCATCTTCTTCACGCAGTTCTCCATGAAACGCTTGCGGTCTTCGAAATGCTCACGGTCGTGGTCACGGATGATATAGCTGAGTTTAGCTTCTTCACAGCGACTCTCAATACCGATGAGGTGATAGAAACCTTGATAACCTTCAGTCTCTTCTGGAATCTCTGTCTCTGGAATCATGTTATTGAACTCGCATGCTAAACGACTGGCGTTTACCATCTTCCCCTTAGCATAACCTGTATGAACGCTTACGCCATGGATAAACACTTTAGCACCAGCTGCATTGAAGTTCTCATATTCAAGCTCACCGAGGTCGCCACCATCAATGGTATAGCCCCATTCGCAACCAAACTTCTCTACATCAAAGTGATGTGCACCCATACCAATCTCTTCGTCTGGGTTGAAAGCAATACGGATGTCACCATGCTCAATCTCATCATGGTCGCGGAGGAAGCACATCGCTTGTACAATCTCTGCAATACCTGCTTTATCATCGGCACCCAATAAGGTTGTACCGTCTGTTACGATGAGATCTTCTCCCTTATGTTCTAAAAGCTCTGGGAACATTCGTGGAGAGCTGACCATATTAGGATTCAGTTGTATATCACCGCCATCGTAGTTCTCTACGATACGAGCGTTCACATTAGCACCACTGGCATCAAGTGCTGTGTCGTAGTGAGAAATGAAACCGATGGTTGGAATCTTCTTCTTTGTATTGGCTGGGAGAGTGGCGTAGATATAGCCCATCTCGTCCATTTCTACATCTTTCAATCCTTCACGCTCAAGTTCCTCCTTGAGATATTTCGCAAAGATGAGTTGCTTCGGTGTACTTGGCACTGTCTCTGAATCTTCAGCCGACTGTGTGTCAAACTTGGTGTAGTTGATAAATCTTTCTACTATTTCCATGATGTTACGGATATTTAGTTGTATATCTTTTTGCTGTGTCAGTGCTGCTAATTGCAGTCTGTCATTTGCAAAGATACTATTTAATTTTGAGAATGCCTAATGATAGAACATCTGCTGTTTCTTTTTAGGATTTCTTATTATGCTGAATAGGATATTACTATACATTCCATGAGTTTAGTTTTTATTCCCTTTGCTGTCATTTTAACATTTGGCGTGAACTTGTTGTAAACTAATTAGTTATATCTTTGTCGCGACTGACAGAAGTGACAGCAACTCCTGTTTTATATAGTTTCATGTCCTAAACCTCACAAGCTATTGCATTCCTTAAGAAAGAACAGTTGTTTCTTTTTTCTTTCCAAAGAATTTATTGACTGCAAGGGCTATAGCTCCATCGCCTGTTACGTTGCAAGCTGTACCGAAGCTGTCCATAGCTATGTACAAGGCAATCATTAATGCTTGTGCCTCTTCGTTAAAGCCCAAGATACTTGATAAAGGTGCTAAGGCTGCCATAATAGCTCCACCAGGTACACCAGGGGCTGCTACCATAATAATGGCAAGCATGAGGATAAAGTAAATGAATAGTCCTGGGTCGTGTGGTAGGTCTGTTAACATACAGATTGTCAAAGCACAAGCTGTGATCTTCATTGCACTACCACTGAGGTGAATTGTTGCACAAAGTGGTACGACAAATCCTGCTACCTCTTCGCTGACACCATTCTTCACTGTTTGCTTCAGTGTTACAGGAATTGTTGCTGCAGACGAACTTGTACCTAATGCAGTCAGGTAAGCTGGCAACATGTTCCACAGTAGTCTGAAAGGATTATGCTTAACGATAGCACCTGCAATACAGAACTCATAGATAAGGATGAGAACATGAAGGACGAGGATAACAATGATAATCTGTGAGAACACCAAGAGCACCTGTCGCGCCTGTCCGTTATGGGTCATACTGAGGAAGACTCCAAAGATATAAAGGGGTAGGAGAGGGATAATGGTCTTCTCTATCACTTTCTCAATAATGGTCTTAAACTCATTAAAGAGGTTCTCCATTGTGCGCAAACCACCGTATGCGATACCCAATCCAGCAATGAATGAGAAAACTAAACTACTCATCACGTCAACCATTGCAGGAATATTGATAGTAAAGTAAGGTGTAAGTTCTGTTGCCTTGTCAATATGTGGTATTGCTCCTCCTGTAGAAGCAATCATAGAGGGGAATAACCATGTTCCTGTTCCGTAGGACAAGCCGCCTGCTACAATCGTGTCTATATAGGCTATCGCTACTGTTGCAAGCAATAACTTACCCACTCCTTTTCCAATTCCAGCAATAGCAGGCGTTACCAATCCAATGATAATCAGTGGTATCATAAAGCCAAGGAACTGACTGAAGATACTATTGAATGTCAAAAATGCCCTTACTGCTGGGTCTGGGAGATAATAGCCAAGGAATAGGCCAAGTAGTATGGCAATGATAACACGTGGTAGTAGTCCAATTTTGATTTTCTTTTGCATACTCTATTCTTTTAATATGAATTATTCGATTTCTGAGCTAACGCGGTTGAACAAAAAAAGGATGAACAGTAAACAACCATACATCCTTTGTTACAATCTATGACTCCATCGGGAGTTCTGTTTCTTCTTTTTGTGACTCCGTTGGGATTCACTCCCAAGACCTTCAGAACATTTTTCTGACCTCATTCGGCTAAATGTCATCAAAGAACCGTCACTTTTCGTGACTCCGTTGGGAGTCTTTCTTTCTTTTTTGTGACTCCGTTGGGATTCAAACCCAAGACCTTCAGAACATTTTTCTGACCTCATTCAGCTAAATGTCATCAGAGGCTCGTCACTTTTTAGTGACTTTATTAGGGAGTTTTGCCACTTTTTAGTGACTCCGTTGGGATTCAAACCCAAGACCTTCAGAACCGGAATCTGACGCTCTATTCAGCTAAGCTACGGAGCCTAATGATTGTGCAAAGATACAGTAAAGTTTGCATAATTCCAAACGAACAGTAAACATTCTTGTTAAAGTTTATGATATAGAAGTGATGTTTTCAAAACTTAGTAATATCCTTTATAACAAGTGGGAATATCAGATGTAGGCTATCATAAAGTTGTAATTAGTAGACGAAATGTGTTATTTTGTAAGATTAAGGCAATGTTTGTTTCTCAGTTTGATAATAAATATATACCTTTGTGTGCAATTGAAACAACTGATAAACCATAAAAAGAAAGGAACCATAATGAGTCAACTGATAAAACTAAAAGGATATAAAGCAGTACTTGGCAAACGTCAAACCGAGCAGGGTATCAAACTTATAAAGGAGTTTTTTCAGCAGAACTTAGCTACCGAATTACGACTAAGTCGTGTTACGGCACCGTTGTTCGTGTTGAAAGGATTAGGTATCAATGATGACTTGAATGGTGTTGAGCGTCCTGTTTCCTTTCCGATTAAGGACTTGGGAGAAGCTGAGGCTGAGGTAGTACACTCTCTGGCAAAGTGGAAACGACTGACGTTGGCTGACTATGACATTCAACCGGGCTATGGTATCTATACAGATATGAATGCTATTCGAGCCGATGAAGAATTAGACAACCTTCATTCACTTTATGTTGACCAATGGGATTGGGAAGCGGTTATCACCGAAGGCGATAGAACACGTAGCTTTTTAGAGAATGTCGTTCGTCGTATTTATGCTGCTATCCTTCGTACAGAGTTCCTTGCTTGTGAGACCTATCCTCAGTTGGAACCCTTCCTTCCACAGACGATTCATTTTATTCATGCACAAGATTTGTTGGATATGTATCCTACAATGACAGCAAAAGAACGTGAAGACATTATTTGTAAGAAGTATGGTGCGGTGTTTATTGAGGGTATTGGTTGCAGATTAAGTAATGGCGAGAAGCATGATGGCCGTGCTGCCGATTACGATGATTGGTCAACTATTGCAGAAGATGGTAAGACTGGCTTGAATGGTGATATCCTCATTTGGTATCCTATCTTAGGTCGTAGCATAGAACTTTCGTCTATGGGTGTTCGTGTGGATAAGACAGCCTTACTTCGTCAGTTGGCTATAGAGAAGCAAGAAGAACGTCAGCAACTCTTCTTTCATCAGCAGTTACTCTCAGACAAGCTGCCGTTATGTATTGGTGGCGGTATCGGACAGAGCCGTCTTTGTATGATAATGTTGCACAAGGCGCATATTGGTGAGATACAAGCAAGTATCTGGCCAGAAGAAATGAGAAGAGAGTGCGAAGAGGCAGGAATGCCGTTGATCTAAAGCCTTACCCCCCCCCCTCGACTCCTCTCTTGAATCTGTGGTTACAGAACGAAGGGAAGTAATGGGCGGATTATCTGTTTTGTAGGAAAAGATGGTCAAACCAACAATGGGCGTAAGCGGCTAATCATGTTGATAAAGGAAAAAGAGCCATATCAAACTCTAAGAATGAGTTTGGTATGGCTCTTTGGGTATTACAATGCAACGCTCAATCCATATCCAGCCTATGTGTTGGTGCTCAGCACGTGTGGTGTTCATGGTAAACACCAATGGTGCGGATGGCATATTAAGTTCTAATATCTTATCGGATAGGCTCTATTTATTATCATATTCCGTATGGAAAGAGGTGTTGTTTAAGTCCTATCGAGCAGTAATCATTAATAAAGCGTGAATCTCTTATTCTGTTAGGACTCCCTCTCTCCCAACTCCCCTTTGGTCAATGACTGTTGGTTTAGGCGAGGAGCAGGGGGAATTCCCCTCCTTTGGAGGGGTTAGGGGAGGTTTTTAGTCAATAAACCTCTTTGTTATTTCTCCATACTCATCGATTCGTCTGTCACGTAGGAAAGGCCACCAACGGCGTACATTCTCACTATGGTCGAGGTTGATGCTGAGAATAACACTGTCCTCATCGTTGTCACAAGCGCGATAGAGTAGTTCTCCCTGTGGTCCAGCAACAAAGCTACTTCCCCAGAACTGAATACCTTGAGTTTGCTCGCTTGGGTCAGGTTCATGACCGACACGGTTTACAGCGATTACTGGCAAACCGTTAGCAACGGCATGACCACGCATGACTGTTGTCCAAGCTTCACGCTGACGCTGTTTTTCCTCGTCAGTATCACTACTTTCATAACCAATAGCTGTAGGGTAGATAAGCATATCTGCACCTTGCAATGCCATAAGGCGGGCTGCTTCAGGATACCACTGATCCCAGCAAACAAGTACACCAAGACGTCCTACGCTTGTATCAATTGGATGAAATCCGAGGTCGCCTGGTGTGAAGTAGAACTTCTCATAGTAAGCTGGGTCGTCTGGAATATGCATCTTACGATATTTACCAGCAATACTACCATCCTTCTCTATCACTACGGCTGTGTTATGATAAAGTCCTGGTGCACGTTTTTCAAAAAGTGATGTCACAATGACAATACCCAGTTCGCGTGCCAGCTCACCATAAAAGCCAGTAGAGGGACCCGGTATAGTCTCAGCCAAGTCAAACTTATTCACGTCCTCTGTCTGACAGAAGTAAAGTGAATTGTGCAGTTCTTGGAGGATAACAAGTTCCGCACCACGTTGTGCTAAGTTTGTAATTCCCTCAGCCAATCGCTCTATATTGTTTTTGATATCCTCAACTTTATGTTGTTGTAGGAAGCCTATTTTAAGTTCTCTCATAATAAAGGTGATTGCCCTGTTTATGTTTATTGTTCTGTATTCTTTTATTACTATTCCATCTTTTATCAACTCAAACGATAGGTGGTTTTATCCGTTTGCTGGCAGCTGCATTGTCAGACAGTGTATTGAACCATGCTGTCTGATGATAGTACGGCTGTCAATACCGATGATTTTACGATCAGGGAAAGCCTCTTGAATTGTGTCCAATGCTACTTTGTCCTTTTCGGGTTGGTTGTAGGTTGGAACAAGTACTGCTCCGTTGATGATAAGGAAGTTTGCATGTGTTGCAGGCAAACGCTCGTCATCATCATAGATAGCATCAGGCATAGGAAGACGGAGTAGGCGATAAGGCTTACCATCCAGTGTGCGAAGCTGTTTTAGCTGTTCCTCTAAGAGACGGAAATCCTCATAATGCTCATCTTCCTTATCGTCACACCCTATATATAATAAGGTGTTATTGGGTGCAATACGTACGATGGTGTCAATATGTCCGTCTGTATCATCGCCTGCTAACTGACCATAATCTAACCATATAACTCGCTCTACATTTGGGAAGAAAAGGCGTAATTGCTTGTCTATATCCTCTTGTGTGAGAGGTTGATTACGATGTGGTGCCATCAGACAACTCGTTGTTGTAAAGAGTGTTCGCTCTCCATCACTCTCTATAGAACCACCTTCCAGTACAAAATCCTTGTGGCTTTCTAATACTCCTTGGAGGAGTCCAGCTTTGTAAAGTTGTCGATTGATTCTATTATCCTTTTCTGCTGCAAACTTCTCACCCCATCCATTGAAACAGAAGTCAAGTAGGCGAAGGGGCTGGGAACTATCTTTCGATGCTTTGTTTGCTATGAGCGAAATCGGTGCAACGTCTCGTGCCCAAGTGTCATTATTGTCACAAGTAAAGAGCGTTACACGTTTCATCTGTTCCTCTGTCAGCCTTCCTTTCAGTAAGGAACTTACCATTTCTGTATCACGTGCTGTGATAAGCAATGCCTCGTATCGGGTAATGGCATCTGCCATCTGGAGATAAACTTCAGTAATCTCCTCAAGATAAGGATGCCAATCAGTATCTTCATGCGGCCATATCAGTATAACTCCGCTTTGTGGTTCCCACTCTGCAGGTAATCGAAAGCTATGATTTTCGTTTGTGTTCATAGTGCAAAGATAAGAAAAGAAAATGTGATACTTGTCTTTCCGTCTTCTTTTTTATTATAATATATTCGTTTAGAGGATGTTGATATAAAGGCACGCATGGGTTGATATATGTCAAATAGCGGGATTGATACGTGTCAATCTTATTGACGCAGGTCAAAATTTAATAGAAAAACAAAGTGAAAGTGTAAGTTTCCTTTGTGAGATTTTGGAAAGTGTACTAACTTTGCAAGCACAAAACAACACAAACGGCACCTCAATAGGATAACAAAGAGGTAGCCACTGAAAGGGCTTCAGTCTCAATAGGGACATAGGTAAAAGATTGTATAACTCAATAGAGGAAAGGAAACGTTATGAAAGAGAAAGTAAAGAATATGAGTGTTATGCGTAAGATGTTTCATTATATGACAAATGTCATCCGTGAATACAATATAGGTCGTGTAAACTGTTTGGCATAAATCAGAAACAGACTTATTCTTGCGCGATTCGCATGTAGTAAAGAAGAATAATTGAGAGAATATAAAAAAGAATCGGGTTAGAGTCAATTGACTTTAATCCGATTATTGTTTATGGAAGTTTCTCGATTTATTTGACTTTGTTTATGAACTTAGGGAAGAATGTATAAAGTTTTGTGATTGTTTTAACATGTTAAAGAATCCCTGATGTATTTGTGGATAGATGAACTAATATAGGTTTACTCGCTTTTCTTGGTTTATTTGTAAATGTTATATTTGTTTAAAATGTAATGTTTTTGTTTATGATAGAAAGAAAAGTTTTTCTTTAGCTTGTATATTTAATCTAAATTACTTAAATTTGTCCTCGGTTAAGTAATAGATGAAAACAATAACCTGTTTGTGAAGAGGTGTCACTTAAGACTTCCCCACCATAGTAGCAACGTGGTTCAAATAATAAAACAAAAAAAGAATGCCCTGGGGAGTCGGCTCAAAAAAGTTATGGAAGAAATGAATACTCCTAAGCCAAATAACAATTTGGCTCTTGCGATTTTTACAACTGTATGTTGCTGCTTGCCAGCAGGTATTTATGCAATCATTCGCGCTATGAAGGTGAATGAGCTTTATATGATGAAGCAATACGATGAAGCTGTTTTAGCTGCTAATGACGCTAAAAAGTGGAGTATTATTGGTATTGTTGCAGGTGTGATTGGCACTATCCTTTACTTTGTTTGCTTTGGTGGTTTGGCTGCATTGAGCACAATGGCTGGATCTCACTAAATCCTTGAAACGTACTATAAAGTGTATAGGTTGGCTCTGTTTGGGAGCCTCCCTATTAATTCTATATTATTTCTATAACCCTGTTACGACTTTATGGGCGCCTAAATGTCTCCTTAAGGTCGCAACAGGGTTACAATGTCCTGGTTGTGGCATTCAACGTGCGTTGCATGCTTTATTGCAAGGGCGGTTTTCAGAAGCAATCCACTATAATTATTTTCTTTTATTTTCTGGACCATACATCTTATCATTTGGAGTACGCGCCTTACTTCCAAAAGGGAAGGCTAAGGATAGTCTCACAAAGGTAATAGAAGATAAGCGGCTTATATGGTTGTATATAATTCTCTTTTTCATTTGGTTTATTGTGAGAAATATCCTAAAGATATAGTGGATATAGGTTTGGGGAACATGTAAAGTTATATAAATTATTAAACCTAAGGTAATCATTATGGAATCAGATAAGGTGAATCATATATTGATGATGCTTTCATCAAAAATCCCTGCAGGAAGTATTCCGAGTGTTCGTACAAGATTGGAAAACACTGATATTAGTGAGTCAGAGATATTGGCTCTCCAGTCTCAGATGAAAGATCCTTTGCTATCAATTCTTTTGTCAATATTTATAGGATCACTTGGTATTGATCGCTTCTATATTGGAGATGTTGGTTTAGGTATTGGTAAGTTGTTGACAGCTGGTGGTTGTGGTATCTGGTGGCTTATAGATATCTTTTTGATAACGGACGCAACTAAGCAGAAGAATTTAGAGCAGTTGTCATACTATCTTCGCTAAGAAAGATTAAACCTGCTGGGTTAAATAAGATATCCTTGTATAGTTATTTCTTGCTGGAATAACTATACGAGGATATTATGTCATTTTATGTTTCATTATGTAGGCTTACAATAAGGCTACAGTTTCTATCTTAACATCTTCTGTTGGACGGTCGTTGCGGTCTGTATCGCAGTTTTGTATACGTTCAACGATGTCAAGACCTTCCTCCACCTCACCGAAGACGGTGTACTGATTATCGAGGAAAGGAGTACCACCAACATTAGTATAAACCTCTATTTGTTCTTCTGTAAAGGAAGGCTTACCTTGTTGCTTACAAGTTGTTTTTGTTTGTTCTATCAGTTTGTCTTGTAGCTCTTGCAGTCCTACACGGTCACGATTACGTCTTAAATTCATTATCTCCTCGTGATGTTCTCTTGTAAGCTGATTGAATACCTGCTGCTCTTGTTGCATTGCCATCTGATGCTCCATTTGCTTCAGTTCTGCAGGCTTAAAGGTCTTTCCCCATACAATGTAAAACTGACTACCACTGCTTTCTTTCTCAAGGTTAACTTCATCACCTGTGCGGGCTGCACTCAAGGCACCACGTTTGTGAAAGTATTGTGGATACACAAATTCAGCAGGAATGGTATAGTCTGGTCCACCTGTACCTAACATCTTACCCTTTGGAGCATTCTTACTATCTGGATCACCACCTTGTATCATAAAGTCCTTTATTACTCGGTGGAAGAGCGTACCATTGAAATACCCTTCCTTTGCAAGCTTTAAAAAGTTATCACGATGTTTTGGAGTCTCGTCATAAAGGCGAATAATGATATCGCCTTCTGTTGTTTTTATTTTAAGTCTTGTTGCCATAGTGCAATTTATGATTGTTTCTTAATGAAGATGTTTGTTGTGAATTGATTAGCATTTACTTGTCAATTATAAACCTGTCCACTTTCCTCACAGTCCTCTTGCCTTATAGATTCTTTCTTTGGCGTCATTAATCTCCTGGAACTTCTTTTCAGCAGCCTTTCGGATATCGTCTCCAAGTGTAGAAACACGGTCTGGATGATGTTTAAGTGCCATCTTGCGGTAAGCAGCCTTGACCTCATCGTCTGTTGCTGATGGAGATACCCCTAATACTTTATAGGCATCTTCAATGTTACTACTTGCTTTTGCTCCACTTTCTAAGTTGAGCATGGACTCTATGTCTTGCGCAGAAAGACCAAGATATAAGGCAATCTCTTTCAGTGCAACAACTTCTTCTGGGCTTACTATGCCATCTGCTTTTGCTATGATGACAAGGTAATTTAGTAATTGTAGTCGTTGACTGACACTTGTATGAAAACGTATTTCAACACAGCTCTTACGGATTGTTTCTTTAAATTGGTAAGGGCCTTGTTGCTTCTGTAAATCAAATAACTTTAGCAGAATTGATTCTCCTTGGCTTACAGCCTGCTCGCCGAAGTTATGACGAAGGAATTGGCGTACATATTCCATCTCAGAGTGCATTATCTTTCCATCGGCTTTTATAATGTAAGAGGAAAGGACAAGCATAGAGAACAAAAAGGAGTTGCGGTCTTCTTCAAACGGACGCGTGCCTCCAAAATGACTTTGCTCGCCATATCCGTTCTGCCTATCACCACCTCTATTATCGCCTGCAAATGCTTCGTCAAGCATTGTTCCTATACAATAGCCAACTAAACCACCCAGCATATTTCCGCTAAGTATCCAGCCTAATGCGCCACCAATCCATTTGCCTATTGCCATATTATCTTCTATTTATATGAAATAACACCTGTTTATAGTTTCATATTGACCTATAAACAAAGATAGTGCCAAAATATGTTGGCTTATTGATTGTAAAGATTAATAAGAAGACTATATGAGGATTATGCAATTGCATTGTTAAATGTTTTGATAGTCTGGAATTGTCTCAAGGAAAGCGTATGTTTGATTCTCATAATCCATTTTACAGATATAAGTATCTAAGCCATTTGATACGATCAGATAATCAACATGAAGTAGGAGGTTGTAAACGGATATCTGTTCAAATACTTTCTGTGTTAATGGTATGTTAGGTGCTTTGTATTCAATAATCATCCTCGGACGAAGCTGATTATCGTAAAGCACACTATCAGCACGGACTTTCTTCTCGCCAACTTGTAGTGGAACCTCGTTAGCAAGTAGGGTAACAGGGTAGCTCTTATGTTCAATGAGATAATGAATAAAGTGTTGGCGCACCCATTCCTCTGGCGTGAGTGCTATATACTTCCTGCGAAGTACATCAAAAATCTGCTTTCGTCCGTTTACCTCTCTTACTCTAATCTGATAAGGAGGGAGGTTAAGATGCATCATATCTAAATATCTTATATATAATAAGGTTTAAGGTGTATAGTGAAAGTCAAATGAAAATTTTGTTTTCTATCTCTTTTCTATTAACTTTGCATGAAAGACCATACTGCAAGATATAGGGAGATATGTTTCCTAAGATAGTTTTCTATCAATATAGGACTTATAATCTCAGTCTTCTTGCCTCTATATATGGTTTATCTTTTATGCAAAGTTAATAAAAAAGTAAATGCCAGCAAAGCAAGGACCAACATTTCAGAGTATTATGCAGGATCTGAAGAATAAGAAGTTTGCTCCCATCTATATGCTGATGGGGGAAGAGTCTTATTATATCGATCAGATTTCTGGCTATATAGCAGAGCATGTTCTTTCTCCAGAAGAACGAGATTTTAATCAGACTATCTGTTTTGGATCAGATGTTACAGCTGTACAGGTAGCTGATATGGCACGACGATATCCTATGATGGCGGAGTATCAAGTGATAATCGTCAAAGAGGCACAGAATATTCGTTCTTTGGAAGCATTGGAGAAGTACCTCAAAAATCCCGTAAAATCAACCATCCTTGTATGGTGCCATAAAAACGGGAAAATTGACGCACGTAAAAAAGCTGTAGGATTGGCACAGGCTGTCGGTGTCGTTTTTGAAAGTAAGAAGTTGCGCGACTATCAGCTACCAGATTTTATCCAAAGTTATTTGAAGGAGAGAAAAGTTAGTATCGATTCAAAGGCATGTCAGATAATAGCTGATCATATTGGTGCAGATCTTAGTCGTCTTACTTCTGAGTTGGATAAGGTGCTTATCTCTCTTCCTGCAGATAATCTTCGTGTCACCCCAGAAGTAGTGGAGAAGGAGATAGGTGTCAGTAAAGACTTCAATGCTTTTGAACTTAGAAATGCGATTGTACAGAAGGATTGTTTTAAAGCAAATCAGATTGTGAAATATTTTGACAATAATCCAAAAGCTGGTTCTCTTTATTCTTTCCTTCCATTACTCTTTTCTTATTTCCAAAGTTTGATGATAGTTCATTATTCTCCTCGAAAAAATACGGAACAAGATATTGCTGCTGCTTTAGATTTGCGTAATACATGGGGAGCTAAAGATTTTGTAATAGGGCAAAAGAATTATTCTGCTCGCAAAACGATGGACATAATTTCTAAGATTCGAGATATCGATGGAAAGAGTAAAGGATTAGATAATCCTAATACTGGTGCAGGAGATTTGATGAAAGAGCTAATTTTCTTCATACTTCACTAAAAAATAGAAGGCTTTTTGATGCTTTTGAAGCATAAAAATCTCCTGTTTTTATCAGAAATCATAATTTTTTAAGCTAAAAGGAGCACTCTGAAAAGAGTGCTTTTTTTATGTTTTCTATTGAGTAATAGGGTGGTTAGCTCATTTTACCCTCTTCATTTTTCGCGTATTTTTTGTCTTCTTTATCCTTGTTCGTAAATACTTTAAGCACGCAAAAAATGGCATTTTTTCGTAATAGCTGATTTATATTTCACATTCTTTTGGTTTTAGTTTTCTAAAATAGAAAACATATATTTTCCTACTTTATATTTGTATATGTTGAGAGATAGGAATGATTTTTGTATTAAAAACTGCACATACAAAAACGTATTTGCAAATTAAAATTAGAATATTTGTGTTTATAAATCAATATGTATTTTTATACATTAAGTAGTTCTAATAGATAATTCGTTGTTAATCAGTCATTTATTATAATGTATTGATACTTTTATCAGCTTAAACTCTTGTTATCTCCCTTTTTATTGCATATTTTGCTATTTTAGGTTTGTATACGTCAATAAAGGTTGTTTATAGCCAGTAATTTAGAGTTTTATGCTTATTTATTCCTTTGATATCATATAGATTTGTATATATCATTTTATAAATGTATATTAGAAGTGCACATGTTTAGCTATTTATATTTGTGAAATGTAAATATCAAAAGTAAGATATACAAATGAAATATCCTCAGTTCATTATTTTGATATTTAAAATATTATGTTTACCTTTGTAAAGTTATTAAAGAGGTGCCTAATCAGCTTAAAAACTCCTCTATTTGCTAACGAACGATAGAATTTGGATATGAAAGATCGAATCAGACAGCTTATGGAGAGTCAGCATATGACTCAACAAACTTTCTCAGATTTCATAGGAATCTCATCAGCATCTCTCAGTAGTATTTTTACTGGAAGAACAAAACCGACTCTAAATACAGTTGAAGCTATCAAGAGTAAGTTCACAAAGATTAATCTTGATTGGCTTCTGTACGGACAAGGACCTATGTTTAAGGATCAGGTTACTGAACCTAATTCTTCAACTGGAGAAGCCGAGATGGTATCTCCTGGAGCCTCTGAGGGTATGCTTGACTTTCCTTATCCTACTCCATCCTCACAGCCAGAGACAGAACAGATAAGCTCTCCATATAGTGATAGTATGTATAAAAGTCCATCTCGTACAGAGGTAAAGTATATTGACAAACCGCAACGTCGTATCACGGAGATTCGTATCTTCTTTGATGACCAAACATGGGAGACTTTTGTACCAAAGAAGTAAGTCTTCGGAATGCGAAATTGATATTTAAAGAATAGCACTCGGAGTTTGTAAATGTATTCGTTAACTTCCGAGTGCAAAGTTACATTAGATATCTCTTAAAACAATTTCTAAGTAGCGTACATTATTCTATAAGAATCTATGTAGTCTTTCATACAAGCCTTTGTTTCTATTTTGATGTATTTGTTCTTACTATAAAGAAATAGGTGTTTATAGCATGCAAACGAACTTTAAGCCCACAAAGGTCTTTTCTCTTATTTATACTACAGGGTTCTTACGTTTTTATTATGTCTATATAGAGTTTTGAAGTGCTACGTTAGACTTAAATTTAAGCATTTACTTACAAAACTATTTTCGATTTAGTTTGCTGTCATTTTAACATTTAGCACAAACTCCTTATAAACTAATTAGTTATACACTCTCTTTGGATGACAGTAATGACAGTAAAGTGTAATTTGATAAAGAATATTTTGATGGTGAGTTATTTGTCTCAAATCAGTCTTCTGGGTACTAAAACAGAAAATTTGAATAATATCTAATAATAGTTATTAGAAAATAAAGTTTGATACTGATTGATAGTCAATGTCTTACGATATTAACTACGAATAAGTTATCCTATCGAGGTTAAATGATATCTAATGACCGTCATTAGAATGTGACGTTTGCGAATAGTTGTTATTCAGGGACTTACGTTATCAAACACGGATAAACTGTTCTTTTGTTGTCTTAAATGTGTATGGACAGCTAACTATTTGCGCGTACTCAACGTTTCTTCTTGAAGAAATAAAGCACCTTTTTTCTACAAAACTGTGATTAGGGGCAAACTATCTTTGTTATCAGTCATACCATAAATGTTGTTCTCCATTTCTGATGTGTAGTTATTTGATAAGCAACTATCTATTCATCAATTACATATATCATTTTGCCCTTAAAAAATATATTCATTATGCAGTATACGGGTGTCTCTTGTACCCAAAGCCAGCCTTGATATACAGCCTTTCCCCAGTTATAACTCTCGTCAATAACCTCAAACTCATAGTTCTTATATTTCTTTTGGTATGTCTCTAAATCGATACATTTACCTTGAAAATCATCTAACCATCTTTTGTTGAACACAAGTACATTGATGTCATCAATATCTGTATGTTCAAAAATAATCTTTGCTTTATGGGTTTGCTCTGTTTTTCCATTATACGAAAAAATATAATTAAAATACAAAACCAAATTGTCTTGTTTATGTTCAATTCTGTTGATGTGTGCATCGTGAAGCGAATACTTGAAATATTCACCAAAATCCCTGATAATCTTCATATTCTTTTCTGTTTTAGTGTGAAAACATACAGCTTAATCAAATCTTTGTATCAACCTAAATGATATTCATTGTTCTATGAATGGATTTAGCCCAAATCGGACATCAGAAAATTTTGCTTTCATTTTGTCAGAAAAAGCAGATGTGTAGTAATTATAATGACATAAGTGATATGTTTTTTCAATAATCAATTCTAATTTATTACACTTTGCTCTCCGATATCTCTAATGACTGATTTGAAGTTAAGGACTTCTCTCGCCTATGCTATCGTATAAGCGAGAGAAAGCTATCAGCAACAATCCCAATTATACAGGCAATTCGTGAAGTCGAGCTTTTTCAGTTGTTCTTTTGTCGCAAAGAAGTTTCCTACACCGCAGTCGCCCCACATAATTTCGCATCCGTTATTGTCTTCATACGAATCCAGTTGAAATAGGATTTCTGTATATTCAAACAATGAATCGTAGGTACGTGGGTCAGTTTGTGTAAAATAACCATATCCGCCAATCTGGGTGTTTTCTGTGATATCCAGCATTTCATATACAAGTTCAGCAAGGTCTTCGTCTAACTGCCACAAGTTCTGTGTCTGCTTTTCAGGGAAGTATGCATTCCATTTTTCTATGAAGGCATCTTGAAAACGGTAATCTGATATTGTTCTCCATTGTTTTTCAAGTTGAAATGACATAGATAAAGGTTTGTCTATATAGATAGGAGTAATCAGTTCTTCGTCCTCGTCCCTCTGAGGCTTATAAATAGCCGCTAACTCTCCTGAACCATAATGTTCTTCTATCATAGGATAATAAATTACCCGCTTGTTCTCATCAGAACAAGGGTTGTCATAGTCGTTCCCCATATCATAATTGCCACCAAAAATCCAAAACTGCATAATCCCTTTCTCTGGATAGATGGTATTCTCTGGCAGTTCCTCACAGTTTATCTGTGCCAGAAACAGCAGTTGCTCACCCTTGCTGTTGGTTGGAATCTCTGCCGTTTTGGGCAAGTAGAAAAGTCCTCCAACCTTGCTCTGGGTAAGTTCCAGAGCCGTACTGGGAGATAACTTTATCCGAATAGCATCAAGCAATGCTTCTTGTTTAAATTCTGCCACAAAGGCATCTATTTTTTCCTTCATAATTTTGTCTGTTTTTTCCAATATAATTCCTCTTTAAAATCACTCTGATAAATATAAAAGAGTCTATGGGCTGCACGGGATCTATTGTTTGGACAACTCTAAATTTCCTTGATAATCCGAACAGGCATCTACCCCAATAGTTTAAATATGATTTCTCGAACTTCGATATTTTGAGGTGCTCTCAGATCATAAGAGTTTCTTCTCTTTTCGTTTTGTTATCGTTCTTCATCATTTATTCTCTATTTATAACATGTATATAAAACTTTCGACCCTCTTGCCTATAAACCATATTTCAGGATAGCTGAATGATTGGTATATGTGTCCTTTTGGAAATTAAACTCACTAAACATTATAATGACTTTAGGAATTCTTGAATATCCTGTTTGTCACATAGTTGAGATCAGTTTTTATTCTTACTCATAGAGAAGTGTTATTATCTTTAGGTTAAAAATAAAGTGAATACTCCTCCTATAATAGGAGACAGGACAAAGATACATATTATTTTTTTTATAAGTTCATTTCAGCGTAATAATTTGTAGATGAAAGCATAAGGCAGTTCCTCATACAGTTTCAGGTAAATACATTTCTATGTTGTAAGCCAGGCGTTCTTGTTATATTGATGGTCTGAAAGCAACAAATATCCTGAGTCCTTGATGGATAAATAACTTGCTAATTCTTATTTTGAAAGGATTTCTTTCTGTTTTTTTCTTTAATCAGTCTATAATCGGGATATTTTATCTATATTTGCATAGTTTTAAAAAGCAAAGCAAAGATGAAGAAGTATGTCCTCGACTTGAAGGTATCTTCTGTGGATCGTGTCAATGCAAGGAATGTCCTTATTAAGCTGACAGATGAGAAACCGCTTCCAGAGATGCTGCCTGGTCAGTTTGTAGAGGTGAGAGTGGACGGCTCGCCTTCTACCTTTCTTCGCCGTCCTATTTCTATTAATTTTGTTGATAAAGAGCGTAATGAATTGTGGCTGCTTGTTGCAACTGTAGGAGAAGGTACGCGTACGCTTGCACGTCTGCGTGAAGGCGATAGGTTAAACTGCGTTCTTCCTTTGGGTAATACGTTTGCACCTTTGGCACGTTCGTCAGAACGTGTATTGCTTGTAGGCGGTGGTGTAGGCGTTGCTCCGTTGCTTTATTTCGGTAAGCAGATAAAGGATGCTGGTGGTTTGCCTGTCTTTTTGTTGGGAGCTCGTACAGCAGCCGATTTAGCAGAGGTATCGCTTTTCGAGAAGTATGGAAAGGTATGTATCACTACAGAGGATGGTTCTGCAGGTGAGAAAGGGTTTGTCACAAATCACTCTATCCTGTCCACAGAGCGTTTTGACCGTATTTCTACATGTGGCCCTAAGCCCATGATGATGGCAGTGGCACGTTATGCTCATAAGGCATCAATTCCTTGCGAGGCATCGTTAGAGAATATGATGGCGTGCGGTGTTGGTGCTTGTCTGTGCTGTGTAGAGAAAACGACAGGGGGAAATCTCTGTGTTTGTACAGAGGGCCCAGTCTTCGATACACGTAGATTGATGTGGGGAGAATAAATCAGAAAAGAGTGGTTGAAGCTTAGTTTCCTTTTATTATACCTATTATATTAATAGTACTATATAGGAAGAGGAAGCATACAATCACATAGTTTTGTAAAAATAGATGATTATAATATGGCTGATTTAAGTGTAAAGATAAGTGACTTACAGCTCAAGAATCCAGTAATGACAGCCAGTGGCACCTTTGGCTATGGTTTGGAGTTTGCTGATTTCGTTCCATTAGAGGAAATTGGAGGTATTATCGTCAAGGGTACGACACTGGAACCACGTGAGGGAAATGACTATCCACGTATGGTAGAAACACCTCAGGGAATGCTTAACTGCGTAGGTTTGCAAAATAAGGGAGTAGACTACTTCATCGAACATATCTATCCTCAGATAAAGGATATCGACACGAATATGATTGTCAATGTGAGTGGAAATTCGCCAGAATCGTATGCAGAAACCGCAGAGAAACTTGATGCATTGGAAGGTATTCCAGCTATCGAGGTAAATATCTCATGCCCTAACGTGAAAGAAGGCGGTATGTCGTTTGGTGTCACCTGTTCTGGTGCTGCTTCTATCGTGAAGGCTGTGCGCCAGCATTATCACAAGACGATGATTGTGAAGCTTTCACCTAATGTTACAGATGTTGCCAGCATTGCACGTGCCTGCGAAGATGAAGGTGCTGACTCGGTATCACTGATTAACACGTTGATGGGAATGGCGATTGATATTGAGCATCGTCGTCCGAAGTTGAGTATTCGTACGGGAGGATTGAGTGGACCAGCTGTAAAGCCTGTAGCTGTCCGAATGGTTAATGATGTTGCAAAGGCTGTTAAGATACCTATTATCGGTTTGGGTGGTATTTCTACTGCTGAAGATGCTATTGAATTCCTCATGGCAGGAGCAACAGCAATTCAGATAGGAACAGCGAATTTCATTGACTCACAGGTTACGATAAAGGTGCGTGATGGTATTAATGACTGGCTCGACCGTCATGGCTGTAAGTCGGTTACGGAAATCATCAACTGTCTTGTATAGACTTTTAAAGCAAGAATGGGTAAGAGAAAGTTTTATTTTTTCGACTTGGTTTACTTTGTTGGAGAGCGGTTACATCAGCTTTTCCCAGGGCGTCGTAGTATTGATGGAGTGTTACTAATACCTTTAGGGATTATGTTCCTTTTGGGGTATTGCTTAAATTTGCTGAATATCACACTGCTTCATTTTACTGGATGGAAAGAAAAAACTGTAATCAGTGTACCTATACTTTTATCGTATATCATTGTATATTATATATATCAGGTGCGAGGACATCATAGTCGTGTAATGACTCATTATCGGGGATCTATTTATGATAGTCCGCCTACGCTTTTGTTTGTTTTCTTTGCTTGGATGATTATTCCTAATATATTGTTATTGCTGCTCATAAATGTTGTAGAATAAACAAGGTTTTATGAATTCAGTATTTTGATTAATAGGGAAGTGCCGACATCGTTTTCCTCTTTTCAGAGAGTGATGTCGGCACTTCTTTTTTGTTTCCTGCTTAGAAAAATGTTTACATCTTTAAGGCTTCTTATCCTTCTATAAAGGCATATAAAGAGTTGTTTTTTGGGTGCTTGTAACTGTTATTATATCAGTTAGTTATAAAGCTGTGCAAGAAAAGGTGCTTAGTACGGGTTCAAAAGGGTGTTAGTAAGACCTCAAAAGAGCATCTTTTGCAAGCTAATTAGGCATCTTTTCGAAGCCAAATAAGCATCAAATAAGAAGTAGTCCGTGAAAAAACATTACAAAGTTTTGTCTTAATTCGCCATCGATTGATGGGCGGGTAAATAGTGTAACATCATTCATTCGGTTTTAGGATAACTTAGATGCTAACTTCAAGTGGAAAATTTAAGTGCTAAATTTCAACCTAATAATCTAAGAGTTTCTGATGCGTTTTGTTTTTACATATCCTTGTGATAATGGAAAAGTAGGGGTTGAGGCTGTTTTATTTTACATTTTTTTGCACAAACTATATTTACTTGCGCATTATTATAAGGTTTGTGTTTTAAAATACATTAAAATAAAGGTCGTTCGCTTGCGGTATTATTTTCCTTTTTATTATCTTTGTAAGATAGAATAAGAAAATAGTAAGTTTACTTTTAAAAGCAATGTTTGAAAATTTAAGTGATCGTCTTGAACGCTCCTTTAAGATTCTCAAGGGAGAGGGAAAGATTACAGAGATAAATGTAGCAGAAACCCTGAAGGACGTGCGCAGAGCGCTTCTTGATGCCGATGTTAACTATAAAGTTGCAAAAACCTTTACTGATACCGTAAAGCAAAAGGCATTAGGTATGAATGTACTCACAGCCGTTAAGCCTGGACAACTCATGGTTAAGATTGTACATGATGAGTTGGCTGAGTTGATGGGTGGTGAGGCTGTCGGTCTGAATTTATCAGGTCGTCCTTCTATCATTCTTATGAGTGGTTTACAAGGTTCTGGTAAGACAACATTCTCTGGTAAACTGGCAAACATGCTCAAGACAAAGGAGCATAAGAATCCTTTGTTGGTTGCTTGTGACGTCTATCGTCCTGCAGCTATCGACCAGTTGAAGGTTGTTGGTGAACAGGTAGGTGTAGCTGTCTATAGCGAGCCTGAGAACAAGAATGTGAATGAGATTGCTGATCACGCACTTGCTGAGGCAAAGGCAAAGGGTCACGATATTGTCATCATCGATACAGCTGGACGTCTGGCGGTTGATGAAGAGATGATGAACGAGATTGAGAGTCTCAAGAATCATGTTCATCCTGACGAGACATTGTTCGTTGTTGATTCAATGACGGGTCAGGATGCTGTTAACACTGCTAAGGAGTTCAATGATCGTTTGGATTTCAATGGTGTTGTTCTCACAAAGCTTGATGGTGATACACGTGGTGGTGCGGCATTGTCAATCCGTACAGTCGTTACAAAGCCTATTAAGTTCATTGGTACGGGCGAGAAGATGGAGGCTATTGATGTGTTCCATCCAGGTCGTATGGCAGACCGTATCTTGGGTATGGGTGACGTTGTTTCGCTTGTTGAGCGTGCACAGGAGCAGTTCGACGAGGAAGAAGCAAAGCGTCTGCAGAAGAAGATTCAGAAGAACCAGTTTGATTTCAATGATTTCTATAATCAGATACAGCAAATCAAGAAGATGGGTAACTTAAAGGACCTCGCTTCTATGATTCCTGGAGTAGGCAAGGCTATCCGTGATGTCGATATTGACGATAATGCTTTCAAGGGTATTGAGGCTATTATCCAGAGTATGACACCGAAAGAGCGCACGAATCCAGAATTGCTTAATAATTCTCGTCGTCAGCGTATTGCTAAGGGTTCCGGCACCAATATACAAGAGGTGAACCGACTCATTAAGCAATTCGACCAGACTCGTAAGATGATGAAGATGGTTACTGGCTCGAAGATGGCTGGTATGATGAGCAAGATGAAGGGTATGCCGGGAATGCCAAATATGCCGAAGATGTAAAAGACACATATTCATCAAATAATATCATTACTATGGAATATCAGTTAATAGACGGAAAGGCAACAGCAACTGCGATAAAGCAGGAGATTGCCGAAGAAGTGAAGGCGATTGTTGCCGCAGGTGGTAAACAACCTCATCTGGCTGCCGTTTTGGTGGGACATGATGGCGGAAGTGAAACCTATGTTAAGAATAAGGTAATTGCTTGTGAGCAATGTGGGTTCAAGTCTACGCTCATTCGTTTTGAGGCTGATGTGACAGAAGAAGAGCTTTTGGCTTGTGTGGATAAGCTGAATAAGGATGAAGACGTTGATGGCTTCATTGTTCAGCTTCCTTTGCCAAAGCATATCGATGAGCAGAAGATTATTATGGCTGTTGACTATCGCAAGGACGTGGATGGTTTCCATCCTATCAATGTGGGTCGTATGGCTATCGGTCTACCTTGCTTTATCTCGGCTACTCCATTGGGTATCCTCACCTTGTTGCAGCATTATCATATTGAGACTTCTGGTAAGAAGTGTGTTATCTTAGGTCGTAGCAATATTGTTGGTAAGCCTATGGCGCAGTTGATGATGCAAAAACAGTATGGCGATTCAACTGTAACAGTATGTCACTCTCGTTCAAAGGATTTGAAGAAAGAGTGTCAGGAGGCAGATATCATTATCGCAGCTATTGGTAGACCAGAGTTTGTAACAGCTGATATGGTGAGGCCAGGTGCAGTGGTTATTGACGTCGGTACGACACGTGTTGAAGACAAGACACGCAAGAGCGGCTTCAGACTATGTGGTGACGTGAAATTTGATGAGGTTGCTCCTCACTGCTCTTTCATTACGCCTGTCCCAGGTGGTGTTGGTCCAATGACCATCTGTTCACTGATGAAAAATACACTTGCTGCAGGCAAGAAAGAATATTATAAGTAGATGACAGCAGAAGAATATTTCCAACGAGGTAATGAGTGCCGACAGAGAGGCGACTGGCAAGAGGCCTTAGCTAATTATATGGAGGCTATCGAGTTGGACCCTAATTCTCCAGCAGTAATCGCAAAAGAGATGGTGGAGAATATTCTCAACTTCTATAACAAGGATGCGTATAATCCTTAAAATACAAAAACTATGAGCAAGATGAAAGGTGCCATTGTAGTAAACACAGATCGATGCAAAGGATGCCAGTTGTGTATCGTTGCGTGTCCGAAAGATGTTATTGCATTGGCTCAGAAAAAGGTAAATGTCCACGGCTATCCGTATACAGAGTCTGCACGACCAGATGATTGCATTGGTTGTGCTGCTTGTGCTACGGTTTGTCCTGATGGCTGTATCACAGTCTATCGTAAAAAAGTGGAGGAATAATTATGGCAGAACAAGATGTAAAACTAATGAAGGGTAATGAGGCTATCGCTCATGCAGCTATACGCTGCGGTACTGATGGCTATTTCGGTTACCCTATCACTCCTCAGAGTGAGATAATTGAGACACTTGCAGCATTGAAGCCATGGGAGACAACGGGTATGGTTGTTCTTCAGGCTGAGAGCGAGGTGGCTTCTATCAATATGATTTATGGTGGTGCTGGCGCTGGTAAGCGTGTGCTGACAAGTTCCTCATCACCTGGTGTAGCTTTGATGCAGGAGGGTATCAGCTATATGGCTGGTGCAGAACTTCCAGGCGTCTTTGTTAACGTTCAGCGTGGTGGTCCAGGTCTTGGAACTATCCAGCCAAGTCAGAGTGACTACTTCCAAGCAACACGTGGAGGTGGTAATGGTGATTACAATGTGATTGTATTGGCGCCAAATTCTGTACAGGAGATGGCTGATTTTGTTGACTTGGCTTTCGAGTTAGCATTCAAGTATCGTAACCCTGCAATGATTCTTTCTGACGGTGTGATTGGTCAGATGATGGAGAAGGTTGTCCTTCCTCCACAGAAACCACGTCGTACAGAGGAGGAAATCCGTAAGGAGTGTCCTTGGGCTTCAATGGGTCATACAGCTGATCGCAATCCTAATATCATTACCTCTTTGGAATTGAAGCCAGAGATAATGGAAGAAAGAAACCTCCACTTACAGGAGAAGTATCGTCAGATTCGTGAGAATGAGGTACGCTTTGAGACCCAGCAGTGCGAAGATGCAGATTATATTATCGTTAGTTTCGGTAGTGCTGCACGTATCGGTGAGAAGGCTGTTGAGTTAGCTCGTGAGGCAGGATTAAAGGTCGGTTTGTTCCGTCCAATCACTTTATGGCCTTTCCCAAGCAAGCAACTTGCCGAACTGTGCATGGGGAAGAAGGGTGTGTTGGTAAGCGAAATTAATGCTGGTCAGATGGTACAGGATGTTCGTTTGGCTATCAACGGAGCTTTACCAGTAGAACATTTTGGTCGCTTAGGTGGTATCGTTCCTGACCCTGAAGAGATTGTTAAGGCACTCAAGGAAAAGTTAGTAAAGTAAGAAGGGAGGACGTATATTATGGCAAATGATATCATTTCACCTGAGAATCTGGTGTATAAGAAGCCTACTTTGATGAACGATACGACAATGCACTATTGTCCGGGTTGTTCACATGGTGTGGTTCATAAATTAGTTGCAGAAGTAATCGAAGAGATGGGAATGAGTGATAAGGCGATTGGTGTATGCCCTGTTGGCTGTGCCGTGTTTGCTTATCGCTATCTTGATATCGACTGGCAGGAGGCTCCTCATGGTCGTGCTCCGGCTGTAGCAACGGGTATTAAGCGCCTTTGGGAAGACCGTTTGGTCTTCACTTATCAAGGTGATGGCGACCTTGCTTGTATTGGTACAGCAGAGACAATCCATGCTTTGAACCGTGGTGAGAATATTTCTATCATCTTTATTAATAATGCCATTTATGGTATGACAGGTGGACAGATGGCGCCTACAACGCTTATGGGTCAGAAGACAGCAACTTGTCCATACGGTCGTGAGCCAGAATTGCATGGCTATAATCTGAACATTACGGAGTTGGCAAGTCATCTGAAAGGAACCTGCTATGTTACTCGTCAGAGTGTTGACACCGTTGCTTCAATCAATAAAGCAAAGCGTGCTATACGCAAAGCGTTTGAAGCAAGTATGCAAGGAAAGGGAAGCTCGTTAGTAGAGATTGTTGCAACCTGTAATAGTGGTTGGAAACTTACTCCTGTAAAAGCCAACGAGTGGATGCGCGAGAATATGTTCCCTGAATATGAAAAGGGAGATTTGAAAGACACTACAGGTCTTTAAGTCGTCTCCCATATAAATTAAGGTGTAATATGAAAAAAGAGATAATAATTAGTGGCTTCGGTGGTCAGGGCGTACTCTCTATGGGTAAGATTCTGGCTTATTCGGGACTAATGGAAGATAAGGAGATAACATGGATGCCAGCTTATGGTCCAGAACAGCGTGGTGGTACAGCCAATGTTACTGTTATTATAAGCGATGACCGTATCTCTTCTCCTATTCTCAGCAAGTATGATGTAGCGATTGTTTTGAACCAGCCTTCATTGGATAAGTTCGAACCAAAAGTTAAGCCAGGCGGTTTACTTATCTATGATGGTTATGGAGTCTTCAATCCACCTACTCGTAAGGACATCACAGTCTATCGCATCAATGCAATGGATAAGGCTGCTGAGATGAAGAATGCAAAGGTGTTTAATATGATTGTCTTAGGTGGTCTGCTTAAGGTTTGTCCTGTAGTCAGCACTGATGGACTCAAGAAGGCGCTCTTCAAGAGCCTGCCAGAACGCCATCATAAACTCATTCCACTGAATATGGAAGCAGTGGAGGAGGGTATGAAGATTATTGCTCAGCAGTAATCGAATCGCATTACCGCAGAATCCTCTGTGGTAATGATGAAAGTGAACCTGATTTTTTATAACTCTCTAATTTGTTAAAGGGACCTAAGCAGTGATGCTACGGGTCCCTTTTTTCTTTGCTTATAGGTAATGGCATTTCAACGTATTATTGCTTCGCACGTGTGGTGTTATTGCTTCGCACATGTCGTGCTGATGGTAAACACGAATTGTGCTGAGCATTAAGTTGCTTGCTATATAAGATAGAGGGCAGGCTCATTTGCTTTTTATTAAAAAGAGGTGTTCGGTCGTAACAAACAAGCTAATTTATATGATATGTTTTCTTACTTTTATAAAAGGTAACCAAATGTTATCTATTTCAAAGCTGTTCCTTAATGAGAAAGGATATGCAATTTAATCTTTATAGGGCAACAATAACTCTATAAATAGCGCAGAAGAAAGTCCCTACAAGGCTCAGTTTTGCTTTATTTCCTTATATATTATTGTGTTATTAAGTCGAAAAAAATATAAACATTGTTCTTTATTTCCTTCTTTGTGGTTGCTTTTGCTCATAATATAGGGTGCTGTGCAGATTTTTCCTCTAAAAAATTTGGTTGTTTCATTATTTTTTTATTACTTTGCACCGAGTTTAAAACATTGACATTATAGATTTTACAAATATTAATTAATTCAGAGAAAACAATGAAAAAGTTAGTTTTAATGTTGGCTGCTGCTTCTATGGCAGCATCTGTTTCTGCTCAGACAGTAGCAGAGAGCAAGACATTTGATAACATCTACGTTGGTATTAACGGTGGTGTTGCAACAAAGACAACTGGTCATAAGTGGTTGAGCGACCTCGATCCAAACGCTGGTATCCGTATCGGTCGTTACTTCACTCCAGTATTCGGTCTTGCTGTAGAGGGTAACGCATACTTCTCAAACAAGCCTTGGGGTTCTACAGGTACAGTAGTTCGCGCTACTAACGCAAGCTTGCTCGGTACTGTAAACCTTAGCAACTGGTTCGGTGGTTACAAGGGTGAGCCACGTACATTCGAGGTTAGCGCACTCTATGGTCTTGGTTGGATGCACGTATTTACAAACAACAAGCTTGTTAAGGCTGCTACTGAGAATCAGCGTAATCGTATGACTTCTAAGGCTGCTCTTGACTTTGCTTTCAACTTTGGTTCAGCAAAGCAGTTCCAGTTCTATGTAGAGCCTTCTATTAACTTCGCATTCTTGGGTCAGTCAAAGAGCAAGGAACTTGTTGCAACTGGTAATGCTTTGGCTCCAGTAGCTTTAGCTGATCATCAGGAGTATGGTTACAAGGCAGCTTCACAGGCAGGTCAGCCAGCTTACAACATCAACAACTCATTTGTTCAGTTGAACGCTGGTTTCATTTACAAGTTTGCTAACTCTAACGGTACACACAACTTCACAATCGTTACTCCACGTGACCAGGCTGAGATCGATGCTTTGAACGCTCAGATCAACGAGCTCCGCAACCGTAAGCCAGAGGTTATCACTAAGGAGGTAGTTAAGGAAGTTCCTTCTGTTAAGGTTAAGGAGTTCACCGTATCTGACCTCGTATTCGTAACATTCGCTCAGGGTAAGTCTGCTCTTACAAACGACGCTAAGGCTGCTCTTAACAACGTTAAGGAGGGTGTTCACGTTCAGGTTGTTGGTACAGCTTCTCCAGAGGGTTCTAAGGAACTTAACGATCGTCTCTCACAGGCTCGTGCTGACGTAGTTGCTAACTACCTCAAGGGTCGTGGTGTTATCGTTGACGAGGCAACTGGTAAGGGTGTACAGGGTGTAACTTCTAACCGTCTTGCAGTTGTTTACGTAAAGTAATCTAACCGAATAGGTTAAGAAGGGTTATCCTTCGAACAATAAATATTGGGGATGCATCTTTTAGGTGCATCCTCTTTTGTTTTCTTTCTATGTGTAGTTTTTCTTAATAAGGTTTATTAATAAGGATGACATTTGAGTTTTCCTTGCAAATAATAGAATAATCTTACTGATTCTCCGTTATATAAAATAAGCAAAGTGGTATAACTGCTTGTAATAACTTGTTAGTGTAAAAAGAGTTATATGGAAAAGTTATCAAAGATAGGTAGATATGAGTTTTTGGCGGAGCCGTTTCATTGCGACTTCTCTAACCATTTATTTATGGGGCATTTAGGCAATCATATGTTGAATGCAGCCGATTTTCATAGCAACGACCGCGGTTATGGTATGAACTATCTCAATACAGTTAATAAGACATGGGTGTTGAGCCGCTTGGCTATTGAGATGGAAGAAATGCCGAAGGCATATGATAAGTTCTTTGTAGAGACTTGGGTCGATAGTGCTTTGAAATCCTTTACAAGCCGTAACTTTAAGGTTATTGGTGAGACAGGGCATGTTTATGGCTATGGTAAGAGTGTCTGGGCAATGATAGACCTTGACACACGTCAGCCTGCAGACATTCTTGCTGTTCGCGGTGGTTTGATAACCGAGTATATAGAAACAGAATATTCTTGTCCAATAGAGAAGTCATCACGTGTGAAGATGTCTGCTGATGCCACTCCTGTTCGTTCAATAGACACTTATTATAATGATGTTGATATCAATGGACATATTAACTCAGTCAAATATATCGAGCATATGTTAGACTTGTGGGACGTGGCTTGGTATAAGCAACATCGTATCAAACGTTTTGAGATAGCTTATGTTGCTGAATCACATCAAGGTGATAAACTTCACTTCTATCGGGAGCAGCGAGAAACGGAGACCGACTTCAATGTAAGAATAACAAAGAGTAATGTGGAAAGAGAAGAGACGGAAGTGTGTCGTTGTAGGGTACAATTTGTTTAACTCGTATTGGTCGTTAGGAAACAATACCTACAGTACAGAATTATACGTGTTGTAATCTAATAAAATTTGGCTTTAAGAGTTGCTGTCACTCGTGTCACTTATTATAGATGTATAATTACTTGTTTTATAATGAGTTATCTCTATATGTTAAAATGACAGCAAACGTAATTTAAAATAAACTTGTTAGAAGTGTAGTGTTTCTGTTCTTGTTATAAGCTTGATCAGTTCAAACTTTAATGAGTTGATGAATATTTTAATAATCATGATATCTGTCTTTGAAAGAATAAAATTAGTTTAGGGTAGAAGTAAGAAACTTCCATCCATAAGGATTTCCTCTTCCAAAACCATTTCTCGCATTACTTGTTGTACAAGATCCCAGTCGTCATTTAATTGTCGAATCTCTGTTATAGGGTGTTTTTGGCCATCTGCTAAGAAAGTTAGTAGCTGTTCTCTGATAAGCTCTTTCTCGTCCGTATCATCCTCTTTGGTATGTGAAAGGCAGACATCACATTGCTCACAGTCTTTTGACTTCGTTTCCCCGAAGTAAGATAGTAGTTGTCTGCTGCGACATACTCGTTCATTCTGTGCATAATTAATAACAGAATTGATACGCTTTATGAATTGCTCCTTTCTGTCCTCATACACACTCTTGTTAAGGATAACGTCAACACCATCAACACGGTCTTGTGTGTAGCTGATTAGTGGTGTGTTCTTACGTAGAATGAAGTTGATAATACGCTTCTTGCTTAGATTAACCAATACCATATAGGTTTGGTTTCTGTCGAGTCCAGCTTCTTGTGCAATATAGCTTTCATCAATATATCCACTGTCAGAAAATAAACCGCCATAGTTACGGAGTAGGGCAGTGACGACATCATTCTCCTTGTCAGTAAGTGAGTCCAGTCGGTAGAGGTCATCTCTATTCAACAGGAAACGAACACGTGCCTTAGTGTCTGGATTCTGCTCATAATCAATATAGCCAGCTCGTTGAAGAATTGTTAGCGCAGCATTTACACGTATTGGAAAATGTTTAAAGGTGTTGCAGAACTTGTCAATAGGAAACTCGAAGATACATCCATAGCCACTTCCAACACCTATCTGATAGAAGTAGGCTAAGTGTTCGTATACTGTCTGGATATAGTCTTTAGGAGGGAAGGTATCTTCAATGCGTTTTTGCAACGTACGGTTGTCGTGCCCATTATAAAGGAGTACAGCATATGCCTTATTGCCATCACGTCCCGCACGTCCCGCCTCTTGGAAGTAAGCCTCCAAGGAACTTGGACTATCGATATGAATAACCACACGTACATTAGGTTTGTCGATACCCATACCAAAAGCATTTGTAGCAACCATAACACGTATCTTGTCATTCTGCCAGTCATTTTGGCGTTGGTCTTTGACACCAGGTTCTAAGCCTGCATGATACCATGTAGCTGAAATCCCCTGTTCTGTGAGCATTTGTGCAATCTCCTTCGTGCGTTTTCTGCTATGGCAATAGACGATAGCTGTCTTGGGTATAGATTGCAGGATATGTACCATCTCTGCCTCTTTGTCCTCAGTCTGGCGTACGACATAAGCTAAGTTCTTACGCTCAAAGCTCATTCGGAAGACATTCTTCTCTTTAAAACCTAAACGGTCTTGGATATCATCAACAACTTCTGGTGTGGCAGTTGCTGTTAAAGCGAGGATAGGTGCATTGGGAACTAACTTTCGAATGTCTGCAATCTGCAGGTAAGAAGGTCGAAAGTCGTATCCCCATTGGCTGATACAGTGGGCTTCATCAACAGTGATGAAACTCACTTTTATATGTCTTAATTTAGCCTGAAAGATATCAGAACCTATACGCTCAGGAGAAATATAAAGTAGTTTTATCCCTCCAAAGGTACAGTTCTCTAAAGTAGTAATGATGTCATCATGGCGCATACCTGAATAAATCGCAGCAGCCGTGATCCCTTGATGACGAAGATGGTCAACCTGATCCTTCATTAATGCAATAAGAGGAGTAATGACTAAGCATACTCCCTCTTGGGCTAATGCTGGCACTTGGAAGGTGAGAGACTTTCCTCCTCCTGTTGGCATTAGTCCTAAGGTATCCTTTCCTGAACCGATACTTTCGATAATATCTTTCTGTATACCGCGAAAGTCAGGATAGCCCCAATATTGATGAAGAATGTCAAGGTAGGACATTAGACTTTGAGGTTTGAACTTTGAGGTTTGAACTTTGAGGTTTGAACTTTGAGGTTTGAACTTTGAGGTTTGAACTTTGAGGTTTGAACTTTGAGGTTTGAACTTTGAGGTTTGAACTTTGAACTTTAGGACTTGAAGGAAGCCTATTCGTTCGAGTACTACTAATAAAATTCAATCAACCGTCAAGACTCCTCAGTTGGTCTAATATCCTCTATCTGTAATTGTACTGCTCCACGCTTAAAGACATTATCCTCAATGGTGTATGCTATGTCAAACGAGCGTTTCGACTTGATATAGCGGGCAGAGGCACTCTGTCCAAAGGCTATACCATTCATTACGTTATTGGATTTAGAATCGACCAGTTCTAACTTGATATGCTCTTGCTCACGTCCAACAACCTTGCTGGTTCCGAAATCGTAGACATCTAACGTACAGAAGAGAGGCTTTGGGTTTCCAGGACCAAATGGTGCGAAGCGTTTCAAATCAGTATGCAGTTTCTTTGTGATATCCTTAAAGTCAATAACAGCATCAATATCCAAGATCGCTTCACGTTGTTCTGGTTCAATATGCTCTTCCACATATGCTTGGAATCGTTTACGAAACTCCTTTACATCTGCCCACTTCATGGTTAGTCCAGCAGCATAAGTGTGTCCACCGAAGTTTAATAAGAGGTCACGACAGCTCTTAATAGCTGCATATACGTCAAATCCCGCTACGCTACGTGCAGAGCCTGTTGCAAGGTTCTCGTCACGTGTCAAGACTACTGTCGGACGGAAATAGATTTCTGTCAGGCGAGAGGCTACGATTCCTATGACACCTTTTTTCCAATGCTCATCATAGAGAACAATGCTCGACTGATGCTTCTGACTTTCCAAGCGAGCCACAATCTGGTTAGCTTCTTCTGTCATCTGACGGTCTACATCCTTTCGCTGTTCGTTGTATTCGTCAATATGCTTTGCTTGATCGAGAGCTAAACTGTATTCTCTTTCAACAAGTAAGTCAACACTCTTCTTACCATTCTCCATACGTCCGCTGGCGTTGATACGTGGTCCAATCTTGAAGATAATATCGCTCATTGACAACTCACGACTATTCAGACCGCAAATATCTACAATAGCTTTCAGTCCAAGGCTTGGATTTTGATTCAACTGCTTTAGTCCGTGGAAGGTAAGAATACGGTTCTCATCCACCACAGGAACCAAATCTGCTGCAATGCTGACAGCACAGAAGTCGAGTAGGGGAACGAGACGAGAGAACGGAATATTATTGTTCTTTGCAAATGCCTGCATGAACTTAAAGCCTACACCGCATCCGCAAAGGTTTTTAAAAGGATAAGAGTCGTCTGGTCGTTTAGGGTTAAGGATTGCCACAGCGGGCGGCATTACCTCGTCAGGAACATGATGGTCACAGATGATGAAGTCTATTCCTTGCTCTTTAGCATAGGTTATCTCTTCAATTGCTTTGATTCCACAATCGAGGATGATGATAAGTTTTACTCCTGTCTCTTTAGCAAAGTCTATTCCTTTCTTACTAACTCCATATCCTTCGTCATAACGATCGGGAATGTAGTAGTCGATATTTGAATAGAACTGGCGTAAGAATTTATACACCAACGCTACAGCCGTACAGCCGTCTACGTCATAGTCTCCGTAGACAAGAATGCGCTCCTTATGACCCATAGCATCATTGAGTCGATCAACAGCAGCATCCATATCCTTCATTAAGAAAGGATTGATGAGGTCTGCTAATTGTGGGCGGAAGAACCGTTTAGCCGCACTCTCCGTCGTTATACCACGACGAATGAGCAGCGAAGCGAGAATGGGACTAATCCCCAATTTCTCCCCTAAGTCTTTAGCCGCATTGACCTGAGTATCTGCAGGTGGAGTGTAGTTCCATTTAAATTGCATTTTAAATTGTTTTTATTTCTGTCCGTAAAGGTACAAAAAAAATGGCAAATGAGTATGTTATGTGGCGTATTATTTGGTTCTGTTTTTTATGATATTAGCCCCATTAGCCTAATTAGCCCAATTGATAATACAACAACAATCCCGCTCCAAATCATTAGAGCGGGATTGTTTATGATTTATAGATTGTTGAAATGATGATGTCAGAAAGGCTTGTTCTTTATTATCAATTCAACTTGTCTTATTCTTTTAGAGACCCATCTTCTTGCGGATGTCCTTAGGAATAGCGTTCTTGTTTACCATGTAGTCCATGGTGTTAGCTGCAATAAAGTTCTTGGTCATATACCAGATACCTTTGTAGTCACCAGTCTCACCCCATGAATTCTTTACCATATAATACTCCTTACCATTCTGGTCTTTAGCAATACCGAAGATAAGCATACCATGATCATCAGTAAGTTCCCAGTTGTCAAAGCGCTCCTGACGCTGCTGCTGTGTAGGAACAACCTCTGGTACGTTTACACCGAGTGAATCGATGATATCCTTCTTCTTTGCAGCAGAAAGACCAAGCCAGTGAGCCATATCACTACCCTTCATGCTTTCAACCTTCTTACCGTCAACCATGTAAGCCAAACCCTTACGAGTGAAACCTGGCTCGCTAACGTCGCCACCCCATGCTACTGTGTAGCCATTCATGACAGCGTTATCAATGATACGCATCATCTCATCCATTGGGAGGTTATAAGACAATGGGAAACGCCAGTTGTCCTGTACCTCAACAGCAAACTGTGAGTAGAATGGGTGATGTGTGTAAGAAGTAATAGTTACATAGTCACTCCAGTTCAAACCAAGGCTTGCAGCGAAGCTCTTTGGAGTGTACTGCTTGCCTTCGTAAGTGAATGTCTCTGGACACTTGCCAAGATAAGCATCGAGGATACCCTGCAAGCCCTGCTTCCATTGACCAGAAATCTTGTTTGCCTTGTTGCGTGCAATACCATTTACATATGGCTCTAACAAAGAGAAGAACTCATTGAAGTTGTTCAATGAATCGCCATAGAGTGAGCCTGGGAATGGCATAGCACTTTCTGGACAAATACCATAAGTCTCAAGGGTGTGCAATACATCGTATGCAGAACCACCTTGAGCAAACTGGCAATCACCATGGAAGCGAACAACCTGAATAGCGCGCTCCATGTATGTCTTGTTAGCAACGAAACTCTCACAGAGGTCGTATGTCTTACCAGTCTTCTTCAAAATCTCAGCCTCGAAGTAGCTAAGAGTTGAATAGTCCCAGCATGTGCCTGAACGGTTCTGGTCCTTAATACTTGTAATTGGAATCTGCTTTACTACAGTAAAAACAGGCTTGTTAGAGGTTGCACCCTCTTTCTTGTCTGCGGCATTAGCGCCTATCGCAAACAAAGCGAGCAATGCTACAACAAAAGTTTTTCTCATAAGTTTTTTCTTATAAATCGGGTTGCCGTTGTGAGTGATACTCTTGCGGCAACCTTGATGTAAATATTAATTATTAAAAAGTTCTATTACTTATCGGTTTGCGGCAATGAAGTCTTCGACATCTTGTGGATGATAAGGAATAATATCCTTGCCTATGAATCGGCAACCATCCTTGGTGATGAGAAGATCGTCTTCAAGACGGATACCTCCGAAGTCCTTGTACTCATCTAACTTATCGAAGTTGAGGAAGTCGGCACAATGTTTCTTTGCACGCCACTCGTCAATCAATGCTGGGATAAAATAGATACCCGGTTCATCAGTAACGACAAAGCCCTCTTCCAAGCGACGACCCATACGTAAGCAGTTAGTACCAAACTGCTCAAGGTTAGGACGTGTCTCTTCGTCGAAGCCAACATTAATTTGATCGAAAGACTCCATATCGTGAACATCCATACCCATCATATGGCCAAGTCCATGAGGCAGGAACATAGCATGTGCACCTGCAGCTACAGCTGCATCAGTGTCGCCCTTAGCCAATCCAAGTTCTTTCATACGATCAAAGATAATACGGCAAATGGCAAAGTGAACGTCCATATACTTAACACCCGGCTTAGAAAGCTTTAATGCAGCATCGTGGCACTCTTCTACGACCTTGTAAATCTCCAATTGTTTCTGAGTAAATTTACCACTTACAGGGAATGTACGGGTGTTATCAGAACAGTAGTGGTTGACGGTCTCAGCACCACAGTCACAGAGAGCAAGGCGACCAGCCTCCAATACTGCCATCGAAGGATTGCCATGCATAATCTCACCATGCTGAGAGAAGATGGTTGGGAATGATACCATGGAACCATATGAGTTAGCGATACCGCTAACCTGACCACCAACGAACTGCTCAGTTACACCTGGCTTACCCAATATCATAGCAGTTGTGTGCATCTTGTAGCCAATAACAGCAGCACGCTCCAACTCCTCAATTTCTTCCTGTGTCTTTACAGAACGCATCTTAACAACCGCACGGATAAGTTCCATACTTGCTGACTCTTTCTGTTGATTAGGATGAATACCAAAGAGGTCGAATATTTGAATCTTAATATCAGCACGATAAGGAGGTAGGAAATGAACCTTACGATGCTCTCGCAACGCATTGTTACAAATGGTCTTTAGACCCTTCATGTTGACAGTGTTGGCTACACCAACGGCATCAGCCATATCTTTTACAGAGTCAACGCTACCGTACCATACAATGTCGTCGATATCAATGTCATCGCCAACAAGTGTTTCTGTGTCATTGTCAATATCAATAACACCAACTAATCCGTCACGTTTCTGACCAAAATAATAGAGGAATGATGAATCCTGACGGAAAGGATAATATCCATTCGCAGGGAAGTTTGCAGGCGACTCATTGTTGCCAAAGAGAATAATAATACCCTCTCCAACAAGTTTCTTAAGCTCTGCACGGCGCTTTACATAGGTTTCTTTGTTAAACATATTTCAATTATTAGTTGGTTTGAATGCAAAGATAGTTATTTTTGTTTGAAAGTTATTAACTTTGCAGTTGTTTTTTAACGAGATTTTATGCAAATAGATAGGAATACGGGTTTAGTGTTGGAAGGAGGAGGGATGCGTGGTGTATTTACCTCTGGTGTTTTAGATGCTTTTATGAAATATAAGCTCTATTTTCATTACATTGTTGCAGTATCTGCAGGAGCGTGTAATGGTTTGTCGTATGCCAGTCGTCAACCACGTCGTGCTCGTATTTCTAATATTGATATGCTTGCCAAATATGATTACATAGGCTTGCGCCATCTCGTTACGCAGGGATGTATTTTCGACCCAGATTTACTTTATCATCGTTTCCCTTACGAGCTTATTCCTTTTGATTATGAAGAGTATTTCCGTAATTGTAGGAATGGATATATCTTTGAGATGGTGGTGACAAACTGTCAGACTGGTTTTGCAGAATATCTCTCAGAATCGTCAGGTGATACGCATCGTCTTAATGTATTGGCACGTGCTTCTTCAAGTCTTCCTTACGTTAGTAAGATTGTTGAGGTGGATGGTAAGGAGTTATTGGATGGTGGTATTGTCGACTCTATTCCTATACTGCGTTCTATAGAGACTGGACACGAGGCAAATGTGGTCATCAGTACGCGTAACAAAGGTTGGAGAGATACTGGACGTGACCATAAACAACCCAAGTTTATCTATCGCAACTATCCACGTTTACGTGTTGCATTGAGTCGTAGAATAGAAGCATATAATCGGCAACTCGACTTGGTGGATGAGTTGGAGGAACAAGGTAAGATACTTGTTATTCGTCCAGAAGAACCTATTGTTGTAGGACGAATGGAGAAAGATGTTGATAAGCTTGAGCATCTCTATGAGGAAGGTTTCCGATTAGGTGAACAATTTGTGAAGGAGCATCTTCCTCATCTTCTCTAAAAATGATGTAAATATCTATTGTACAAAGGAATATGTAGAAGAATAGGAGCTGTCTATAGTTTTGGTAGATAGCTCCCATTTTTATTGTAATTTAGCTGATTCCTTTCTTTGTAACCATAAGCGCATCTTCCATTATATCCTTTTTAATACTCGAAAAGTCACCGACAACACCTTGAAAATTTATTACATAATTTCAAATAAAACATTCATAAATAACGCCAAAAGTACAAACAAGTGATAGTTTTGTAACAAGCATAATATCAATTAGTTATAAAGTGGTAACGTAAAAGGTGCTTAATTGGACTTCAAAAGGGCGTTAGTAAGGGTCTTAAAGGGCACCTTTTGCAAGTCAATTAGGCATCTTTTAGAAGCCAAAAGAGTATGTATTGGTTTTGAGTTACGTGAAAATAATTTACAAAGAGATAATGATATGAGCATAAGTTATTTGTAGATTAAGGATAGCGATAATATCTATTTGTCTTTTATTGTGCAGTTATCCTCCTTTGTGAGCCCAACTAATAAGAATTATACATATTGTGGTCTAATAACCGATTTGGGTTTAACAGAAGAACCTGAAAATAGGGATTCTAAGTGATAAAACTACTATAAAGTTTCTTTTTACAACCTACCTTAATATATTTTCTTACTTCTTATTTTCCCTTTCTAAATACTTTTTCTTATCTTTGCACAACATATTAAAATAAGAAAACGAATGAAGAAGATAAATTTTCTCCTTGTTGTATTAGCTGCAATGTTGGCGTTTAGTTCATGTAATAAGACTGAGACTTATGCTGATCAGTTGGAGCGAGAGACAGAAGCGATTAACTCATTTATAGTCAAGAAGCGTATAAATGTAATTAGCGAAGAGCAGTTTGCAAAACAAGGGAATACTACAGATATAACGAAGAATCAGTATGTTCTTTTCCCAAATACTGGTGTTTACATGCAGATTGTTGAAAAAGGAACTGGCGAAGTAATTAAGAAAGGCGAGACAGCCACTGTCCTCTGCCGTTTTAGCGAGCGCAACCTTATTACAGATACGCTGCAGTTATCTAATCAGTTCCTCGTCTTTGGTCCTAAGGTTGACAAGATGTCTGTAACAAACACAAGTGGAACATACACCGCTTCATTTGACCCTACTTCCAGTGTGATGGCTGACATCTACAAGAGTACTTCTGTTCCAGCAGGTTGGTTGGTTCCAATGCCTTATATTGCTCTTGGTAGACTGGTAAATGCTTCATCTAAGTTGTCACACGTGAGACTTATCGTTCCTTCACAGCAGGGACAGCTTAATGCTTCAAAGGCAGTCTATCCTTGCTATTATGACCTTACTTTCCAGAGAGGTCTTTAATAGGCGGTGAAGAAAGAAGAAGTAAAAGAATAGAGCGAGAAAAATTAATAAAACAAGAGAACAATAAGGGGAATACCCTTCAAACATATTTTAAGTATGACGCTTATTAAATCTATTTCCGGCATCCGTGGAACTATCGGAGGTCGTGCGGGCGATACGCTGAACCCGCTGGACATCGTTAAATTCGTTTCTGCATACGCTACGTTCATTGCACGTAAGCACCCAGAGAAGAAGCTGAAGATTGTTGTTGGTCGTGATGCACGTATCTCTGGTCCAATGGTTAAGAATGTTGTATGCGGTACGCTGATGGGTATTGGTGCAGATGTTGTGAACATTGGTTTGGCTACAACACCTACAACAGAGTTAGCGGTACGCATGAGTGGTGCAGATGGTGGTATCATCATCACCGCTTCTCATAATCCACGCCATTGGAACGCCTTAAAACTTCTGAATGAGGAGGGTGAGTTTCTTACTGCAGCTGATGGTGCTGAGGTACTTGATATCGCTGAGCGTGAGGACTTTGATTATGCAGATGTAGATGGTTTGGGTAGTTATACTGATGACGATTCATTTGATGAGCGCCATATAGAAGAGGTGATGAACCTTGAATTGCTTGACCTTGAGGCTGTTAAGAATCGTAAGTTCCGTGTTGTAGTTGATTCTATCAATTCTGTTGGTGGTGTTATCCTGCCTAAGCTTCTCGATCGTTTAGGTGTTGAATATAAGTTTCTTAATGGTGATGCTACAGGCGACTTTGCTCACAATCCAGAGCCAATCGCAGCAAACCTCACAGGCATTATGGACGAGGTAGCCAAGGGTGGTTATGATTTGGGTATCGTTGTTGACCCTGATGTAGACCGTTTGGCATTCATTCAGGAGGATGGTAAGATGTATGGTGAGGAGTACACACTCGTCACAGTAGCAGACTATATCCTCGAGCATGTGAAGGGTAACACTGTTAGTAACCTCTCTTCAACTCGTGCTTTGCGTGACGTGACAGAGAAGCATGGCGGTAAGTATTATGCTTCTGCTGTTGGTGAGGTGAATGTTACCACAAAGATGAAGGAAGTCGGTGCTGTTATTGGTGGTGAAGGTAATGGTGGTGTTATCTATCCAGAAAGCCATTATGGTCGTGATGCCCTTGTTGGTATTGCGCTCTTCCTTAGTTCTTTGGCACAGAAGGGACTGAAGGCAAGCGAACTTCGCAAGACTTTCCCTGAGTATTTCATCGCCAAGAATCGTATCGACCTTACTCCTGATACAGATGTTGATGCAATCCTTGTGCGTGTGAAAGAACTTTATGGACAGGAGAAGGATGTACAAGTAACTGATATTGATGGCGTTAAGCTCGACTTTCCTGATGCTTGGGTTCATCTCCGTAAGTCAAATACAGAACCTATTATTCGTGTTTACAGCGAGGCTAACACCATGGAGGCTGCTGACGCATTGGGCAAGAAGTTGATGCAGGTAGTTTACGATATGCAGTAAAATAACCTTATCATATAAAAGAAAAGGATGCTTTTGAGGTTTCTCTAAAGCATCCTTTTTCATTGATAGCCGTTTTATATAATATTTCATCACCGCCTTTATCTGTCTTTTGTTTTATGTTTCGAAATCGTTTCAGTATTGTCTATTATTGCTGTCCAGTAAAAATAAACTGAAAGCTCTGTATCTCTTTACTCATCGGTGTTTCAGCCGTTTTACTTATCCAGGGGGCTTGGTTAAGCATTATAAAATGTGCTTATATTGACAAGGAAAGCCCTATAATAACCAGATAAATTAATGAAATCATAAGTTTAAGTCTATTTTAACTAACACAGATAACTCCAAAAAAGTTTTATCGGACACCAATATATTTAATTATCAGTGAGGTTATACGAAATGTTAAAAGTGACAGCAAACTAAAATAAAAATATCCTTGTAATATGTGTAATCGTTATGTGCTTAAGAGGATAGGCTTGCAACTGGGTTTTAGGACTGACCCGATGTGGAACAGTTGACAGAGCGTGTGTTGTATGAGGCACGTGTGTTTATTGCGCCAGGCTTCATTTTTGGAAGCAATGGTCGGCGTTATGTGCGCATCTCCCTATGTGCAAAAGACGAGCTAATGATGAAAGCACGCGACCGAATTGCATCTTTAGAATGGTAAAATAAGGTTTTATGCATCATTTGTATTACCTTTGGGGAACAATTAAGTAAATAAGGAATAAAAGATATATGATTATGGAGTTAGAGTTAGAGCCTTTGCGACTTCCGAGCGATAAAGAACGTCCGTTAGTGATTGCAGGGCCTTGTTCGGCAGAAACAGAAGAACAGGTGATGTCTACGGCACATAGTCTTGCTGCCAAGGGATGTCATATTTTCCGTGCAGGTGTATGGAAACCGCGTACGAAACCGGGTGGTTTTGAGGGCAATGGAGAGATGGCTTTACCATGGATGCAGCGTGTAAAGGAAGAGACAGGCATGATGATTTCAACCGAGGTGGCGACACCTGAGCATGTCGAAGTGGCTCTGAAATATGGTATGGACATTCTTTGGGTAGGTGCAAGAACATCTGCCAATCCTTTTGCTATGCAAGCTTTGGCTGATGCTTTGCAAGGAATAGACATCCCTGTATTGGTAAAGAATCCTGTGAATCCTGACCTTGAACTGTGGATTGGTGCACTTCAAAGACTTAATCAAGCCGGCTTGAAACGTTTAGGAGTTATTCATCGAGGTTTCTCAAGCTATGAAAAGAAAATTTATCGAAATGCCCCTATGTGGCAGATTCCTATAGAGTTGCGTAGAAGAATACCAGGACTTCCTATCATCTGTGACCCAAGTCATATCGGTGGTCGCCGCGATTTGATAGCTCCATTATGTCAGCAGGCTATGGACTTAGGCTTTGATGGTTTGATAGTAGAGAGTCATTGTACGCCAGAGAAGGCGTGGAGCGATGCAGAACAGCAGGTAACTCCTGATATCCTTGATTATATTCTTTCGCTTTTGGTAGTACGCGATCACAGCTCTACAACTGAAGGACTTAGATTTCTTCGTGCTCAAATAGACGAGCTTGATAACTCTTTAATGGGACTTCTTGCCAAGCGTTTCCGCATTTGTCGTGAGATCGGAGCCTTTAAAAAAGCGCATAATATGACCATTCTTCAAGCTGGTAGATATGGTGAAATCCTCGAAAAGCGTGGCGCACAAGCAAGCCTATGCGGTATGGATGCCAACTTTGCTGCTCAGGTATTTGAATTAATACATGAGGAGAGTGTACGTCAGCAGTTGGAGGTTGTGAATAAGTAGGGTGATAGGTGGTGAGTGTAGATGAATAGTGATGAAGGAGGTTATTATGGTTTTATGTAGATATTGATGAAAAGGATACTGCTGACATGAGGCGTATTAGGCTAAAATATGTAATCATGTGGCACAAGACATTGAGATAAAGAAATAATAACTTACTTATCTATAAACCTGAAATTTATGCGTATATTGTTAACCTTTTTGTTCTTGTTGAGTTCTTTTTTATCAGTAGCTCAAACTCGTTTGACGATTGTTGAACTCAATACTGAGAACTTGTTTGATACTCGGCACGATACTTTGAAGAATGATTATGAATTCTTACCAGACTCTCCTCGACATTGGACACGTACGAAGTATTGGCAGAAACTGAATAGAATAGGACAGACAATCATTGCTTGTGGCGAAGATAGTAGTGGTTGGACGCTGCCTGATATTGTAGGTTTATGCGAGGTAGAGAACGATAGTGTGCTCTTTGACCTTACTCGTCGATCTTTGTTGCGTAAGGCCCGTTATGAATATGTGATGACAGCCTCGAATGATGCGCGTGGTATTGATGTGGCGTTGTTATATTCTCCTTTTTCTTTCCGATTGATAAAAGCCGATACAATACGTGTCATACCCATGAAGGAAATGCGCCCAACTCGAGATATTCTACATGTAGAAGGTGAAATAGAAAGCGGTGATACGCTGCACGTCTTCCTACTTCATGCACCAAGTCGAATGGGTGGTGAACTTTATTCTCGTCCTTTTAGAAAGCACGTGATGGAACAGTTATGTAATGTAATAGATTCTCTTCGTAGGCAGTATGTTGAACCTAAATTGTTGGTGATGGGTGACTTTAATGATTATGCAGATAGTCCTTCACTACAACTTGCGTACGAACATGGATTGATAAATGTGTCTGCGGAAGCGCATGGGTGTAATGGAGCAAAGGGAACTTATCGCTATCATGGAGCATGGGGAAGCCTGGATCAGATACTTGTGAGTAAAAATCTACGTTCATGGATGATAGACTGCCGTATTAATGATGCTCGATTTCTGTTAGAAGAAGATACGAAATACGGCGGAGTAAAGCCCCGCCGCAATTATAATGGTATGCGTTTTAATAATGGATTTAGTGACCATCTTCCACTTGTTCTGCGTCTCCAGCATTGATATTTGCACTTCTTTCCGAATTATTTTCATGAAAAAAAATATTTTTCTTCATGAAAATAAACATTTACTTTCATGAAAATAAATATTTATCTTCGTGAATAAAAAAAGAAAACACTACCTTTCTCGATAGGAAAGGTAGTGTTTAAATTTATGAATTAGTGCAGTCTTCGACTATTGGTTATTAACAAACTTGATGCGTTTGTTACAGTCATCAATCTTTGCCTTAACCTTAGCAATCTTCTTTTCCATCTTTGTAAGGGTCTTCTGACTCTTAGCCAACTTCTTGTTGATAGACTTAGCTTCCTTCAGACGCTTGATAGTGGTCTTTGCATCCTTAACAGTGTTTGATGCGTTGGTTGTGTTGAATTCTGTTGTTGCTATATTTGCTTCAACATTGATGTCAGCAGCTTTCTTGCTGAGTTCGACATTGTTTGCCTTCTCTTTTTCGTAATCTAACTGCAGTTTGTTCAACTCTGTAGTCATCTTGAGCACCTTCTGCTGTTCTTTCAGAGTGTCAATCTTTTCACTATTTAAAGAAGAGGCACAAGATACAAAAAACAACGTTATTAACCCTAAAAAAAATAATCTCTTCATCTTTGTATTCTATTTAAATTAATTGTGCAAATGTATATAAAATATTGTTTATATGCAAAAGATAATATGTAAAACCTTTCCTTTTATGTAGAAATATTGTTTTTTAACAACTATCTTTTGCGTTATTATCCATCTATAAGTCAGTTCTCTTGTTATCTGAAAGCCTAATCTTTACTTAGATAGAATCAGCTTCCAATGTCTTTTTCTTACTTTGTTTTGAGGGTTGATTGTCTAAGCCGATTTCATCCAGAAGACCATCCATAGCACTTCCCAAGAGTCCTTCGATGGCTGAGGTTGCAGGTGCAATGATGTTTTCCTGCAACATCTTCTGTGCTTTCTTCTTAAGTTGTTCCTTCATGTTGATTTCCTCCTTCTTGTAATACAGCTCTGCAGCTTCTCGAAGGTCATCTTCATCTACGGTAAAGATATGCCCGAACACACCTAATGATACAATATGATCTTTTCCATCGTAGTGTACCTTACCTAATGAACATACAACATAGTTATCAACAGTGACGAGGTTATCAACAGCAGTCTCAATCACCTTACCTGCAAAGGCATTGCTGACTGTTTTGAAAGCGTTGTCGATGAAAGTGTTGCCTGTAAGATTATCGTTGTCATTTACAGCATTGTTCACAGTCGTGGTGATAACGGTAGAGAGAACTTCCTTGTGTTGTTCCGTCTTAGGACAAGTAACAACCATTACTGCAACCAAGACTACGAGTGTGAGCAAAATACTGATAAGGCAGCCAGTGTGACTCTTCTTCTTAGGTGCTGGTTGTGGCTGCTGAACTGCTTCTTGTGGTGCAGCTTGTATGATTGGTCTGGCTTCAACAAAAGGTATCTCTTCTGTTTTAACAGGATTATCAGTTGAATCTTTGCTCTCAAAGAGTGTGCGAAGTTCCTCTATCTGGTTGGCAGGAACCCATTCTACACCATCTGTTGGCATAACCAATGACGTTTCATCCAACTTACGTTCAGCTAATTCGTTGAGGCTATAAGGACCTCTTTTTTCTTCATTAATCTTGATATAGTATTCCATTCTTATCTTTATTTTATGGTAAAGGGGAAGAATCCTCTTATTTAGGCATCTATTAATCACTCTACCAGTTTGTTCGGTGCGAAGTTAAATATTATTTCTGAACTGGCAAAGGAGTTGCTTTCTTTTTTAATTCTACAGGTGGCTTTATAGCTATATAAGACTTGTTTTTAGGCTTTCTGTAAATAGAATTAATCGTTTCGTAGTGTATTTTTAGTCATGTTATTTGCGAGTTAAGTATAAAAGACGTATTTTTGTAGCATCAAAAAGAATAAAAATTGAATTTATAATAATGTCTTAAGACAACAAGAAATGATTGAATTTATTCAGCCTTATGTAGGATTACCTTGAAACTTGTTACGGGTATGATTGGTATCTTGGCTTTTCTGCGTATTACAGGAAAAGCCCAGATGGCACAGCTTACGCCACTTGATACCGTGAGTGCCTTTGTGATTGGTGCATTAGTCGGTGGTGTCTTGTATAATCCAGATATGTCTATGTGGCATATTCTTTTTGCTTTGGCAGTGTGGACGGGCTTTAATATGCTTGTTCGTTTTGCTATGCGTTCTGCTCGTCTACGTCATATTATCAAAGGAGAGAGCGTTTTTCTGGTGAAGAATGGCGTTATTAACTTTAAGAATTTTAAGCGTAATAGCCTTGAAATGGAGCAGTTCCGTTTGCTATTAAGACAAAAGGGAATCTTCTCTATGTTTGAAGTTGAGGATGTTTTGTTTGAAGCAAATGGTGCAGTGACAGTTCTACCAACCGGTAAGACATCAGAGTCTTTTTTATTGGTAAATAATGGTGAGTTCGTAGCGAGTGGTCTTATGCAGAGCGGTCGTTCACAGGCATGGGCATTACGCGTTATCAAGAAGAATGGATTTAATAGCCCTGGAGAACTCTTCTGTATGGAGTGGACACCAGGTAAGGGTATTTACTTCGTTACTTACGATGGTCGCGTTAAGCGTGGAGTGGTAGAAGTAGATGCTCAAGAGATTGAACCAGACAACGCACAAGTATAGAAACTTAAAATAAAAATAGTGGTACATGGCTTATGTATCACTATTTTTATATTAATTTTGGTGTGTTCAGAAAATATCTGTAGCGTATTAACGTTGATATTATAAAGCTACGATTTATATTCTGTTAGCTTTGTAATATAGATAATGAAACTATTTGGTCTTATTGTTTAAAGGGACAATAAAATATGAAAAAGCTATTGTTAATAGTCGATCCACAAATCGACTTTATTACAGGAACACTTCCTGTAGCAGGCGCAGCAGAAGCAATGGATGCGCTGGCAACGTATGTAAAAGAGCATGGTAATGAATATACTGTGAAGATAGTTACAGCAGATTGGCATCCTTATCATCATAGTTCGTTTGCTGATGAGGGTGGAGTGTGGCCACGCCATTGTGTGCAGCATTCTATTGGTGCAGCTATTTGGGAATCATTATTGGTTGCTCTTAATGAATCAAAGGGCGGCTTTACCTTATTATATAAGGGTGATAGCATAGAAAAGGATGAGTATTCTATCATGCAAAATGAATCTTCTGCGGGTGTTCTCAGCCAGTTGATTAAGGCTTTGAGGATAGAACAAATAGATGTTTGTGGCTTGGCTGGAGATATATGCGTTCTAAATACTGCAAAGGATTTAAAGGATGTTATTGGCAGTGCAAAGCTTAATGTACTTGAAGATTATTCGCCTTCTTTGGATGGTGGAACGGCTTTAAGTGCTTTTATTGCAAGCCTATAACAAACGAGACGATGATTGATTTGTTCTGTTTTCTTAAAAGGAAATAGAGCTAAAACAAATTAGAAGGAGTTAAGTCCATGTCTGTCTCCGCTACTATCTATAGAATGTTAGCGTGCGAAGATAGGATTTAACTCCTTCTAATATATTGTTTTTTACTGCTGTGAGAAGTAAGTCCTGACGAAAGATAATTGTCTAAAGTCTGTTAGTCTTACTTATCAGCAATGCGTCAAGTATGGTCATTGCAGCCATAGCCTCAACAATAGGGACTGCACGAGGTAAGACACAAGGGTCATGTCGGCCACGTACATCCATTGTTGTTGCTTCACCCTCCATGTTCACCGTTTGCTGTTCCATAAGCAGAGTTGCGACAGGTTTGAATGCAACACGGAAGTAAATATCCTCTCCGTTACTGATACCACCTTGTATACCACCACTATGGTTGGTTTCTACATTGCATATTGGATATTGCATACTATCACCAGCAGGTAGGAAGGTATCATTCTGTTGACTCCCTCTCCATGAAGAACCAGCAAACCCTTCACCATATTCAAAGCCCTTCACAGCATTGATACTAAGCATAGCCGCACCTAATTGTGCATGAAGTTTTCCAAATTCTGGTTCGCCTAAGCCCACTGGACAGCCTTTGATAACGCAAGAAATAACGCCACCGATAGTGTCTCCTTCGCGCTTTACCTGTGCTATTAGGTCCTCCATCTCCTTTGCTTTTAATGGGTCGGGACAGCGAACTGGGTTTGACTCAATGAGATTTAAATCATATTTATGATAATCTTTCTCAAGTAGAATGTCGCCCACTTGTGAAGTGTAGGCAGAGATACTGATACCCTGTTGGCGCAACACAAGTTTGGCTAAAGCACCTGCTACGACACGTGAAAGTGTAATGCGAGCAGACGCCCGACCGCCTCCACGATGGTCACGAATACCATACTTACTATAATAAGTATAATCGGCATGCGAAGGACGGAATAAGTCACGGATATTATCATAGTCCTTTGAATGTTGATTGGTATTGCGGACAAGAAAGCCAATAGGCGCACCTGTTGACTTTCCCTCAAACACACCGCTCAGCAGTTCTATTTGGTCTGCTTCCTTTCTGTCCGTTGTGATATGGCTTTGACCTGGTCGGCGACGTGTCAACTCACGCTGAATGAAGTCTGTGTCAATGGTTACACCAGCTGGCATACCATCAACTATACCACCCACGGCAACTCCGTGGCTTTCACCGAAGGTGGTAAGTGTGAAGAGCTTTCCGAATGTATTCATGCCAAAGTTCCTATGAATGATAATCGTGATGCGTGATTGATAGGAAAGAAAAGTATGTTGTAGACTTTCCTATCATCTCCTTCTCTTTATATGTTCCATTGTAAATAGCTGGACGGGAGAGGGGGAATTTATCTTAATGACAGCCGCAGCAGCCTCCTTCACCTTCCTCATGGCCTCCGCATCCACAGCCACCTCCGTTGTCGTTACCGCAGCCTCCGCCACATCCACCACCACAGTGATGCTGATTCATTTGTTCAAAGAAGTCTTTTACTTCTTCTTCACTTGCCTCACGATTCTCGAAGACATGACCATAGAAAACAAGGTCCTTTCCTGCAAGAGGGTGGTTGAGGTCGATGGTTACTTTATCGTCTGATATGTCCAAAACCTTTCCTAAGAAGCGCTGACCATTTTCGTTCTGCAAAGGAACAACTGCATCTTTATAGATGTTCTCAGTATCAAAAACTCCGTTAGGTGAGAAGGTAGCCTTGTCGAGAGCTAAAACACTGTTGTCGTCATGCTCCCCATAAGCCTGCTCCTTAGTGAGAGAGAACTTGAAGTCAGCGTCTTTTTCAAACTTAACAATCTCCTGCTCAAAGGCTGGTAACGCCATGTCGCAACCTGTATAGAGCTGCATAGGCTGCATATCTTCTGTCTTTTCGAGGAATTGCTCCTCACCATTTTCGATACTATATAGTTCGTAACTGACTACAACGAGTCGATGTTTATTATTCTCCATTGTTATTTTTATTAATCGATATTTATTATACGTATTTGCAAAGGTAATGATTTAAAACGGAATAAAATCTGCTTAGTTACTGTTTTTTCCTTTTCGTACTACTATTATATATGGTTTATTAGGAAGGGTAGGGTCGTATCTATGTTTTTGTAACTGATATAAATCAAATGCATTGATGTGTGTCAAAAATATAAGCAAAAATCAATGATAAGTAACGAATAGTTATATTGAGTCTGAATAATCTTGTAACTTTGCATTCGTAATAAGGAAATTAATTACAGAATAAAAGATAATGATAAGTCTTTTAATAAGACTTTAAATAATTAAGAAAGGATAATGAATATGAAGAAGATTGTATTGACAGTAGCAGCAGTGATGAGTATGACAATGGCTTTTGCAGCAGGTGAGAACGATAACAACAACACAACAACAAATGCTAACGCATACAAGTTCAATGTAAGCACATACGCTCTTAGTCGTGCGTTGAATCTTAATTATGATCAGGTTGATGTTGTTGAAGACATTAATTGCACTTTTGCTACAGAGATGATGAATGCTTCTGTTGCTGATAACTCAGAGCGTGACGCTAAGGTTCAGAGTGCTATTAAGAAGGATCTTTCTTATATGCGTTATGTTTTGAACGACCGTCAGTATCGTGAGTATGTAAAGCTTCTCAACGTTACACTGAACAACCGTGGCTTGAACAAGTAAGAAATCAACATATTCTCATGTAGAGAAGGTTTCATATATGTAAATGGAAGGCTATGAGTCAGATTCTGACTTATAGCCTTTTTTTGGTTCTTCCGTTAAATATGTGGATGCTTTTCGTATTGCTTTAACGAAACAACCAAGGTTACTCACTAAACAAAAATATGGCTAAAGCAGTCGTCTATCTATCCTATTATCATCCTCTGACATTGAAAATCATTTCTTTTTAAACTTCGAAAATCTGTAGATAAGACTTTGAAAAATCATTACATATATTCAAGGAAAATATCTATAACTAATGGTAAAAACAGATATACGAAGTAGGTTTGTAACCATAAGTAAATCAATCAGTTATAAAGTGGTAAAGTAAAAGATGCTTAATAGGACTTCAAAAGGGCGTTAGTAAGGGTCTTAAAGGGCGTCTTTTGCAAGTCAATTGAGCATCTTTTAGAAGCCAAAAGAGCATGTATTGGTTTTGAGCTACACAAAAATAGTTTACAAAAATCAATGATATGGGAATAAGTTGTTTGTAGAAGGGCCATGTTGATGCTTCGTACATATGGTACTGAGGCTAATACATCTTGCATATGTCAGTTTTTTTTTGTTCCTTTGTGGCAGAATACATTACTTATAATACATTATTTGTAATTAGCCCATAAAGAAATGAATCGTTTAATAGTTTTTCTACTCTTTATATTTACCTCTCTTGGTATTATTGCTCAGCGTCCTCGTTATGAGAAGATGTCGCCATTTGTTCGCGAAGCAATGGCATCGGCACTGGCAACGAAGCAGTTTACTCGTAGTCAGAGTGATGATAGATTGTTGACTGCTTTTGTACGTATTGATGGTAATGCGGCAGAAGTTCTAAGGCTGTATGGCTGTAAGGAGTTGGCACGTGTGGGGGATATTAGTATAGCAGCCATCCCTCTTAGTAACCTCGGGGCATTGTCGTGTGGCAGACAAGTGAAGCGAATAGAGACAGGAAGACGATGCAGCATACAAATGGATACTACTCGATTAGTTGTTAATGCTGAAAAAGTTTATACGGGTGAAGGACTATCGCAGAGTTATACTGGACATGGTGTCGTTGTTGGTGTACAAGATATTGGTTTTGATTTGACGCATCCTAATTTTTATTCAGCTGATATGAGCCGGTATCGTATCAAAGCTTTATGGGACCAGTTGTCGCGCGATACGATCGGTTCAACATTATATGTAGGTCGTGATTATGTAGGTCGTGATGCCTTGTTAAAATTAGGACATCCTATTGATGGTGAGACACAGACACACGGAACACATACAGCTGGCATTGCTGCCGGTAGTGGGGCAGAAAGGAATGGAGTCGTTTCTCCTTATCGTGGTATGGCTTGTGATGCCGACTTGGTATTGGTTGATAATGCTGCAGATAATGCATCTTTGATAGATCCAAAAGATTATTATAAGTTTACCTATGCCACAGATGCACTTGGTTTTAAGTATATATTCGATTATGCGGAACGTATGCATCAACCGTGTGTCATCAATTTTAGTGAGGGTAGTTCGCAGGATTTTCATGGCTATGACCAATTATATTATGAGCTACTTGCTAAACTAATAGGACCAGGACGAATCATTGTTTCTTCTGCTGGTAACGATGGAGCAAGAAATTCGTATATACATAAGAATATAGGAAAAGAGCGAGCTGGAGCTTTTATCATGGGTAACGAGAAACGCTTTAGTTGTACGGCAAAGTCTAAGCAGACTTTTACTTTTCGAGTAAGTGTATATGATAACGTGGCTTCTCCTCAAATCGTTGATATCTCAACGGTTAATGTTTGTAATGCTCAAGACTCACTACTTACCGATTCCTTATTAATAGGTGGAAAGAAATATATATGGCGTGTGTTGGCATATCCGAATAGTTATGATGCACGCGAGACGGCTTATGATTTTCAAATTAGTAGCCCATCGAAGCTTGGAGATAGTCCGCAAGTTTCACTACAAGTTATAGGCAGGGATGCTGATATAGAACTTTACCGTATGTCGGGCTATATGTTTCCACATTCACTTGACCCCGTGTTGGATGCAGGAGATTGTAGATATACAATCTTCTCACCATCCAGTTCGCCAGATGTGATATGTGTTGGATCGACAAGCTATCGTACACAGTTTATCAATTATTTAGGAGAAAAAAAGGTGTATGATAGTGGACAAAAGGGCATCCGTTCTTCTTTCTCAGCTATGGGACCAACATTGGATGGGCGTATAAAACCAGACGTAATGGCACCAGGTCAGAATATCATCTCATCTTATAGTACCTTCTTTATCAATAATCCAAAGAATGTAAATGCTTCTGTAAAAAGTGATGTGCGTCATTTTGAATATAATGGTCGTACCTATGCTTGGAATGCTAATGCAGGAACGTCAATGTCTGCACCAGTTGTGACGGGTGCGATAGCACTTTGGTTACAAGCTGATCCAACGTTGACGCCAGCTGATTGTCTGGAGATATTCGCTAAGACTTGTTCTCATTATGATACGTCACTCAGTTATCCTAATAATCTTTATGGATATGGGCAGATTGACGTTGCTGCAGGACTGAGAGAAGTTTTACGTAGAAAGGCTTTGGGTATTAATACGATTGGTCAAAAGAAGGTATCAGAGCAATATGATAACCGTATTTACCTCTTAGATGGTCGTTATGTAGGAACTTCTGATGCGAATCTACCTAAAGGTATATATATAAGAAACGGAAAGAAGTTTGTAAAGTAAAAGAAAGTACTCACTAAAAGTAGGTATTTTGCACAAACCATCATTTTTAGGTATTGCAGGTAATAGTTTTTCATTGTATCTTTGCAACCGTAAAGATTAATAAAATCAGAAATTAAATCAGTAACAAAATATGAAGAAGACTATTGTTGTTTACGGTTCATCAACCGGTACATGCGAAAGCATTGCAAATACCATCGCTGAGAAGCTCGGCGTTGAAGCTATTAACGTATCAGATTTCTCTGCAGAAGTTGTAGCAGAGAATGACAACCTTATCCTTGGCTCTTCAACATGGGGCGCAGGTGAGTTGCAGGATGATTGGTATGATGGTATTAACGTACTGAAGGGTGCTGACCTCTCTGGTAAGACTGTTGCAATCTTCGGTTGCGGTGATAGCGAGAGCTATTCAGATACTTTCTGTAGTGCAATGAAGGAGATTTATGATGCAGCACAGGGTGCAAATATTCTCCCTGGTGTATCAACAGATGGCTATACTTTTGATGACAGCGAGGCTGTTGTTGATGGTAAGTTCGTAGGTCTTGCTTTGGATGATGTAAACGAAGAGGATCAGACTGAAAGCCGTATTGATGCATGGTTGGAGGCTATCAAGCCAGCATTGTAAGGTAAATTGAAACTTAGTGCTTACATTATAACTATTCACACGAAGGGATAACTATGATGACAGATATGATGACCGCCGACATGAAGGTGTTGATGAATCACATCTATGAGTACAAGAAGGGTGTTCGACAGATGGTCTTGTATACTTGTAATAAGAAGTATGAGTCATTCGCTACGCTCCGTCTCGAGCATCAGAATATCCCATATATCATCCAGCCGGTGGGTCGTGACCGTATGAACCTGTTCTTTGGTCGTCAGGAGTGTCTTGATGCCATCCGGCTGATGATTACCAAACCTCTTAACCAACTAACGCCAGAAGAGGATTTTATTCTCGGTGCAATGTTGGGATATGACATTCGCGTACAGTGCGAGCGGTACTGTGAACGCAAGTGCCGCACTTGTAAATGTGCGACATAAGCCAGAATTATTAAATGATAATCTTGTTCGCGAAATAAATTATTTCATAATGTTTTTGTATTATAAATAGGCTTGTCGGGAGACAAGCCTTTTTATCTTTTATACGGTTCTTACTTGCTGAAACATAAAACTCAGATTGGTCATTAGAAGCTAAACAGATTTTGTTTTCAGTTGCTGTCACTTTTAATATTTCTCGTAATATGCATATTATAAAGTGTTTATGTTAGGATGATAGTAGTGATAGTAACTTTAAACTCATGTCGTTTATTAGTGACTAAGACTGTCTAATTTGATTGACAAATAAATGAAAGAAGTTAAGAAACAATATGCAAAGTAGAAATGATGAATATTATCGTCTAATGATCGATTTGGGTTAAATAAAAGTAGGTGTGTAAAAATACAAATATCTTTCGGTAATATTATAATTTGAAATAAACCAATCAAAAAAGATCATTTCAATAGTCGTTTTATAGTAAAGAAATAGTCTTTTCTTTTCGGAGAATCCTGCTAATAGTTCTAAAGCTTGTCAAACTGTAAATTTATATTTTGACACACCCTTTTTTATGCTATTTTATTATTCTACCTTTAATGCTGTATTTGCAGCAACATTTACTTGTATTTCATATCCAGCTTGCATTTCTGCTTTTGATCCGCAAATAAAACAAGCTGGCCATACAACAAGGGCAAATAAAACGACAGACAAGGCAGTTCTATTTTTACCTTGAATCTGCACCATGCCATTTTGTAGTGGTATAACAGTACCATTTGGCATAACCATTTCTGTAACATTAAAGCTTAATCTTCCTTTGGTACCCCACCACGAAGACCTCTTTGCTAATGTGATTATACCTGAAACAGAGGTTCCGTAAGGGATAGCAGTTACACCATCGATGTTGATGTCGCGAGCTACTGTAAACAATACTTTGTCTCCAGCTTTTACATCAGCAGCAGCTACTGTGTTAGTTGCTCTTAATGGGATAATTGTTCCAGCTTTTAACTGAACTTCTTTCTGTGCAAAGACAGATACATACACTAAGCTCATAACGAGCGTAAATAAAAACTTTCTCATAGTTTTTTGTTTTATGCAAACTTGATTCCCAAAAGTAAGCGGTTTATTAATTAAGTAAATAGAAAAAGCGTGGGAACTATTGAATGTTATTCTACACGAAGCTCTGGACTGCTTTTCACCGAATAACAAACAATAGCCCACGCATTGAGGTATATCATTCCCTTTGGAAAAGGGTACAATAATCCCAAGCATGAGCGTATTGCCGCCATCCTCGGTGAATGTAATTGTCCAGATTACGTGCAGAAGATGATTTCAAACGCTCTTTTAAAAGATAGAACTCTTTATAGTGCACACTTTTATATAGGTACACTGGAATTCGGATACAAAGATAGATAATTTTTCTTATAAAATGTTTTATTCCTTCAAGAAAATACATTCTTAGTGAAATTATTTGTATCTGCTTTTTATCATTATATCAATATCTTGTTATTTTGAGATGTTTATATGTGAATAACACCATATTTAGTTTAAATGTACGTTGCTGTCACTTTTAACATTTGCCGTATTTTATTGACGATAAAAGGGTTATGAGTATATAAGATGTGACAGATATGACAGGAAAAATAGTTTTACCTAAAAGTTGATATAGTGATGTTTTGTTTATAGAGGGCAATAGAAGATTCTAAATGAAAGGACGAAGGCTAATATTAACAGTATTTTGTTAGTATATAATTCGCTGAGGACTCTCTTTTATATAGGTAATTTTGTGTTTACTTGGGAGGGGTATTTCTCAATATAACCAAGTAATAAATACTCTCTCTTGGTGGTGTAAGTCTCATTTACTAACAAATGGGTAAAGGTCTTCCTATCTACTTTTCGGAAGGTGTATATCATTAGCACTCATGGTGTTTACTGTTAGCACCATGAGTGATGAGTATGAATACATTGGCTGAGGGGGGAGAATGGGATTATCCCAAATCCGTCATTAGAGCCTAAACATATTTTGTTTTATTATCGAGTAGATTGTTTGGCTTTGGAACACAGGCGTAGCGGGCTACGCCAAGTTACAAAGACAGACAAGATGCCGATAAGGAAATAAAAGATGTTAGGAAACAAAACTATAGTAATAAGAGCTATACTTTTGTGGTCTAATGACCGCATTTGGGATTATATTAATCCCTTCTAAATATATCTCTTGTGTACACTTTTTCCTTTACATCATCAAGGCATTTATCGTATCTGTTGGCGATAATGGCATGACAACGCTGTTTGAAATCTTCAAGATTATTGACAACAAGACTGCCGAAGAAGGTCGCCCCGTCTTCAAGTGTAGGCTCATAGATGATGACTTGCGCACCCTTTGCCTTAATACGCTTCATTACTCCTTGAATTGAACTTTGGCGGAAGTTATCACTATTAGATTTCATAGTAAGTCGATAGACACCAATGACGCACTCTTTCTCATCTTCTGGGCTATAGTCACCACGGTCGTAATAGTCGTAATATCCAGCTTTATGCAACACTTGGTCGGCTATAAAATCCTTGCGTGTACGGTTACTCTCAACGATAGCCTGGATAAGATTCTCAGGTACATCGGCATAGTTAGCAAGCAGTTGCTTAGTGTCCTTAGGCAGACAATAGCCACCATAACCGAAAGAAGGATTGTTGTAGAAGGAGCCAATACGTGGGTCAAGACATACACCTTGAATGATGTTAGATGTATCAAGACCTTTTACCTCAGCGTAGGTGTCTAACTCATTGAAGTAACTTACGCGTAGTGCAAGGTAAGTATTAGCAAAGAGTTTCACCGCTTCTGCCTCTGTTAATCCCATAAATAGTGTAGGGATATTCTCCTTTATTGCTCCTTCTTGTAGTAATTGGGCAAATAGCTGCGCTGCTTGTTCCAAGCGTTCGTCACCTTCAGGACGACCAATGATAATGCGACTTGGATAAAGATTGTCATAAAGCGCCTTGCTTTCACGTAGGAATTCTGGAGCAAAGAGAATGTTATTACACTTGTATTTTGCTCTAATATGCTCAGTGTAACCAACTGGAATCGTAGACTTAACAATCATGATAGCATCAGGATTCGCCTTCATTACGATTTCTATAACTTCCTCAACACGTCGTGTGTCAAAGTAGTTCTTCACAGGATCATAATTAGTTGGCGTAGCGATGACTACAAAGTCCGCATCCCTATAAGCAGTCTCTGCATCCAATGTGGCAGTAAGATCTAAATCCTTCTCTGCCAAATACTGTTCAATATAATCATCTTGAATAGGCGAACGTCTGTTGTTTATGAGGTCAACCTTTTCTTTTACTACGTCAACAGCCGTTACATGATGGTGTTGACTCAGCAGTGTTGCAATGCTGAGACCTACATAGCCCGTTCCGGCTACAGCTATTTTTAAATCTTTAATATCCTTATCCATTGTCTTGTTCAGATTCTTTGCAAAGATACGTATTTCTATTTGAATAAGACAATGGATAAGAACAAAATCCTTACTAAAATCTTTCTTATCTCTTTTTTACTTTCTATCTTCTTTTCCTATTGCTTGTTCAGTAAGGATTATTTACCTAAATTGGGCTTAAACCAAATGATAGGTTTCCTCAAATGGACGGCGATAACGATCTCCCCAAACACCATCTGGCATACGAATGCCACAGGTTATAACCATGTTTATTTCTGTATTGTAAGGTAGATTCAGTGCCTTCTTTACCAACAGACTATCAAAACCTTCAAGTGGACAAGTGTCATAGCCAGCCTCACTCATTGCTAACATAAATGTCTGAACAGCCAAGGCACAACTCTTGTGTACACTAACTCGCATGTCACCCTCACTTACTTGACGCATGATTGGGCGGAAAAGTCCAATCGTTTGTGCTAAAGCCTTACGAACAAGTCCCCACAAGCCAAAGCAACGTGAATAGAGAAACGGCATTACTTTTGCATAATATAGTTCTAACTTCTTTATGCGCTTTTCCTTCTTCTCTGTTGGACTATACTTGTTGATGTTCTCCTTTTCAAATGCAAGTGTCGCCTGTGCATGTTTCTTATAGAGGTCCTGTCGAGTCACAAACACAACAATCTGTTGTGCAGAACGTGCTGTCAACTGGTTTAAGCATGCTGGTGCCAACTTCTCCAAAACCTTCTTATCAGTAACATGATAAGCCTCCCAAAGTTGTAAGTTTGAGCTTGTTGGAGCTAAAGTCGCTTGTTCAATACATTTCTTTACAACTGTGCTATCGAGTGGTTTGTTAGGATCGAAATGTCTGACAGCCCTTCTATGGTCTAATATTTCTTGTAAACTCATAATTTCTTAATCTTTAATAGATGTAAAAGGAGCAAAGTGTATGCCATTATTTCTCTTCTGATAGGTTTGTATGATAGTCTTGTAACAATATGTTAAACAAAGTGATAGAAAGATGGTACTAAGTAAAACATCTCTGTTTGAAAAATCCCAGACAACCTTATCGTTGCCTGGGATTTTATCTTTGGACTAATATTTGTCACGTTTTAGAATGATGTTTTGTTTTATCCGCAGTGGAAGTATTGGCGAACAAGTTTCTCCATCATCATCTCCTTGCCTTCTATTTCTTGACGTAGTGTACGGTCATTGTATGAGCGAAGCTGTTTGATAATACCATCAATCATTGCAGGAGAGAACACATCATACTCTTCATAAACCTTACGCTGACGTTCCAAGCAGTCTGCCGAAGCAGCGCAGCTATCAGGCAACTGAGCCAAGGTAGCATAGCGTTCTGCATTCTTTGGGTCATGGATATCACCGTCTGCAAAGGTTCTCTCTGCTTCTGCCTCAGCGTTTGCCATCTCAAAACCATGACGACAAGCCACACAAAGACCTGCTAAAAGCTGATAGATATCAGCTGAAGCATCTGGAGAACGCATCTCAACAGTCTGCTTGATAGAGTAGTCACGCGCTGTAAGTGGTTCTATATTATTAGCTTTGTGGCACATATCCTCGCCAGAGGTCCAACCTAATGGTACACGAACAAGCACAGAACGGTTACTCATACCCCAGCATACATTTGTAGGCGCTTCCTGATGTGGAACGAGACGGAAGTATGATGTTGGGTTCTTATTGCCAAAGGCTGTGATACTCTCAGCTAAGTCCATCATACCAGCAATAGCACGACGAGCATCCTTAGAAAGTTTTCCTCCTTCGAGCATCATGTTCTTTCCGTCCTTCATTATACGCATGTGAATATGCATACCAGAACCAGCCTTACCCACAGTAATCTTTGGAGCGAAGGTAATATCAAGTCCTTCTTCGTAACCTAAGCTACGAATCACCCATTTAGCAATGAGTAACTGTTCAGCACATTCGTTTGCTGGAACAGGCAAGAACTCAATCTCATTCTGTTCGTAGCAGCGTCCATTCTCAATGAAATTACCTACCTCAGAATGTCCATACTTAATCTTACCGCCACATTCAGCAATCAACTGCATAGAACGCATACGGAAGTCATTGCCTTTTGAGAAAGGAGAACTCTCGTGATAACCATGTTGGTCGTCAGCAGGGAATACACCTTCATCCTCTCGGATAACGTAGTATTCTAACTCACCCATAGCATGGAACTCCATACCAGTTACTTTCTTAAAGGCATTCATAGCCTTGCGGAGTGTATATTCTGGAGATGAAGCTAATGGATTACCATCTCGATCGAAGAAAGAACAGAGCATGCAAAGTGTTGGAATCTCTGAGAAAGGATCGATGAACGCTGTAGAGAAGCGTGGCATTACATAGAGGTCACTACTACCAGCTGCAATAAAGTTGAAGAGTGAAGAACCATCAACGCGCTCGCCACTTGTAAGTATTGTCTCCAAGTAGTCGGGTGTGTGAAGCATGAAGTTTAGTGTTTTCAATCGTCCGTCACCAGCAGGATACATGAAGTTTACCATTCTGATGTTCAAGTCACTGACAACTTGCTTGATATCATCTTTTGTAAATTCATGTGAGTCTTTGCCCAAGTGTGCTTCCAGTCTATTTGCTGAATGCTTAAAAAGGTTATTCTCCATTGTCGTAGTTTTTATAAGATTAGTATTTGATTATGAGGACAAAAATACATATTAATTTCTTTATTCGCAATTATTTTTCATACTATTTTTCTCTATTTATTATCAGTGTGGTATTCTTTATTTTTCGTTTTGTACAACTTTCTTTTATATTAGGAACTTGATGTTAGTTTTTCTTCGTATTTTTGCCTCGTTAGAAATAGAAAAGTATAAATCTTATGACAAAGGAGAAAACAATAAATCTGTCATCTAATCGTACTATCCGCAAAACATCAACAGATGATTTTACTATAGTATCGAACCTAATTGAGCAGGGGAAAGCAAAGATGTTTAAAGCTGGTAATCCTAATCAATGGTCAGCAAATTATCCTGCTGAAAGTACTATAAGGCGTGACATTGCACAAGGTGATTGTTATCTCCTTTATGAGTGTGGGAAACCTATTGCAACATTTGTAGCTAAGGCAGGTCCAGAACCTAATTACCACCGTATTGATAATGGAAGTTGGCTTGATGACCAACCTTATTATGTTATCCATCGTGTGGCTTCTGAGGAAGGTGTACATGGTGTAATGGCTGACATAATCAACTATTGTTCGGCATTTACCTCTTCTATTCGTATAGATACCCATGCAGATAATCGCCCGATGCAGGCTTCTTTGATTCGTTTAGGTTTCGTTTATTGTGGTATTATCTATGTTGAGAATGGAGATAGCAGATTAGCTTTTCAGTGCGTCTTTTAGTATTTTGTTAGTGGTTATCTACTCCTTTGACGTCTAAATCTTACCCCTTCATTTTAGCAATTTTGGGGCAGCTAAGTCCTATTTCTGAGCAATATGTAAAAAGAATAAATCATTTATATGAAGAAAATTTTGTTGATATAGCTTTGAAAAATCATTACATATTTTCTTGTAAAGTATCTATAAATAACAGCAAAAACAAGTGTAAAAAGTAGGTTTGTAACTAACAGTAAATCAGTTGGTTATGAAGTTGTATAAGAAAAGATGCTTAATTGGACTTCAAAAGGGCGTTAGTAAGGGTCTTAAAGGGCACCTTTTGCAAGCTTAAAGGGCGTCTATAAGAAGCCAAAAGGGCATGTGTTGGTTTTGAGTTGCATGAAAATAGTTTACAAATATCAATGATGTGGGAATAAGCTATTTGTAGAATACAGAAAGACATAGTATCTATTTGCATTTTATCTTTTAGTTTGTCTTCTTTGTAAGACTATCTATTTAGGATAGTCTTACTATGCAAATGTATCGGTCTTTATTCTATTTTCAATCTATGTGTTAAACCAAAATCGGTCATTAGCGATTAAATATCGATTTGGTTCTTAATAGAAGAACTATTTTTTTCAGTTCCTATTTACTCCATAGTTTCAACAGTTACGTTTTCAAATTCAGCCATAAAGTTAAGGAGATGATTCTTATAACGTTTCCGTTTGAACTTCATTTCCATCGTTACAACGAAGTAATGACCTGAAGAAGTGTCTTTGCGTATCATCTCGTAGGAGTCAATAATAATCTCCTTATCGCGTAATCGTTGCAAGACCGGTTGAATGTTTTCTTCTTTTGGAGTACTAAAAGTAACGGTTATATTGCGTGTGCCAAAGTGTTGGAGTATAAAATAAAGTGCTTCCAAACAGAGCAAGACAAGGACAGTTGTTGCAATAGAGAGTACATACATTCCTGCACCTGCAGTCATACCAATAGCCGATGTTACCCATAGACCTGCTGCAGTTGTCAGTCCGCGTACCACATGCTTTTGAAAGATAATTGTTCCCGCACCAATGAAACCAATACCCGTTACTACTTGTGAGGCTATACGACTGGGGTCGAGTGACACTCGCTCGTAATGGGCGAGTACATCATCAAAGCCAAACTGTGATAGAATCATAAACAAACCACTACCTAATGCTACAAGGAAGTGGGTTCGGAAACCAGCCTCCTTTGCACGATACTCACGCTCCAAGCCAATTACACCACCTAACATTGCAGCTACGAATAGTCTCAGTACAAATTCATAAGTTATCATGTTCATGTTCTTTCTTTATTATGTAATGAATAAATCGTTGTCGCAAAAATACAAAAAACTTCACGCATCTCACTCTTTTCTTCCCTAAAATTATTTTTTCATGAATGAAATTCTCTGTTTCTTAGAAATTGATTTGTATCTTTGTGCATATAAACGCTAAAGTCAAGATTATGACAGAGAAGGAGAAACAGCAGAAAGGGATGCTTTATCAAGCAAATAACCCAGAAGTTTTAAAAGACTTATACTACTGTGAGAATGAATGTTTTGAAATCAATCAGATTCCTCCTTCACGTAGGGAGGAACGCATGGAACGCCTTAGAAACTTGTTTGGTAAGGCAGGCAAGGGAATGTTTATTGTTGCCCCGTTCTTCTGTGACTATGGTTATAACATTGAAGTCGGTGAGAATTTCTTTGTCAATACTAATTGTGTGATTCTCGATGAGGCTAAGGTGACATTCGGCGATAATGTTTTTATTGCACCTAATTGCGCCTTCTATACTGCTGGTCATCCACTTGATGTTGAGCAGCGTAATAAGAAGATAGAGTATGCACTACCTATTCATGTTGGGAATAATGTGTGGATAGGTGGCAATGTCGTTGTCGTGCCGGGTGTGACGATAGGCGATAATACTACGATTGGTGCTGGTTCTGTCGTTACACATGATATTCCAAGTGGTGTCGTGGCTGCTGGTAATCCGTGTAGGGTGATACGGAAACTGGAAGAGTAAGGTGCTTCCTTAATTACGATCAAGAGCATAAAGATGAAGATGAAGATATGAAAGAATTTTATAGTACTTATGTCATTAAGGTTTTGTTGCTTTTATTGCTACTCTTTATGGCGATAGCATCGGTGGCACAGAACCGTCTTTCCCCTTGTAATAAGCAGGATTATGAACTCTATGCACCTGTACTTAAGGAGTTGTATAATCCTCTCGCCTCACAACAGTATATTGTTGTAGACGGGGAGTCTGAGAAGTATGCCTTGCAAATAATCAAGGGTACGCACTTCTCAGAACGAACATATATACTTGCTTATAAGGATTTAAAAGGCAATAAGAAAGAAATCACTGATAGTCTTTGTCAAATGAAAATAGCATCATTGCTGCGTTATGCTGTGTTTTCTTCTACAACCTTTGTACGTAAGAAGCTTGGTATTCAACTAAAGACTTGTTTTTTCTTTGACTTGCAAGATGGGGCTGAATACTCTTCATGTAAGGTGGATGTTGGGCGAGGAAGTTTGATTGATATTTTGGAAATATCATGTAATGCTGTGAAGAATAATAAGCCAGAAGTTATTCAACATCTCATCCCTCAAATTGACTCTTTGACACAACACTTTAAGACATTTGAGTTGGCGGAGAGTTGGAATGTCTCTACGTCAGAGGGTTATGCGTATAGTTTTCCTTGTACACAATTATCTACACACTATAACGGATTTCATGTGTGTTTTCTTCGACCATCGATGACGCCCGATGAACTCAGTAATAAATATGGGAACTTGACACAGATAGTTGCAAAGTGGTTGTTCCTAAATTCAAATATATTAGACTTCACGAGGAGTGTATATATCAATGTGTGCCGTGATAAACCTGATAAGAACAAAAGATTTTCATATAGTTATGGGCATTACTATATAAATGTAACAGAGGATGAACTGACGGAAGAAACTCTGATAGCTCTATTCAAGTTATATTTATTAAAATAGCTCTATGTGGTTTTGAAAAGCATCTTTGTTTATTAATTAATGTATAATTTTGATAGTAGTAGAATCAGTCTCTTTTTACTCGATTGAGCTTCCTTTGTTGAATAGCATGTTATCCATGTGCCTGGAAGAGTCGCTGTCAGGTCTTGTTTAATGTAGAAAAGTGCAAAAGAATGTATGAATTGTGGTTGTTTTTTTTACAATAAACTAAACAAAACACATATTTAACATCTTTTATACATGTAATTGTAGAATGGACGTTTAAAATGATTTAACTTTGCGATTAATAAACCTAAAAGCATTTTTTAACCTAAAGTATACTTAAAGCCTATGTACCTAAAAAGAAAAAGGACTACGAGCTTATTGATGGTGGCTTTGTTCAGTACAAGTTTACTGCATGCCAACATTACGTACGAAGCGAATGCAGCTGTTGTTCAGCAGCAGTCTGTATGTAAAGGAACTGTTGTCGACAATAATGGAGACCCTGTTGTTGGTGCCTCTGTCTTTGTCGTAAGTAATGGACAGAAGAAGGGAAGTGTGACTGACCTTGATGGTAAGTTTGAGATTGCAGGCGTTGCTTCTGGCTCATCACTTACTATTTCTTATGTTGGTTACAAGACCCAGCAGGTAACTTGGAGTGGTAAGGACCTTAAGGTTACTCTCCAAGAGAACAGTGAGATGCTCGAGAACGTTGTTGTTGTCGGCTATGGTACTCAGAAGAAGGTTAACCTTACTGGTGCTGTCTCTGTTGTAAACTCAAAGCAACTTGAGTCTCGTCCTGTAACGAGTGTTGCACAGGCATTGCAGGGTGAGGTTCCTGGTTTGAACTTCAGCGTTGGCAATTCTGGTGGTTCACTTAACAGCCGTATGAGTATGAACATCCGTGGTATTGGTACCATCGGTTCTGGTTCAAATGCTGCCCCTCTCGTTCTTATCGACGGTTCTGAGGGTGATTTGTACTCAATCTCTCCAAATGACATTGAGAGTATCTCTGTATTGAAGGATGCTTCTTCAAGTGCTATCTACGGTTCACGTGCAGCCTTCGGTGTAATCCTCGTTACTACAAAGAGCGGTAAGGATTCACGTATGAACGTATCTTACAATGGTAACGTACGTTTCTCTACAGCAACTCAGATTCCTGAGATGCCTAACTCATATGACTTCGCACGCTATTGGAATGATGCTGCTGCTAACAGTGGTGCACCTGCCCCATTCAAGCAGGATATACTGGATAAGATTAAGAATCATATAAACGGTACTCCGAAACCGGGTGATGAGGCGACAACAACATGGGCTGGTTATGCAGCTAATGAGCCTTGGAGTATGTATACTGGTTCTTGGAACAATGTTAACTGGTTTGATGAGATGTACAAATCTGGTGTTCCGTCTACCGAGCATAATGTAGCCCTCAGTGGTGGCGGAAGCAAGGTGAACTACTATCTTAGTGGTGCAGTTCTCAGCCAGCGTGGTTTGATTCGTCATGGTAAGGACCAACTCAAGCGTTACAACTTCTCAGGCAAGATTACTGCTAACCTGAAAGACTGGTTTACAGTTACCTATAATACAAAGTGGATACGTGAGGACTATAGCCGTCCTTCTTATATGACAGGTCTCTTCTTCCATAATATTGCTCGTCGTTGGCCAACTAACCCTGTCTACGATCCAAACGGACATTATGTTCATGGTAATGAGATTCTTCAGATGGAGAATGGTGGTCTTGATGCTACACAACAAGACAAGCTCTATCAGCAGTTAGCACTTGAGTTCAGACCACTCAAGGGTTGGAAGATTCGTTTGGAGGGTAACTATAATACCGTTCACTACTACAACCATTGGGATGTATTGCCAATCTACTACTATGATCAGAAGCAGAAACCGATAGCAGCTGCATGGAGCGGTGGCTATGCAGCTGGTAAGTCTGATGTTGGTGATAGTATGTCAAGAAACAACTATTATAATGGTCGTTTCTTCACAGAGTATATGTTCACATTGAACGATAAGCATGACTTTAAGTTCTTGGCTGGTCTGGATATGGAATCTAACCGTTATACCTCTCTTGGTGCAGCACGTGCAGACTTGATATCCCCATTAGTTCCATCACTCAACAATGCTACTCATAAGGATGTGAGACCAAGTTTCTCAAATACTCAGTGGGCAACAATGGGTGCTTTTGGTCGTATCAACTATGCATACGATTCACGTTACCTTGTAGAGTTCTCTATCCGTCGTGATGGTTCTTCACGCTTTATTGGTGATAAGACATGGAGTACATTCCCATCATTCGCATTGGGTTGGAATATTGCTAATGAGCAGTTCTTCAAGCCATTGACAAAGACTGTTAATACACTTAAACTTCGTGCTACTTATGGTGCTTTGGGTAACACCAATATCACAGCACTCTACCCTTGGTTCTTGCAACAGCCAGCAAGTGCATCTGCATCTTCATGGCTTGTTAACGGTGAGCGTGTGAATATCTCTAATGTTCCAGGACTGGTTTCACCTAACCTAACTTGGGAGAGTGTTCGCTCATGGAACATAGGTCTTGACTTCGGTTTGTTCAACAACAGACTGCAGGGTACTTTTGACTACTTCGTTCGTACAACGAAAGATATGGTAGGTCCTGCTCCTGTCAAACCTTCTATTTTGGGTGCTACACAGCCAGCTGAGAATAATAGTGATATGCGTTCTAATGGTTGGGACTTAGAGGTTAGATGGCGTGATAGAATTGGTCAGGTTGGCTATGGTATCAAGCTTGTTCTCTCTGATGACTACCAGACAATCACACGTTACTACAACCCTAATCGTCTACTTTCACAGTGGTGCGAGGGCAAGCGCATGGGTGATATTTACGGATACTTAGTAGAGGGTATTGCACAGTCAAACGAACAGATGAACGAGTGGTTGGCTAATAACAAGCCTTCATGGGGTTCAAACTGGGCTGCAGGTGACGTTATGTACAAAGACCTTAATGGTGATAAGAAAGTGAACTCTGGTAAGAGCACATACGATGATATGGGTGACTTGACCAAGATTGGTAACTCTTTACCACGTTATCGTTTCGGTATCACTTTGGATGCTAACTGGAAGGGCTTTGACTTCCTCATCTTTATGCAGGGTGTTGGTAAGCGTGACTTCTGGGATGCTTCTCCTTATAGCGTTGGTGCTAATACAGGTATGTGGCAGAGTGCAGCATTTAAGGATCACCTTGACTACTGGCGTCCAGCAACAGACACCAACTTAGGTCCTAACACTAATGCTTACTACCCACGTCCTCTCTTCGGTCAGGGTTCTAAGAACTTCCAGACAAGTGACCGTTACTTGCAGAATGCAGCTTACATGAGAATCAAGAATATCCAGCTTGGTTATACACTCCCTACTGCTATCGCAAGCAAGATTGGTGCAAATCGCATTCGTTTCTACTTCTCTGCTGAGAATCTCGCAACATTTACAAAGATGAACAAGATCTTTGATCCAGAGGCTACTGGTGGAGATTGGGGACCAGGTAAGATCTATCCACTCCAGAGAACAGTTTCTTTCGGTTTAAATCTTAATTTTTAATTCGTAGCAATTATGAAACATATTATATCAAATATATTGAAGGGAGGATTGCCTATTCTTTGCTTAGGCATGACGGTTACGTCATGTAACGATTTCCTTGACAGACCACCACTCGATCAAGTACCTCCCACTTCTTATTATCTGACAGCAGATCAGTTAGGCACATTCCCTATCAATTACTATACTTCTATTTTCCCAAACAACAGTGGATGGTGGGCTGGTGTAGCAACATTTGATGATGGGACAGACAATCAGGCTGCAAGAGGTGGTAACACTTCAATGTTCTTACAGGATCAGTGGAAAGTTCCTACATCTGGCGGTATCGGTATGAACAACATTCGTAACGTCAATAAGTTTATTAATGAGAATGAGCCGAAGATTGCTGAAGGCAAGGTGTCTGGTGATGCGAATCTTATCAACCAGTATATGGGTGAGGCATACTTCATCAGGGCTATGCTCTACTACGATAAGCTCCAGACTTATGGAGACTTCCCTATTCAGTTGACAGAACTTAAGGTTGAAGATGACCTTGTTACGCCGAATAAGCGTCAGCCTCGTAACCTTGTTGCCCGTCAGATACTCTCTGATATGGACAAGGCGATTGAGAAGCTGCAGGTGGATTTTGCCAAGAAGGTACGTATCAACAAGTATGCAGCTCTGGCTATGAAATCAAGAATGGCACTTTATGAGGCAACATTCGAGAAGTATCACAGAGGAACTGGTCGTGTGCCAGGTGATGCTAACTGGCCAGGTAAGAACAAGGAGTGGAACAAGAACTTCACTATCAATCAGGATGATGAGGTAAACTTTTTCCTTGATCAGGCTATTGATGCTGCCAAGAAGGTTTGCGATGCAGTTCCATTGAAAACTAAGAACAGTCATGTAATGAATCCAAGTATCGTTGGACTGTACAATGGATGGAATGCATACTACGATATGTTTGCCAGCCCAGACCTGTCTAAGTATCCGGAGGTGTTGTTGTGGCGTCAGTTCAATTCAGATATTAACGTGGCTCATCTTACCTCAAATAAACTTCGTGGTGGTGCAGCAACAGGTTGGACACGTGGTCTCGTTGAGTCATTCCTTATGAAGAATGGTTTGCCTATCTACGCTTCTGGCTCTGGTTATAATGGTGACACCACCATTGATATGGTTAAGAAAGATCGTGACGAGCGTCTGCAGCTCTTCCTCTTTGGTGAGTCTGATATACTCGGTATTGACCAAAAGAGCATTGACCTTGTGAACGAGAAGCGTCCTGCCGGTACTGCACCTATTGACAACATCAAGTTCAATGTTGCTGGTCTCTTTGCAACAGACCAGGCAAGTAGAGATGTAACTGGCTATCGTCAGCGTAAGTTCTACAACTATGATCCAGCAATGCAATTGGGTCAGACCTTCTCAGATGTTGATGGTCAGATTATTATTCGTGTTGAAGAAGCTATGCTCAACTACATTGAGGCTTCTTACCTCCGTACAGGTTCTTTGGATGCAACTGCTACTGGTTATTGGACTGCTTTGCGTGCACGTGCAGGTATCACTGCTCCAATCTCAACTACTATCGCTGCAACTGATATGACCAAGGAGGCTGATGTTAAGCGTCCTTCTTACGATTGGGCAGCATTCTCTGCAGGTAAGCCAGTTGATGCAACACTCTATTCTATCCGTCGTGAACGTCGTAGCGAGTTTGCTGGTGAAGGTCTTCGTAATGATGACTTGATTCGTTGGGCATCTTTGGATCAGGTGAAGAACTATCAGGTTGAGGGTATCAACTTCTGGGATCAGACCTATCAGAATTCTGCATTTGTAGATGGAAAGGGAAATAGTCTGATTATCTCTGATGGTGGTGATAAGGCTACGATGTCATCCAAGGACATTTCAAAGTATATCCATCCTTATCAGATTCAGAAGAACAACAATATTCTCTATAATGGTTATACTTTCTATCAGGCTCACTATCTGTATCCATTCTCTTATCAGGAGATGCAGCTCTGTTCACCTGATGGTACTGCAGAGAACTCTAACTTGTACCAGAATATCTACTGGCCAGTTGAGGCAAATGGTGAAGCTATCAAGTAAGTTTATGCTGAACAAAGTATAATCAAATAGATTACAAATAATGTCAGAGGGTGTGTCAAGTGATTGATACACCCTCTTTCTATAGTATGTCGTAAGGAGTTTAATGCTCAACACCATGTGTGACGAGTAACAAGATATATTTCATAAAACAGCCTTATATGTTGTTGAAGTCATTTGTTTATAGATGCTTCACTTGTATATGTGAGAATAAAAGGATATCTTTGCAAGAAATCTTTCATGATATTTATACGTAGGTTTTTGCTACAATAAATTATTTATGTTTACATTTACTATCATTATACTAATTTGTATTCTTGCTCTTGGTGTATCACTATTAGTGAGTCATTGGAATAATGGTGCGAAGCGTGGGGAAACGGTAAGAATAGATACACTTTACAAAAAAAACTGGATCTCCTTCTTTTGGATATCCCTACGTGTGCTGTCGTTTGCTTTGGTTACTGCCTTTTTGTTCTTAATGTTACTTGCTTCGTTTGCAGGTGATGATGCAGGCGAATGTTACTTTTGGATTATGATATTTGCTGTTGGAAGTTGGTTTATTTCAATACCTCTTATTGTTATTTATATTTGCTCGCTGGTTCAAGCTATTCGAAATCGTGATTATACGAATAAAGTTTTTCTTGGCTTTCATTGTTTCAATGCACTTCAGCTACTTTGTATTGTGATATTGGGTTGTTTACCTATTTCTTCCTGAAATCAATTTTGCTGTCACTGCTGTCATTTTTTGTGAAGAGATAATGAGCTGTTACACAGTAAGTTCTCTTTAAATGTTAAAATGACAGCAACTTGAAAATAAAAAACTATGATACCGATGTGTAATAAATGGCTTCTAAGGTAAGTGGGATTTAGCCTATTTATTAATGAACATGTGTTACTTATAGAAAAAGCCCTCATCCTTTTACAAAAGCTATAGCTCTGTAGATGGATGAAGGCTTTTTATTTAGGCTGCTTTTTAGCTCTTTAGAACTTGTAAGTCACTGTAGTTTTTATGTTACGTGGAGCACCTGGGAAGGAACGGAGTTTGTCGTAACCTCCCACCCAATAAACTTTGTTCATTGCGTTGTCGAGATTTAGCTGAACCTGCAAGTTACGAAGTCGATAGTACAGTGCTGCATTGAGGAGTCCATAGCCAGGATAGACTATGGTATTCTCGCGTCTTCCAACTTGTCCATAACGCTTTGTTACTGTATTGAAACCCAGACCGAAACCAAAGTTGCGTAGCACACCTGTCTGAATGATATACTTCGACCAAATGTTGAAAGAGTTACGTGGTGTGTTAGGACGCTGCATTCCAAAGTCTTTCTCTGAGTTGGTTGCAGTCTTTGTGATAGCAGCATGGGTGTAGGCATAGTTAGCAACGATACTCCAATTAGGAAGAATGAAACCTGCTACATCTAATTCAATACCCTTTGAGGTTTCTTCTCCCACTTGTTCCAGCAGCTCTGGATTATTTGCATCGTTGGCATTATAGAGTGTATTGCGTTTCTGAAGATGGAAGAAAGAAAGGGTAGTACTAAGTCGTTTGTCAAACCATTCACCTTTCAAGCCCGCCTCCAACAACTGGCTGTATTCTGGGTCGAATGGTCCACCTGTGTTAGGGTTACCCTGTACGGATGCACTCTGTGGTTCAAAGCCTTTTACCCATGTACCATACACATTCAGATTCTTGTTGATAGCAACGACAGCACCAAGACGTGGAATGAGCGCATGTTGAGTAGTTCGGCTTTCCTTATTAGTCTTATAATTTAGTACATCGGTGAATATCTCCTGACGAATACCCAAGAGAAGCTTCACTGGTCCTACTTCCATCTGCTCTTGAAGGTAGATACCATGAGAATACTGCAGGTAAGGAGAGAGTGCTGTTGAGACAAAGATATACTTCGAATAGTCACGCTCAATGTTGTTATTATTACTTGTCAAGTCATAGTAAGGCACATTCGTTCGTGGATTACCATCCTTGTCGAGTACGTATTTAGCAATGTTTGCAGGCTTGAAAGCTGTTGTTGTCGTACCGTCTTTTAGCAAATAGCCTCCTGCAGTCATTGCTGATGAGCCTGCTTGCTGTGCCATCTGGAAATAGTCATAGCCCAAGAGGATACGATGATGGACTGAACCCGTGCTTACGTTATAGTTAAAATAGGTGTTGAAACTATTGTTGCGGAAGTGACGCTGGCGTATAAGGCACTGCATAAGAATGCGTGACGGACTTTGTGTTCCATCGGCTAACTTCACATACGCATTAGCCTGATTGTGCTCACGGAGGTCTTCATCATAGGAAGAGTTCAGATAGGTAGCATTGAAAGAGAGGTTATCCGTGAACTTATGAGTTACACCAAGCGTAATATTCACGAGGTTCTCCTTTAGATAGTCATTTGTTGCAGAGAGCGAACGACTAATTGGTACTGAATTGAGGTCGCCATCTCCAAAGATAGGCTGACCACGGTCAACCTTGCCATCGGTGCGCTGATAAACGATGTCGACGTTAAAACGAGTTCTTTGTGTTGGGAGAAACGAGAAAGATGGTGCAACGATATAGTTTGTATTTTCCTGTAGGTCACGGTAAGAATCTGTATGTTCGTAACCGATATTAAGACGATAGAGCAGGGTGTGTTTTTGGTCTAATGGTCCAGTAAAATCTCCGTAGGTGTTCAGTGTGTTGAAGCTACCAACGGTTGTTGATACTGTATTGCGCTGATAAGGTAGTGGCTTCTTAGTTACACGATTAATAACACCACCCGGTGCAGCATTGCCGAAGAGGGCAGAAGCAGGACCTTTGATAACTTCAACACGCTCGATATTTGCCAATGACTGCTGTTTCCAAAGACTTGTCTGTGCTCGCATACCATTGACAAGGTTACCAGAATTACGGTTACCGGTAGTACGGAAACCACGGATAGAGAAGTCATTATAGAAGGTATATTGGTTTACTCCACTGATATTCTTTACAACCTCATTAACTGTGGTTGCACCTTGGTCGCGCACTAACTCCTTTGTTACGTAACCGATAGATTGTGGGATGTCTTTCAAAGGTGTCTCTGTCTTTGTACCGATGAAAGAGTTGGTATTCTTATAGGAACGTTCGTTACGTCCAATTACTTCTACCGTCTGCAACACTTGGTCGTGCAGATAAGGTGTTGAGAACAATGTGTCTTGTGTAAGGCTGTCTGTTGGGACTTTACCCATAGTGTTCCCTTGTGCATTTATTGGCAGAACTGCTGAATATAATAAGGTGCCTGTCAATAAAATATAAGAGTGTAATCTTTTACCCATGTTGATAAATGTTTAAATCCTGAAAATATAATATTTGAATGCAAAAGTATAGATAAAATTAGAATGCTACAATACCTAACAATGGGTAAATTGCGGGATAGGCTTGCAACTGGGTTTTAGGACTGACCCTAAATTGCTCTTTCTTAAAGTAATAGTAGCGTATCGAAAAAAGAAGTTGCAATAGAGGATAGGAGTATGGATTGCGTACCTATCTATTACTGCAACTTCTTTTGTATATCTTAAAACTGCGCCTTAGTTATTATTGTTTTATTTAATTACAGCGCTTAGTAGTTTTTTTCTTTCAATAGGTCAGGCCGTAGGCGTTTAGTACGTTCCATTGCTTGATCAAACTCCCATTGTCTAATCTTAGCCTCGTTTCCACTGAGTAGAATCTCAGGAACATCCCAACCATTATAACTACGAGGGCGAGTGTAGATAGGTGCTGAGAGCATATCATCCATAAAACAGTCCGAGAGTGCACTCTGTTCGTCACTGATAACACCTGGAACCAGTCGTACAACAGCATCAGCAATGATGGCAGCTGGTAGTTCGCCACCTGTTAAAACAAAGTCACCAACAGAGATTTCACGTGTAATAAGATGGTCGCGTACACGTTGGTCAACACCTTTATAATGTCCTGCAAGAATAATGAAATTGCCTCCCAATGAGAGGTCGTTAGCTATCTTCTGATTGAATTGTTCGCCATCAGGTGATGTAAAGATAACTTCGTCGTACTCCCGCTCTTCCTTCAAAGCAGCGATACAACGGTCTATAGGCTCAATCTGCATGACCATACCAGCTTGTCCACCAAAAGGATAGTCGTCAACACGGCGCCATTTATCCTTAGTGTAGTCACGAAGATTGTGCAGACGGATCTCTGCCAATCCTTTCTTTTCTGCTCTGGCAAGGATGCTCTCGTGTACGAATCCTTCCAGCATCTCTGGTAATACGGTGATGATATCTATTCTCATATAGGTACAAAGTTAACTAATCTTTTGCTATTACGTTGATAGTTTAGGATTTTTTTGTAACTTTGCTGCAGTTTCTAATATATAAACTAAGAACAGTTATGAAAAGATTCTTTTCCCTCGCTATCTGTATGATAGCAGCTTTTTGTTGTGCAAACGCACAAAACGTTCAGTTACATTATGACTTAGGTCATAGTCTTTACAAGAACCTTAGTTCACGTACGACGGTAACAACAACCGTCGAGATGTTTAAGCCTGACACTTGGGGTTCTACTTTTATGTTTACTGATATTGACTACAAGAGCGATGGTGTGATGGGTGCTTATTGGGAGATTTCGCGTGAGTTTAATCTTACGAAGAATAAGCAGTGGGCTGCACACGTTGAGTATGACGGTGGTTTAGGTTCTGGTAAAACAATGGATAGCTATTATGGTAACCGTTATCAGCATGCTGTTCTTCTTGGTGGAGCATGGAACTGGGCTTCAAAAGACTTTTCAAAAACGTTTAGCCTTCAGTTGATGTATAAGTATCAGTTTAAGAATGCTCACACTGGTGCACATCCTTTCAATGGTTTTCAGCTGACAGAGGTGTGGGGTACAACCTTTGCTAAGGGTCTTTGTACATTCTCTGGGTTCTGTGATCTTTGGTATGATCCAAATGTTAATGGTAAAATGATTCTTCTCTCTGAGCCTCAGTTCTGGTTTAATCTCAATACGCTAAAGGGAATGAAAGATGTAAACCTCTCTCTGGGTACTGAGGTTGAGATTAGCAATAACTTCGTTTGGAATGACAAAGGTCAGAATAATCGTTTCTACGCTATCCCTACAGTGGCAGCTAAGTGGACATTCTAAAAGCTTTATTTATATATAACAGAAGATGTGGCAAAATGCAAATATCATTTTGATAATCTTACAGTGAGAAATAATCCTATAAAAAGACCATTTCTATACTCGGTTTTGAGTAAAAGAATGGTCTTTTCTTTTCCTTTAGAATAATCCTACTTATAGATTGAAGGTTATCAAGTTAATTATTTGTGTTTTGACACACCCCCTGTTTTATTTTTATGAACTCTGAAGACAAGTAGTTGAAAGCTTTGCTCGAAAAAAGGACTATGTGAAGCTGTGAACTCTAACACCTAATTCTGCACTGCCGTTTTCCAACAAAGCTATCACTTTGACTTCTTTAACGTGCTGAAGAAATACCTTGTCAATCTGTACGGACAATGGACAGAATATTACGCACCCGACAGAACAAGCCTAAGAGGCTACTTATATAGGCGCACCAATCAAAAGGTAGAATTGAAAATCGGTAGACGAAGTGAAAGGCAAATTCCCAAGTATTAACAATATCAAAATAGTTCGAGTTGCCTATTAGAACTTCTTCTTCTAAAAGTAGCCAGATAATTAGAAGATAATTCATATTCTTTCTTTGATAAAATGCTTTTGTTAAAAAGTAGTTTGGCTGCTTTCTCTAAATCAATTCTCATCAACAAGTCTTTGTTTATACTTCTTTTGGCATCATGAAAAACAAGTGATTTCATGAATCTTTGAACGATATCACTATTCAAGATTTTTAAGAAACATTTCGCAACATCTCTATTGTCAAACCCCATAAGATAACACGTATCATCAAGCATTACATTCTTTCCTTCAAGTGGTTGAACAAATGAAAACAAAGTTGTATTATACAAACCAGCAATAGCAATCTTATATTTCTTGAAAGAGTACGGACCTATTCCAAAAATACAATATTTCGGTCTATTTTTATATATGATGCTACCACGCTTTTTGAACCATTCAGAATGAGTTTCTAAATATTCATAAGTCTTTGGTTGGTTGTCTTTTATAATGTCTGTATTATCTGATGTGCACCTCTGCGTAACTATAATATACCTCCTAAAACAATTAATTTCATTTCCCTTTAAATCGGAACTTTTTAGTATTGGATAAATTAAGTCGGGCTCAATATCTACTACTTCTCCCATCTTATTATAGAATTTGCCCTCTTTTTTAGAGAGTTCCATTACTTTTGAGCAATCATGCTTCATACCCGACCACCACGTAAGTTGACATTTACCATCTATGCTTGCATAATGTTGATAATCAGAAATATCTGCAACAAAACAATCTTTCGTCCAACCAAAATAACATGGCTGTCCAAGACTATATAAATCCATACACTTACATTGCTTTGATCGGCCTTGGCCCAATTTTGCTATGAATAAACATGCAGCGACAGATACATCAAACTCTTTCTTCGCATTAAAGCTATATAAGGTCATATTTTTAATTTTGTAACGCTCCTTCTTTTGCTCATATACAATATTTTTTGCAACTGATTTTTTTATCAAGAGAGCTAAACAGGAATTTTGATTATGAAAATAATCTAACAGTTGATACGAGATATATTCTGCAATATCAAAATTTGCTTTTCCTGTAATAGCTTCGATTCCATTAATTTTCTTAAAATTAGATTTCTGAGGGAGATTCTTGCTATTAATCTCACTCAACTTGCTATTAGTAACCCATGGGGGATTACCGATAATAAGGATATTTTTTTTCTGAGATATATGTAAGTCATCGAAATTAAAACCAAAAATACTTTGATGAAAAAGATGAATCTTGCTTGTAATTACACCTGGGTTTTTAAGAGCATATTCCAAAAGCCTAAATTTTGAATGAATCAAATAAGGCTTATATATTTCTATTCCATAAATTTTTTTGGCAGAATCTCCAAATACTATAATAGAAGCAAGGATGAAAGTGCCAGTACCACATGTTGGTTCAATAATAATATCAGGAGTAATGCCTTGCTCCTTGATGAGAAGGCATACTCTACATGCTAATTCAAAATTTGTTTGCCAATCTCCATACTCAACTTTATTTTCTTGAATAAGGCTTTCTGCAACAATATACTCTTCTGATTCAAAGAAGTCAATAATCCCACATAATTCTTCAGTAACTTTATTAGCTTCAACAAGACTTTTCCCCTTCAGCGTGTTAAGATACTCATTCAGATTCATATTTTACAATAGATTTTATACCCTCAACTGGCTTTGTTAAGTCTACGATTCTCCTATACTGGAGTCGCCATTGAAGAGCGTTTGAAATTGTCAGATAGCCTATCTGTGGAGGATTTTCTAAAAGTTCAGAAGCAATGCTCATCAATGTTACTTCATCTGCAGGAATATGCCTCTCTATTAAAAAAGCGAATAAATCATCTTGATTACCTTCTCTATCAATAATATCATTAATACCTCTGGTTGTCTGGAAATCAGCAGTTCTTGATTTATCAATAAAAAAGCACGAAACGAAATCTAAACTACCTGTTTTCGCTTGATGATTATCATGCTTTTTATAAACGAAGACTATAAGGTTATACCCCAAACCATAAATCTTTTGTTTACTATCTCTATAAGGACAACTCGATTGTGGTTGTTTAATTGATGTTACTTTTATATCACAGTCTACGGAGGGTAAGTCAAGACCTGTTGCAGACGAGCCTATCGTCATATCAAACCTCTCAAGAAGATATTTCTGGAAAGCATGTTCTACAAAAGTACCGATAGCTTTTCCATCGGTTACTCCAAATAATTCTTTACGTTCTATTTCGCTTTCAATTTTACAAAATTCTTTAGCGGAAATAATAAGAGATTCTATGTCTAATTTTTTCATATACAGTATGTTATTTACCTTTTATATGCATTATCAAGCAAAATTTATTTTATCTAAATTTGGTATGATACTTAGATTAAGTATCATTCAGTACAAAGTTATGAGATTTTTATGATATATCCTCTTACATCACCTATTTTTTTAAGAACATAGGCTATTTACTATATTTATGATTGGCATAGAGAAAGAAGGTTTGATAAAAGTAGACGACTCCCATACACCTGTTAATTGTATTGTATCTTTACAGAAAGGTTTGCCAGTTTCTTCAAAAAGGGTCTACCTTTTCGGTGAAAAAGGTAGACGGTTTTCTGATAAAAGGTAGACGGTTTTCTGATAAAAGGTAGACGGTTTTTTGATAATAGGTAGATGGTTTTACTCATTTAGGTGAACCCTTTTGCGAAAAAGGGTTGATAAGTGTCAAAAAAAGTATGTGCCTTTCTTGGAGATAGTCAAGAAATTTCTTACCTTTGTGATATAAATCTACGAACAAGTTGAGGAGGATAAAGCCCCAGCCTCCAAAGGCTTAACAATCGGGGGCAACACTAATTACTATGGCGAACAGACCTATTGCCTATACGCTAAAGGAGCGTAAAGGAACAGTTGGAAATTTGAAAGGGAAAATCGTTGTGCAGGCACATCCTACAGGACGAAAGAGAGTTGATCATCGTAGTTTCTGTGATGAAGTAGCATACGCCACAACGTTCACAGGTGCAGAAGTTGAGGCTGTTCTCAGACTTGCAGCCGAGATAGCAAAAAAACACGTTGAGAACGGAGACATTGTAGACTTCGGAGACATCGGGACACTTACACCTTCTTTCCAGAGTAAATTGGTTGAGAAGGGAAAAGCAGAGTTCAACCCAAAGGTTCATATCACGAAACCTGTGGTACATCTCACTCCCTCAAAGAAGTATTTTACACTTACTGGAGTGAGCTACGAGCGTGTTGCTGCACCTGACAAAGAAACTAAGAAGCCAGCTAAGAATCACTCTCAATCAGGACCAGAGATTGCAGAGCCATAAGCGGACGAACGATTGTGACTTTCTAATCTTTACATAGGGGATGTGTCAAAACACAAATCATTAACTTGACATTTTCAATCTATATGTAAGATTCTTCTAAAGTTAAAGAAAAGACCATTTCTTTACTCAAAACCGAGTATAGAAATGGTCATTTGCATTTTGATACACCCTCTTTATTTGTTTATAGAATCTATATCTTAGAATAGACTTCCTTCTGTTGGTTGTGAAGGTGTTTCTGGTGCTGTAACTTGTGTAAAGCGAGCTATGAATTCATCTTCTGAGATAATCGGAATAGAGAGTTCCTTTGCTTTCTGATTCTTTCCAGAAGAGCTTTCTACATCATTGTTGATGAGATAATTCGTTGATTTAGAAACAGAACCAGTTACCTTACCACCTTGACTTTCTATGTACGCTTTCAGTTCGTTACGATTCTTATAATGATGAACATCACCTGTAACGACGAAGGTTAATCCCTGGCAACTATTACCAGTTGGTGCTGATGAAAGTTGACTAACGTTTAGCTCAACTAACAGATGCTGTAGCATAGACTGATTATCAGTATCTTTTATCCAGCGTACAAAACTTGCACTCTTCTCAGGTCCAATACCAGCAATGGTTGAGAAGACATCTTCTGCAGCACTTCCTGTAGCCGTTTTAATAAGTTCCTCCAATGGATATGCTGATAAAAGACGATTACAAACATCTTGTCCAACAAGGGGAATGTTTAAAGCAAAGAGCAGACGACGTGCTTCAACATTACGAGCCTTTTCAATAGCAGCCAATAATTTAGTGACACTCTTATTTCCGAAACCTTCCATTGTACGCAGTTCTGTGGCATGTTCTGTAAGATGGAAAAGGTCAGCATATTCACGAACCCAGCCAAGGTTAATAAATTTCTGCACGGTTTGTTCAGAGAGTCCGTCAATGTTTACACCTTCTTTTGATACAAATCTACCAAACTTCTTCAGCTGTTTAGCTGGACAATGTGTATTGGTACAGTGTAGTGTGCGTGTTCCGCTAACCTCGCTTTCGCTAACTTCTGTTGCAGAATGGCATACTGGGCAAGTCTCAGGAATATGGAAAGTACCAACGCTTTCAATAACGTTAATAACCTTCGGAATAATCTTATTTGCCTTTATAACAGCTATCTTTGTTCCTTTATCACCAATCCCTAATCGTTCACATTCGGAGATATTACAAAGGGAAGCACGCTTAACGGTTGTTCCTTCTAAGTCTACAGGACGAAAAACAGCTACTGGAGAGATAGTTGAAGCAGCACATGACCATTCTATATAGTTTAATTCTGTTTCAGCACTCTCGTCTTGCCATTTGAAGGCATAGCCTGCACGTGTGGCATGATGGCCTGTGACAGAACCTGTTGCAGCGTAGACGGTATCGTCGTAAGTGATGACTAAACCATCAACGGGGTAGGGGAAAGGTGATGTACTTGCGCCTGTTACCCTTTCTGTCCAATGATGTATGACTGCCTTTATGTTGGCAATAGTAGGCTGTTCGATGAGTTCTCTGTCGACAACTCTGAAACCTTGGTGTTCAAGCCATTCCATACGTCCTCCCCAAGAGTTTATCTCCTCCTCCGCATAAACAAGTGTAAAGGGAATCCAACGCAAGTGGCGAGCTTTTACTTCATTGATGTCTTTCAGTGTGAGTGAGCCTGATGCGAGGTTGCGAGGGTTGGCATATTCTTCCTCTGCTTCCATGTTAAACTGTTCAAAGTCAGGATAACTGATGACAGCTTCACCACGAATAACAAGATGTCCCTTATAGGGAATGGTTTGCAAGATACCATCAATAGCCGTAGAAAGATGAGTAATATTGGTGCCAATATGACCATTTCCACGTGTGACAACCTTTGTCAGTTTACCATTATCGTATGTAACAACAAGTGTCAATCCATCCAACTTCCATGAGAGCCATATAGGTCTATTCTCTGCCCATTTAGCAAGGTCTTCTACCTTCTTAGTTTTTGCCAAGGATAGTGCAGGGAACTCATGTACTTCTTTTTTACCGGCAACATTATCGGCAGATACATTTTGTGTTGGAGAATCGGGGAGTATAATACCTGTTTCTTCTTCTAACTTTTTTAGCTTATCAAAGGCTGCATCCCATTCATAGTCTGTCATAAGTTCGTCACGACCATTGTAATAAGCGTCGGATGCAGCATTAAGTTGATTGACAAGTGATTGTATCTCTTTGTTCATTGTTTTGTTTGTTGATAGACGATGGTAAATCGTACTAAATGAGTATAAGTAGAAGTTGGTTGTGAAAAGGTGGTTGAGTTTATTTCCAAAGCTGTTTGATGAGTGCCGCATCAGCCTCAGCCCAATCGAGTCTTGAGAACTCTTCTGGTTTCAACCAGCAGGAATCAATATGTGCAAGCAACTTGAAATCATTGTCATGTGCCATACAGTCATAGGCAGTAAGGCAGATTGAAAAGTCTGGATAGTCATATTCAACGCTCCCAAGTTTTGCTCCGACATAGATGTCCCAGTCCATTTCCTCAAGTATTTCACGACGCAAAGCCTCATGATCACTTTCTCCTTCATTGACTTTACCACCAGGAAACTCCCAATGTTCAGCAATGTAATTAGGACCTTTACGCAATCGCTGTGTACATAGAATCTTATCTCCGTCATGAATAACAGCGCAGACAACGTTGAGATGTTTCTTTTCCATAATTTTATCTATCGTTCGGTTATTTTCGACCTCTTACTTCTTGCTTTATTTGCAAATATACTACAATTTGCCAAATAAGTCTATCTTTCTTAGAATTAATTTCAATTCTTTATAGGCAACTCATATCTTTTGCGTATCTTTGTACACTAATAAAATATTAGAAATTATAATCATTTATGTCTACACTAACAATTGCGATTATTGTAGTCTTCGTGCTGGGCTATGCGCTCATTGCAATGGAGAGCCTTACTAAGGTTAACAAGGCAGCAGTTGCCTTATTGATGTTTGTTTTCTGCTGGACACTTTACATGTTTGATCCAGCACCGTTTGTACAGCTGATGCACCCAGACTTTATGGGAACAGGTGATAAGGTTGTGTCGTTTGTAAATACTTTGATAACGGAGCATTTAGGCGATACAGCTACCACACTCTTCTTCCTTATGGGAGCTATGACGATTGTGGAAATCGTTGATCAGAACGGTGGTTTCAACTGGGTAAAGAATGTAATGCAGTCTAAGACAAAGCGTAGTCTGTTGTGGAAGATTGCCTTTATGACTTTCTTCCTTTCTGCTATCCTTGATAACCTAACGACAAGTATTGTGATGGTTATGATTTTGCGTAAGCTTGTACAGGATAAGCACGACCGAATGATTTACGCTTCGTTAGTTATTATTGCTGCTAATTCAGGTGGAGCTTTCTCTCCAATTGGTGACGTAACTACGATTATGTTGTGGAATGCAGGTATGATAACTGCAGGTGGTGTACTCAGTGAGATATTTATTCCTTCATTAGTTTCAATGTTGATACCAGCATTCTTGCTTCAGATGCTTTTGAAAGGTAATATCCAGTATGATGATATGTCAAGTGATATGTCGGGTGATCGCGAAGTCTTGGAGTTTAATGGATTCCAGCGTAAGGTTGTCTTTGCAATCGGTGTAGGCGGTCTTTGCTCTGTTCCTTTGTTCCACTTCTTTACTGATTTACCTCCTTTTGCTGGTATTTTGCTCGTATTGGGTATTTTATGGACTGTGACAGAAGTATTCTATCGTAATCTTCATAAGAAAAGAGGTGATGAGATTCAGTTCTCTAAACGTGTAAGTAGTTTGTTGAGTCGTATTGATATGTCTACTATCCTTTTCTTCCTTGGTATCTTGATGGCTGTGGCTTGTTTGGAGGAAGTAGGTGTGTTGAAGGAGTTAGGTAGTGGTCTGAACACAACCTTCAATGGCAATCATTATGCTGTGACCGGTATTATCGGTGTACTTTCAGCTATTGTTGACAACGTCCCACTCGTAGCTGGTAGTATGGGTATGTATCCTATCGGAATAGAGCCAGATATGGCAGTGGATGGTATCTTCTGGCAGTTGCTTGCTTATTGTGCTGGTGTCGGCGGTTCAATGCTCATCGTTGGTTCTGCAGCAGGTGTTGTTGTTATGGGTCTTGAGAAGATTACCTTCGGTTGGTATATGAAGCGTATTACGTGGATTGCTTTCTTAGGTTATATTGCTGGTATCCTTTCATACTGGATTATGCGTACATATATTTTTACCACTCCGCTTTAATCACTAACTCTTAAAATACTATATTTTAGTAGCATAAGCCCTCATCTGTCCAATCTGAATATTATCATGTGGATAGGTGAGGGCTTATTCTATTCTTTAGGAAATGAGAGGTAAAGTAAGAAGTAGAATCTTTTCCATCTTACGAAAATACAACAAAGTAGTTTTATTTTTGTTTTGCTGTCACTTTTAACACTTTGTGTAAATGTGATGTAAATCAGTAGGTTGCATGGTTAAATTAGATGATAGGAATGACAGGAAAACTTATTTTGTAGAAATTGCTTTGTTATAAGAAAGCAGAGAAACGGAATGAAAGAGGATATAATATTACAAATACAGAATTGTCTTTGGTGAATAGTGTTAAGGGTTATCTTTTACATTGAAAGCATGCCTTATCATTATGCTTATTTCTCTATATGAAAAGAAATCTATCATTAAGCTTTCTTCCCTTTCTTTATCATTGTGTGGAGGCTTAGCACATATTGTGCGCAGGCTTAACACCAATTATTAGGATGGTTTATAGCTTTGAAATCAATCTGTTATTTGTAAGGTGGGAAGAGCTATTATCGTGTTTTACTACGATAAAATTATAGGAGATGCACAAGTCATGCACCTCCTATTTATCGTTTATAGCGAATTTTATACAGCCTTGACCTTATAGTGTCTGTGTTTTGTATAAAACTTTATGATGATTTTGATGCTTTACTTAAGTCATAAAGTCAGGCTGTATAGTTTATCTTAGTTGGCAAAGCGAACGTTCTGTGCGCTATATCCAACTACAATTTTTCCCTGAATGAGTTTGCCCTCTGGAGAGTAATAGAATACTTCACTTGGTGCTGTATAGCTTGGGGTATCTATAACATAGATATTACCATAACGGTCAACATTAACCTGTGAAGGATTCTTGAGGCCTGTCATATCAAGGTCGGTTTCCTTTCCAGTTGCGAGATCATAGATAAAGAAACGCTTGTTCGTATCATAGTAGGTAGCATATAGGCATACGAGTGCGTTCTTCTTAGCACTGTATGCAATTGAACTTGCCTTGAAGAGCTTTTTAACCTCATCGTTTTTAGCATTAATCTTCTGTACAAGCGCATCATCATTGTTGAACATTGATACAAAGTAAATATCACTACCAACAGCAATACTCTGGTTGTAAGGATTTTTACCTACGGTAAGTGTCTTTGTCTTCTTAAATGAGTTACAGTCAACAACAGCTACAGTATTCCCATTACCATAACCTGAGATGTTTGCATAAAGTTTACCATTAGTAACAGAAAGTGCCTCTGGGTGATCGCCTACTTCTACAGAGTCAACCAATGCCTTCTGTGTGTTGTTAGGATTCATCTTGTATACCTTGCCATTGTAAGCAGAGAAGTAAACATAATTACCATCTGTTGCCAAATAGCGTGGGCTGGCATTGTGCAACTTAATTGTTTGTTCTTTCTTACCCATTCGATCCAAAACTTCAACCTTTGAAGATGTTGTACAAGTAACGACAAGCTTAGTGCCAAAGACTATCAAGTCTTGTGCGTCACCGATTCCGTTACCATTCTGAGTTCTATAAGCATCACTGTAGATGTATGGTGCAGTTGGGCGTGACTCGCTGTTATAGTCGAGAATACCCACTGTACCATCGTTTTGATTCCAGTTACCAGCACAAGCAACATATACATCTGTGTTAGATACTGCTGGCTGTGTGTAAGTAAAGTCGTTGTCATCACTACAAGCCGTAAATGTAAGCGCTGACATAAGAATAACACCAAGTGTAAGAAGATTCTTTTTCATTTTTTCTTGTTGTTTTGTTTATAATTTATTGTTATCTTGTTTTGTTCTCTTTCTTATTATTTTTGCACATTCCTCTTTTGCTTTTTTGCCACTTTTTCCTCAGAGTTTCCAACTTACTGAGAGTCGCCAGTTTGTTCCTGGCATAGGATAAAAGCGTACAACCTCATAGTTTTTATTACCAAGGTTGCGTAAGTCAAACTGTAGATGCAGTTCCTGTTTGAGGAAGTTTATATTCTTTGAAATCGTGATACTATGGTCAGTAAAGGCTGCCATACGGTTATTAGGAATATTATATCCCAATGAATAACGTTCACCCATTAACAGTAGATTATAGCTTAAGTCCAGCCATGGGGTATGTAGCAGCGAACTGATTGAACCCGAATGGCGTGGAGTATAAGCTATCTGGTGTCCATAGTAAATATCGGTTGGATTAGTTCTATCGGTTGCATTGAGCATGCTATAGCTTCCTGTCACACTGAGGGTCCAGTCTTTGTCCCATCGTTTCTCGGCATTAGCGGAGATGTCCAGCCCTAATTGTCGCACCTTACCAGCATTCATCATTTGCCAGTAGAACATCTTTGGTACTGCAATAATCTTATCTGTGATATTACCGAAGTATCCATCTGCCGTCAACGAAAGCTGAAGGGTGTGATTGAAGGTGTGAGAATAGGTTGCACCAAGATTCCATAGACGTGACTTCTCTGGGTTTAATCGACGATTGCCAATGCCTGTATAGTAAAGTTCATTGAGTGTTGGCGTGCGGAAGATATCCTTATATCCAAAGCGGAAACGAAGGTCTTGTAAGGCTCTCCATTGTAAACTGAAGGCTGGCGAAAGACGATGGAAGCCGTCAGAGGCATTACCAAATCTTACTTGTTCCGTTATATTCGTTGCAAGAAGTGATGTATTGAATGTGAATTGACCTATGCGATAGTTTGCTGCCAATGCTGTCCATAGGGAGTTACGTGTAGGGTTTGCAGCCTGTGAAAGCGACATTGAGAGATGATTATGTGCATAGTCTTGTGCCAAAGAGAGGTGAAGCCCCTGCAATGGTTCAGTCCATAAAGTAGCTGTAAGGTATGCTTCCTGCTGTCGGTAGATATCTTCTTTATAGCCACTGGCAGGCACATCTGAGTAGCGTGACCATGAATAATTCCATTTAGCAGCTGCTTTCAACTTGATATGCTGGCTAAATTGGTTCTCATAGAATAGTTGTGTAAAGACATTTTTGTCTACTAATCGTTCAGCAGAGTAGGTGTTATCGTAGATGACTGCACCCGGTAAGCCTCGATGAGAGGTGAAACCGTATGTCTTCCACTTCAGTATTTGCTTATCATTGAACTGATAATCAAGGTTAATTTCTCCTCTCCAAGTCTCAATGTCACTATTGTTACGTCGTTCATTGATAGTCTTGACACCATTTTTCAACTTGAAAGCGTAAACGCCATCAGCCCTTTCATAGCTTCCGTATGCCCCAATGCCAAGCCGTGAAAACTGCTGGTGGAAGAGTAGGGAAGGTGAGAAAAGACCGTAACTACCTGTACGGATGGTTGTGGAAAGTTCTGTCTTCTTTCTTGTTGATTCGCTATTACGGTCTGTATAGCCTTGCAGTGTATTAATATTAATCATTCCCGCAGAAGCATATGACTTTGCACTCTGATAAATATTGTCGTCTTGACCAATTTGAAGACTGATGAGTGAGATATTATCGAGGGTAAAGCGAGATAGGTCTACTTGTCCGCTTTGACAGTCATCCACCTGAACACCATCATAAACGACTCCCGTATGACCAGCTCCAAGTCCACGGATGTTAACCGTCTTCATACCGCCTACACCACCATAGTCTTTCACTTGTACACCTGCAAAGCGTTTCAAGGCATCGCCCATATCGTGGATGCCAAGTCGTTCCATATCAGCATGTGAAAGTGTCTGTACTGGCGAACTTGCCAATACATTTCCAGAAATGCGAAAGCCATTGACCACAACCTCTTCTATGGTTTGTGTTGTGTCTGATTCAATAGTCTGTGCTATCGCACCGAGTGGGCACAATAAAAGTAAGAAAGAAGCCAATTGCCTCATATCTCATTCTGTAATCAAATGGTTCTATGCAGTGCCCTTCCTCGAGGGATGCAATGACTTGCAATGGCAGGTCTTCTGACTTGTTATCCAATGTAGGTAAGCACCTTCCCGGTTTTATATTCACCAGTGGTATCAGCTTACCAATGAGAGACAACTTACAGCTGCGGGACAGTAGCGGAATTACACCGCTTTCCCTTTTTAATCATGATAGTAATGAACCTATTGCATATGCAAAGATACGACAAAGGCGAGAGATAGGCAAATAAAGGTGTACTTTTCTACTTACAGCATAATGCTTATCACCTGTTGAAATGTGATTTTAGAGTGACTTTTGTAGGTGCTTCATCTTATGACCTCCCCATTGATTATCACCCATATATGCGAATCCTACATAGTGATAAAGTCGTTCTGCCTGTGGGTTTCCTATGTCAACAAGTAATCCAGTAGGGAGGTTCATCTTTCTTCCTTTCTCTATTGTAGCTTCAAGTAGCTGCTTAGCAAGCCCTCGTCCACGGAAAGAATTGTCAACACAAAGTGAGTCAATATATAGTTCACCAGCTGTTGTCTCGTCCTCCATATCAGAAAAGTCACGACCGAAAGCCTCCAAGGCAGCATCAATGAAAGCCTTTCTTAGTTCTTTAAGTTTGGCTCCATCGTAGCTGACACAGATACCAACAATCTTATTTGTTTCTGTTATTGCTACAAGTGTATTAAGATAGGAGTATTGCGAGTCTTCACGTTCCACTAATCTTGTCATTAGCAGATGAAAGTCTTCTAAGGTGTGGTTAGGACCTGCAAACCACTGACAACACTCGTGGTTCATAGCCTCCATAATCAAGCGGGCTATTACTGTAGCCTGCTTCTTTTGTGCATCTTCAATCTTAATCATAGTGCGAAGATACGAAAACTATTTGAGATTGTGTGTTTCTCTTGGATGATTTCTTTATCGTATCGGCTTGAATAATCTCCCACTTCCTTCAAGCTGTGAAGGAAGTGGGGTAGGTGATATTAAAGACCTAAGTCTTTCATAGCCTTCTGTGCAGCCTCACCAGACTTGCCCTGCATCTTTTCTGCAGCTTCCTTGGCAGCCTTCTTAGCAGCTTCTACCTGCTCAGGTGATGCTGATTGCATAGCTTCCTTAGCCTTTGACATGCCTTCAGTGATAGCCTTTGGATCAGCCTTTGATGCAGCGTCGATAGCAGCACCTACTGCGTTAGCGGCAGCTTCATTACCAGAAGACTTCAAGGCAGCCTTAATATTCTCAGAGTTACTCTGCATCCACTGCTGAAGTTTTGCAACATAAGCCTGTGCTTCTTTTGGATCTTTCTGTGCCAATTCAGCCATTTTGGTCTGTGCTGCTGTAAGCAATGCAGCTACACCCTTATCGTCCTTAGCCTTTACTTTCTCGTTGAGTTGCTCGATGAGCTGATCTGCTGAGGCTGGAGCTGCTGCAGTTGTTGCTGAATCAGTTGCAACTGACTCTGTTGTGTCTGAGTCTGCATTAGCCTTTGGCGCATTAGTCTTACCGTTGTTACAACTTGCGAGGGTCATTGCTGCTACAGCAATAGCCATAATAAATACTTTCTTCATAATCTTTTTAAGCTTTAGTGAATAAAAAATTTAACTACTATATTTGCCAAAGATAAGTATAATTTCGTTTAGTTGGTTTATTTTTAGCATGTTTTAACTATAAAAGAGTATGGTTGAATGATTTTGGTTTAAGCAAGCAATTGTTATTTGTTAATGGTCGTATTCATATATGCTAATGGTATTTTGTTTTCTTGTTGACAACATAGCGTCTTGTATTAAGCGTTCAACACTATTGGTGTTAAGCCTTCGCACCAATGGTGCGGGGCATGCGCACCACATGTGCTGGGCATCAACACAATTCTAAAAGAGGGCAGTGGGAGGTGTGGTAATCGATAGATAGATACATATTAGAATGTTTTCTGTAAGCGTCTATGATAAGTGTCTTCTGATTGTTAAATCGGGTTTAATCATGTGGAAAGGCTTGGAGGAACAAATGAAACCAACTCAGGCTAAGTCCAGATTGTTTTATTATAAAGATAAAAGAGCAGTATATTCCTTTTGCATCATAGGTGTACTCTGTGTCAATAGCCTCTGTAGATGATGCACACCATTGTGTTTTTTATGCTGTTTAGGTCTTATGGAAATGTTTATTATCCATGTAATGAGATTAAAACTTCGGCTACAAATGCTTATTCTACTTGTGTTTTGGGCCAGTTGACAAGGTAGAGATGTTCAGTAGCACGAGTGAAAGCGGTGTAAAGCCAATGGATATAGTCGGGTGTGAGCATCTCATCTGTCATATATCCTTGGTCAAGATAGATGTGTGCCCACTGTCCGCCTTGTGCTTTGTGACAGGTGATAGCGTAACCGAACTTTACCTGTAGGGCGTTATAATACTCATCTTCGCGCACCTTTTTCATGCGGTCTGCCTTTAGAGGGATGTCTTCATAATCCTCCAAGACATGTTGGAAGAGTTGTTCGTTCTGCTCTTGAGTCAAGGCAGGGGCTTCCGTCATCAGTGCATCAAGGATAACTGTCATCTCCTCTTCAGCGTTATTATAGTCGGGAAACTCCAGTGATACATTGGCAAAGCGGAACCCATAGAACTCGCGGACATTGCGAACACGACGCACAACAGCGCGGTCGCCGTTGGCAATGAAGGTTAGTACGGGTTTTTCTATCTCCTTTCCACCTCCTGAAGGGAGGTGCGTAACCTGTCTTGTCGCTTGTGTAGTAAGGCTGTTTACATTATTTGTAGCATTGTTGAGGCTACCATTGAGGGAAGGTGATGGGGGTGGGGTGTTCTTATACTTATTCTTTACAACCATCAACATGTCGCCTGTTGTCAGTTCTTCCTCACGTCCAAGAACCATGTTTCGAATACCTTGATTGAAGACATTAGCACGTTTATTGGATCGCGTGATAACCATTGTTTCGTCTATTCCCACCTCTGAATAGCTGGAGGCCAGTCGTTCGATAAGTTCATCACCTGGTACGATGGAGATGTCAGCAAAGCCATTGAAACGAATCTTTGGTAGTTGCGTTACCTCATCATGGGTTATCATTTGGCGAATAACGGTGGCGTTATAGAGAATGCCTGAGTCTTGACTCTGACGAAGAACCTCGTTTAAATCACACTCAAAGACCGTCAGTCCATAAGCACGGAGAACATCTGAACGTAGCGCAGGACTCTCTTCTTCACCTACAGGAGGGAGCTGTGCCTTGTCACCAACAAGCAACATACGGCAATGATGGTCGTTATAAACATATTGGATAAGGTCGTCAAGTAGGCAACCGCTACCGAAAGTGTTATTATTTGATGACAAACTAATCATAGATGCTTCATCAACCATAAACAAACGGTCATGAAAGAGATTGACATTTAGATTAAACTTCCCATCAAGTCCTGTAAATGCTTTTTCCCGATAGATAGATCGATGAATCGTTGCTGCAGGCTGGTTGGCATTCAGTGAGAATACTTTTGCGGCACGACCCGTTGGTGCCAAAAGTGTAACCTTCTGTCGTAATTCCTGCATTGTACGCACGATCGCACCTGCTAAGGAGGTCTTACCCGTACCAGCACTACCTCTGAGAATCATTACAGCACGCTCATCACGGTCGGTCATAAAGCGTGCAAAGACCTCTACGGCATGTAGCTGGTCGGCAGTAGGAGCAAATCCGAAGTTCTGTAAAATCCTATACTTTAGTTCCTCATTTACCATCGCTTAAAGTCTTTAACTCCTTATTAATACCACTCTTTTATATTAGCTTGACTTTCTATTACCTGTTCAATGTTATCAGGAAGTTGTGAGAAGAAGTCTATTCCAGTGATACGTTCTACCTCGTCAACTGTATTGACGTAATCAGTCTTCTTGTGTCCTTTAGCCGATGCGTTCCTACAGATAAAACCAATAGCCTTCGGTTCGTCTTTCAGTCGGAGGACAACTTTGAAGAAAGCTTCAGGCACTTGCACTTTATTCTTTCCAATTGTCTTATGTTTTCGATTGAAATAGATAGGTCCACAGACAATATATACATCGCCATATTGCTCTGCCCATGTTCGACAAAGCTTTTCTACTGTATTCCACAAACCACTATTCAAGGCTGGTTCTTGTGGACAAATATTCGTCATCAGAAAACTCTGTTCCATTGCTTTTTGGCTCCAATGGTTGTCACCAGCAGGACACATGTGTCCTCGGTCGTAGCCAGAACGCATATAATCATAAGTGTCAACACGTGGTGCAGGTATCTCTTCGTCTGCTTGGAAGGTGATACCCTTGCGCTTAATAGGTCCGTTTGTGTGAGCTGCTGTCAGGTGCCATGCCACCCAATTAGGTGTACGTGTTTCTGCGTTATACGATGTTGTATAGCCCTCACGATAGAGTATGAGAGACGGAACAGTAGCTTTACCGATAGGAATTTCTAAGCCTTGTTTTACTTCAAATGTGTTTTTCTGGTTCGCATTCTTCTTTCCCTTTGATGTGTTAGTGTCGTTAGACCTATTGTAATTATAGGATTCTACAAAGGGTTTGTCTAATGTTGAGAAATCTCTCTTCTGTTTCTCTCCTTTGCATGCAACCGCCAATAGGGACAGAGAAAGTATGATTGTTTTGAGGAATATATGTTTCATTTATTGTTGTTTTGAATTTAATGCTATTTATGATAGTTGCGCCTCTCCCTCGTTTACCCCTTTTCTAATGCGAAATTGAGAACTTTTCGTCTCAAATAATCGGTTAAGAATATATGGGAAGGGCAGCATTTGCCAGTTGAGTTTCAAACTTTGCGGTAAATTGTTTATGTTTACAAAGTTACTATTTTCTTGTTATTTAATAGGTGCTTTTCATTAAAGACTTCACCTAAAAGCAGTCTTTTATTTGCTTTTGGGAGATTTTGCATGTGGTTAATGGCTTATTCTTTGAAAGAATGTATTATCCTTTAAATTACGAAATATCTTTACATAATTTGTCGCTTTTAAGTCTTTTGATATGTATAAAAGTAAGTTTTGTATTGTCTTTGTAACTTCCTTATATTCTGATGGTTATAAAGTTGGATTTTAAAAGGTGCTTAATTGGCTTCCTAAAGGGCGTTAGTTAGACCCCAAAAGGGCGTCTTTAGAAAGCCAATTAAGGCTTAATTCAAATGCTATTAAGCATGAATTGAAAATGAAGTAATGGAAAATTTATTACAAAATGTGTTTTATAGTTGTTACTCTATTCCATTTATACCTTATTTATATGTGGCTATTTTTTTCTTAGAAGGCCTATAGAGTATGATTGTTAAGTTGAGGTTGATCATAAGAAAATGATTATCTTTTCATCACTTTTTTACTAAAATACTTGCAAGTATTGATTTTTAATCTTACATTTGCAGTGTACTATTATAGTAGTACACATTAGGTTAAAAAAATGAGAATAAAAAATGCAATCAAAGAAAACAATCTATTAAAAAGAAAAGCCTTATGATTCAAGTAAATGAACTGACTTTCAGTTACCCAAAAAGCAAGCACAACGTGTTTGAGGGGCTGAATCTACAACTCAATGAGAACCGGATTTATGGTCTGTTAGGCAAGAACGGAACAGGAAAAAGTACGCTGTTATACCTTATAGCAGGACTTCTGAAACCGAAGAAGGGTAGTGTTATCGTTGATGGTTATACCACTTCATGCCGTTATCCAGAAATGTTAGAGGAACTGTATATTGTACCTGAGGAGTATGACTTGCCCAATATGTCACTCAGTAAGTATGCAAAGATTCATGAAGACTTCTACCCTCGATTTAGCGAGGAGGTTCTTGAAAAGTGCTTGTCAGACTTTGAAATGTCCTCTGATCTCGACTTTAAGCAACTCTCTATGGGACAGAAAAAGAAGGTGTATATGAGCTTTGCACTTGCTACTGGTTGTCGTATTCTTCTGATGGATGAACCTACTAACGGACTCGATATTCCTTCAAAGGCTCTTTTCCGTAAAGTAGTTGCTGGCAATATGGCAGAAGACGCATCGCTGATTATCTCTACTCATCAGGTGCATGATGTTGAGCAACTGCTTGATCACATTATCATCCTTGATAATTCACAGTTGCTTATCAACGCCTCAACCGAGGATATCACCGCAAAATACACCTTCGGCATCCGTCAAAGCAATGAGATGGATGACGAAGTACTCTATGCTGAACCATCACTACAGGGCAATAATGTGATTGCTCGACGTCAGGAGGGAGATAGCGAAACAACTATTAACCTTGAATTGTTGTTCAATGCTGCAACAACAGGTAAACTAAAATAAAAGAAGGAGGAATATCATTATGAAGACAACATTTGCAAGAATCATTAATCTCAGCCTTGTTTTCGCTGCTTGCCTATTCCTTTTCAGTTCTTGTATTCGCAAGAAAGGGGATTTTGGTAAGGTCGTAACCAAGAATATTTCTGTTGAAAAGTTCCAGGAATTAGAGGTTGCAGCATTAGTTCCAGTTCATATCATACAAGGCAAGAAATGCAGTATAAAGGTAAAAGGACAGGAAAGATTGCTTTCATATTTGGATTTTGATGTCATTGATGGCAAATTGACAGTACAAATAAAGAACCCAGATTCTGTATTTGGTCAGGTATTCTTTCCCTATAGCATGGAGAAAGTGAATAGCAATATTGAAATTTATATTACTGCTCCCACCTTAACACACATAAATTTGTACGGCTCTAACCCGATTATTTTCTCAGACTCTATTACACTTGATAATTTGATAATTAATTCTGATTTTGGTTGTAATGTTACTATAAATAAGATGAGAATTAATCAATTGAACTTTGTCATAGCTGATGATATTGGTATAAATATTAAGAGCCTAACCGCTAAGCAAGCCAATTTTGATATCTCTGGGAATGGTAAAATAAGACTGAACTCAGGGTATATAGATAATACCTCTTTCTCCATAGCAGGTAATGCTGACCTGAAAATCAGAAATCTGACAGCTAAGAAAGCCCGCTTTGCTGTTCCGGGGAATGCAGACTTAGATGTAAACTTCAACCGCACAGACACGGCATCCTTCTATATAATGGGTAATACAGATGCCAAGATTACGGGAACAACACGTCTGCCTATACAAATGATAGAAGGGGGTAAAGCCGTTATCAAGAATGAAACAACAAGAATTAAATAAGCATAAGGAGGATATAAATATGAAAAAATTTGATATAAATCGCTTCTGTAAAGTAATGAGTCGGCTCATCCTTATACGCCGCCGCTCTATCATTAAACTCTTTGCTGGCTTGCTCATAGGTTTCTTTGTTATTGCAATAATGTTTTTTCCGTTCTTTGAGAGACAGCCTATGTCAGATGCTGATATAAGAATTAGGTTATGGGGAAATATACCTTTTATCAATTTAGTATTTGCAATGTCATTCTTCACTATAGCTACATTCATTATCAGCGACCTTGGTAAACGTCAGCAACGTATAAATGAAATGATGCTGCCTGCAACTAATATTGAGAAGTTTTTGGCACGTTTCATACTCGTTTCTGTGGTTTATCCATTGCTTATTGCCATCGCCTTTATCGCTGCCGATGGATTGCAACAGCTGACAACAATGCTTATTTTCTATGGTGGAAGAGCTTCCTTGGTCGCAACGTGGTATGAATACTGTCAAAGTTTAAGAACAGGTTCTCCATTATGGGTTAACGTCGAAATAGTTCTTCTTACTAATTCATTCACACTTTTAGGTGGAATGTTCTTCCACAAGGTTGCATGGCTGAAGACGCTAATCAGCTTATTTATCATCGTTATCGGCATTGCAATAAGCCTCACGACTTTTGCCTATTTTCTTTACGAGTACACCGACTACGAGCTTGTCTTAGATGATAATGCACTCACCACTGTTATAAGCAACCTCATCTGTATCGGATTAACAGTCTTGATGTACTGGAGTTCTTACAAACTCTATACACGTCTGCAGGTTATCAACAACCGATGGAGAAATATTTAACATGACGTGGATTAAATATTAAGGCTTATGAATTTCGAAAATAATAAGGCTATCTATGAGCAAATGGCAGACCGTCTTTGCGATGAGATTATAGCTGGAACATATAAAGCTGACGATCGAATACCGTCTGTCCGGGAGTATGCCGTTATGCTGCAAGTGAATACGAACACTGCAGTGAAGGCCTATGAGCTACTCTCTCGTGAGGAGATTATATACAATCGGCGTGGACTTGGCTACTTTGTTTCAGCTGGTGCACGTGAGCAAATCATGACTGCTCGACGCAAGACATTCCTTACCCAGTCTCTTCCCTCAGTCTTTCGTGAGATGAAACTATTAGGAATAACAATAGAAGATATAGAGAAAGAGTGGGAGAAGGCGCAACGATGACAGCCTCTTTCTAAATGGATAATAAGTAAGAGGGGTCTCTCTCTATCAGTATCTGATAATAAAAGTGAGGGATGTACAGGCGGTGCATCCCTCACTTTATCAATACTTACGGATATATAGGTTTAAGAATTTGTGTTTGCTGTCATTCCTATTATGCAAAACAAAATATTAAGAGGCTGGCTCTAAGTCTGTTATAAGTAAATGTTAAAATGACAGTAACCCATTTTTAAACATATAATAGATATAAGGTGCAAGGTTCTCACGTTTTCCTATCTCATCTGTTATCTTGCAACAACTCGAGCAATTCCTCCTGTGTCAGTGCATGGGAGATATCAGAGCCCTCAAGAAGTGAGTCTGAAAGGTTGCGCTTTGTCTTATGTAAACGTAGTATTTTCTCCTCAATGGTGTGCTGGCTAATCAGACGATAGACTGTTACGTCCTGTTTTTGACCGATACGATAAGCACGGTCGGTAGCCTGTTGTTCGATGGCAGGATTCCACCAAGGATCAAGATGGATAACATAGTTCGCACCCGTAAGATTCAGTCCCAATCCTCCAGCTTTTAGGCTAATGAGGAAGAAAGGACACTTCCCTGACTGAAACTCCTTAACTAACTTTTCACGCATGGACATTGGTGTACTTCCGTCAAGATAAAGATAAGGGAGTTTTGCAGTCTCCATAGCCTTCTTTATCTCCTCAAAGAAACTGGTAAACTGACTGAAAACAAGCGCACGATTACCGCTGTCATTGAGACTCTCCGCCAAGTCTATGAACGCAAGCACTTTGCTGCTTGGTAGCTTCCATCTCTTGTCAACCAACGAACAGCTACACGCCATCTGGCGCAAATGAGTAATCTCAGCCAACGTACTTACCTTGTCAGCTTTATTTTCAAGAATCTTCGCCTCTGTTTCTCGCCTTTTAACCTCATACATAGCCATCTCCTCCGATGATAGTTCAACAGGGAGTTTTATTTCGTTCTTTGCAGGTAATTCGTCAATAACCTCTGCTTTCGTTCTACGCAAAAGGAACGGAGAAATCAGACGACGTAACTGGCTTTGGCGTGCTTTGTCGTTATCTCCTTCAATAGGCAGGATAAACTTTTTCCTGAATTGTTCTGCACTTCCTAAAAGACCGGGGTTAATAAACTGGAAGAGATTCCACAACTCTGCAAGATGGTTTTGAATAGGAGTACCCGTAAGGATAACCTTGTGCTGTGCCTTCAACAGCATAGCCGCCTTTGACATCTTCGTATTGGCATTTTTGATGGTATGTGCTTCATCAAGACAGACTACGTTCCATTCCCTCCCAGTGAGGTCATCCTGCTGAATATTCAACAAACCATACGTGGTGATAATAACATCTCCTGCCTTTGCCTCCTTAATATCTTTTGAACGATCCTCACTCTGATTGAGAATAGTGAGATTCAACGTCGGTGCAAATCGCTGAAGTTCATTGCGCCAGTTAGGTACGACAGAGGATGGTGCCACAATCAGCGAAGCTCCGTTTTCGCTCTGTTCAAGAAGTAGGGCGATGGTCTGAACGGTCTTTCCCAATCCCATATCGTCAGCCAAACAGACACCTGCTCCCCATGCCGTCAGTCTTGACATCCATTCAAATCCCTCTTCCTGATAGTCACGTAGCTGTGCCTGCAAGGTCTTCGGTACAACTGGAATCTTTTTACTGCACGCTTCAATGCGCTGACGTAAGGCATCCATAGTCTCATTACGCTTTATATTCAAGGATGTGTCATCCAGCAAGTCGCCTAACAAAGAGACTGCAGCAGGTGCTATCTGCAGATGTGAACGATTCTCGGTCGTTACTGTGTCAAGTCGTTTAAGTATGCGTGAGAGCTGGGTGCTTATCGTAATAAATTCATTGTCACCGATAATAATATACTTCTGATGAGCACTCTGATGCATCAGTCCGAGCAGCTTTTGAAGGGAAATGACCTGCCCCTCACTAATTTCAATATCACCTTCGACCTCAAACCAGTTATTCTTTGATTTAAAAGAAATATGAGCAGCACTACTGCTGATGCCTGGATAATACTTTATCTTACTACCTTCAGCCCATTCCATCATGCAAATATCTCGGTGTTCTTTACACCACTGAATGAAAGGTAGCATTGTGTAGATAGGAAGTGTTATCGAATCCGTAATACTTTGAGGCTTCCATGCTTCGCCTTCATCAAAGAACTCTACCTCAATTAGCCCCTCATTAATCGCTTTAAGATAATCTCGCTCTTTCTTTAGGTTACGAACTAATTGCACTTTCTTATGCTCTTGTTCTGCAATAGTGGTGACATTTCCCTTTCCTGGAACAAAGGAAAGACTATCAGAGATACGCACCAAGGCAGTAAGTTGGAAACAGTTGTTTGCAGTGGAAACAACACGGAGCGTTATACAAGGTTGCACATCAACACGCTGTAAATCGTCAAGCTCAGCCACCATATTGGAGTGGATTTCTGTCTTTCCACCTACAGCCTTAATCAGCTGAATTAGCAAGGTCTCGGCTTCAGCTGGATAAATCTCTTGCGCCAGAATTTCCTTATAAGTCTTATATTCAAATTCAGATGGGGTAAAGACAGAATAGTCTGTTTCAGAATTCTTCTTATAAAAGAAAGACGACTTCTCACCTCTTTGTAACTCTTTTACATTCGTAGAGACACTGAAAGAACCATCCGAACGTTTATCTATGATAAGGTGTGGATTGTCCTTATGAATCTTCACAGGCTGCAAGTCATAGGTGGAACCGGTGTAAATATGGTCACAATCAACAAAAAGATACAGATACTTTTCAATATAGACACTATATTCCCACGAAAAGATTCCTTCTTTAATACGCTGATCAACACTGTCTAAGCCCGGAACATCCAGATTTATAAGTTCACGAACAGAAAGCTCTTTACCCACAGACCAACTACCATTTTTCAACCTACGTTTAAGAATGGGAACAACAATTCCATAACGCAACAGATATACGAGCATTGTGTCTCGAACAGTCTCTGTTGTTTGATTCCCTACTGCTTGATTCTCCGCAATTAGTGTTTCAAGTCGAAGCTGCCAAAGAGATTTTACTTCTAATCGGCTCAACAGTGATGTACCACCGAAGTCTTTCACCAAAATTTCTTCAGAAGAGCTACTCTCCATAATGCCAGTCTCCAGTTGCAAGAAAGCCCAGTTAGGTGGATTAATAGGTTTAGTTGCCTTTGTCGGAAGTATGCCAAAAGACGGATACATCGTCCAAGTAAGCCAAGATACCATCTGCATATCTGGTTCCTTGCACAATTCAAGATAAGACTCTTTTCGTATATTCGCATCAGACTTATCATAAAAATAAGCCTTCAACGGTTGTACAAGGAAGTATGTAGGCGTGTATTCTCTATCCCCATTACGCTTCATCATTGTTTCTAACTTCTTCAGAGAGGTCTCTGTGTTGGTAAAGATTGCTGCAATTGCGAAATAATAATTAGCAATAGGATTTACGAAAAGTCCCTTAATAGGAGCTACCTTATTATTAGCCGTCATCACCTTGGTATATAGCTTATAGGCTAAAGCGTAATCTCCTTTATACAATGCATCAATTGCTGCTATCTGAAGTGTAAAGATATTGCTTACAGATGTTTTGAGATTAATACAGATTTTACCCGTACCTAAATAGTAATAATAAGCAAAGACTGATTCTAAATCGCTTTTTCTTGCTATACTATTGCCTATTTTTTTACGACTGAAAACAAGTCCTTTTAAATATTCCCAGTCCATTACTTTATCCCGAGCCATTGCCATACGAAGAGTTGCGTTCAGCACAAAAGACAATAATTCTGTGGGCATTGATAGAAAGAAAGTCTCATATTCTCTTTCATCAATCAAGTTAAGGCAACAGTCATTGAACGATTCTAAGACTTGCGCATAGGAAGTCGATATTGCTTCCTCTGCATTTGGTGCAATATAATATATTATCAAACGCACCAAAGGAGATGGTTTTTCATTATTATAAGTCTTCTTATAAAGTCTGCGTATATTCTGTAATAATAGGCTGTTTTCTTCTTTGAAAAGTTCAAAGAGAGAAGGAATCAGCATATCCTTATTTATGTATAATACTTTTCCACCTCCGTAATAGTGAAGATTTACTTCTACCAGTAAACCATCGGTCTTTAACCTTTTAAAAGCCAAATCGGAAAGAGATGGCAACATTATCTTCTCCAACAAGTTTGATAGTTTTTTCTTAGTTTGACCATATTTGTAAAAATAAGCCATCAGCATAAGAAGTGTGCGCTCGTTGGAATTAAGAGAAGAGAATGAAAGCATAGAAGTAAAGTTTATAATTAATGTTGTATCCTTGTTAAACCTTATAGGACTGGAAGTTAATTAGGGTATACAAAAAACCTATGGTATCAGGAATGTACTTATATGAAAGAGTTACATTCAAGTTACCATAGGTTTGTGCTTATTACTTCGTCTGTTCGATGATAGCATTCTTAATCAAGCCCTCCAGCTCTTCTGCAAGTTCTGGATTATCCTTGATCATAGCCTTGGTTGCATCACGACCCTGTGCAAGTTTGGTCCCATTATAGCTAAACCAGCTACCGCTCTTCTGAATGATACCATACTGAACACCCAAGTCAACAATCTCGCCAATCTTTGAAATACCCTCACCGAAGGTAATCTCAAACTCTGCCTTACGGAAAGGAGGAGCAACCTTGTTCTTTACTATCTTCACACGAACCTGATTACCAATAACCTGATCGCCATCCTTGATAGATGTAATACGACGGATGTCAAGGCGTACAGAGCTATAGAACTTTAGTGCATTACCACCTGTTGTTGTTTCTGGATTACCAAACATCATACCAATCTTCTCACGCAACTGGTTGATGAAGATGCAGCAAGTATTAGTTTTTGCGATTGTTGAGGTAAGTTTACGCAATGCCTGACTCATCAGTCGTGCTTGCAGACCTACGGCAGAGTCACCCATGTCACCCTCAATCTCCTTCTTTGGAGTCAAGGCTGCAACTGAGTCGACAACGAGGATGTCAATAGCAGAAGAGCGAATCAGCTGATCTGCAATCTCTAAAGCCTGCTCACCATTGTCTGGCTGTGAAACCCAAAGATTATCAACATCCACACCTAACTTCTCTGCGTAGAATCGATCGAACGCATGCTCTGCATCAATGAAGGCTGCTATACCGCCCTGCTTCTGTGCCTCTGCAATAGCGTGAATAGCCAATGTAGTCTTACCAGAACTTTCTGGACCATAAATTTCAATAATTCTACCACGTGGATAACCACCTACGCCGAGTGCTGTGTCGAGGGCAACACTACCCGTTGGGATAACCTCTACCTGTTCTATTTGTTCGTCGCCCATACGCATGATGGACCCTTTACCAAAGTCTTTTTCTATCTTAGACATTGCAGCCTGCAAAGCTTTCAGTTTACCTTCAGCTGCCGATGTCGTACCTGTATCTTCTTTTGCCATATACTATTATCTTGTTTTTGATTGATAAAACATTATTTATTCTTTTTTCTACTCTTTGGATAAGGTAACACTTCTGCCAAGACCTTAACAACCTTGACAGCAAAATCAGACCTTGAAACATCTAAAACGTAGTGTTCCTTAGCTTCTTCATAAGGGAATCCACGTTCGGCAGATAGCATCATTGACTTAATTGCCTCGTGTTCTTTGACATAAGGTATATTGTCACAAACTATGATAACAGGCTTTTCGTCAACATAAACCATGTAGCCACCAAACATCTTCCTACATCTCACAGTCCCTGCAGTAGCTATCTGACTACTAACAAATTCAATAAAGTCTAAAGAGCAAGCCATCTTCTTATAGTTCTAAATCACCACCAAACACTTCGTGCCAAGGTAAACCTTGCTTATTGAGTACCTCCAAGAATGGATCTGGATCGAAGTCTTCCACGTTCCATACACCTGATTTTCTCCAAAGTCCCTTGAAGAACATCATTGCACCAGCCATTGCTGGTACACCAGTAGTATAGCTAACGCCCTGCATACCTGTTTCATTATAGGCATCCTGATGCTTACAGTTGTTATAGATGTAGTAAGTCTGTTCCTTACCATCCTTGATACCACGAATACGGCAGCCGATAGAGGTCTCACCATCATAGTTCTCGCCGAGGTCCTGTGGATTAGGCAACACTGCCTTCAAGAACTGTAAAGGAACGATATTAACCTTAACTGTCTTGCCAGACCCATCTGCCAATGGTGCTTCATACTCAATCTCATCGATACGACTCATACCAAGATTCTGAATACAATCAAGGTAAGTAAGGTATTGCTGACCAAAAGTCATCCAGAAGCGAGCGCGTTTGATTGTTGGATAGTTCTTGACTAATGACTCCAACTCTTCGTGGTGCATCAAGTAAGAGTCTCGAGGACCGATGTTTGGATAGGTAATATCTTGATGTACTACCAATGGATCTGTCTCAATCCATTTGCCATTCTCATAATAAAGTCCCTTCTGGGTAATCTCACGGATATTGATTTCTGGGTTGAAGTTGGTTGCAAATGCTTTGTGGTGGTTACCTGCGTTACAGTCAACAATATCAAGATAGTGAATCTCATCAAAGTGATGCTTTGCTGCATATGCGGTATAAGCCTGTGACACTCCAGGGTCGAAACCACAACCGAGGATAGCTGTCAATCCAGCCTGCTCGAACTTATCCTTGTAAGCCCACTGCCAGCTATACTCGAAGTGTGCCTCATCTTTTGGCTCATAGTTAGCGGTGTCAAGATAGTTGCAACCGCAAGCTAAGCAGGCATCCATGATGGTGAGGTCCTGATAGGGTAGTGCAAGATTGATAACCAGCTCAGGCTTGAATGAATTGAAGAGTTCTTTCAACTGCTCAACATCGTCTGCATCAACCTGTGCAGTCTTGATGTCTGCCTTGTAGCCCTTATCATGAATTGCCTTAACCAGTTCGTCACATTTCTCCTTACGACGGCTGGCAATCATGAACTCCGTAAACACGTCCTGGTTCTGGACAATCTTAAAAGCGGCTACAGTAGCTACGCCACCTGCGCCAATCATTAAAACTTTTCCCATAGTTCAATTTAATTCTCTGTATTCCCATTCTATTCTCCACTCCAAAGAAGGGAGCTACGGAATGTTATTTTGAGAATTCTTATTTTATTATTATTACTTTATTTTTATGTCTTACTTAATCTTACTTTCAATCTCTGAAGCGGATATACCCATTGCATTAAGAAGCGAGTAACCCAAAATTTGCTGTTTGAAATTACCTCCTTCGAGTGGTTGCATTGCAAACAAGGTAATATGTTTTAGCTCATCATCTACATCGCGAAGCGTAGAACGAAGTGTACTCATCAATTGGCTGTCCTCAGCGTTTGATACAACCATAATACGTCTAACCTCTTCATGACTAAGAATAGTCTTTAGGAGGTCGAGAAGAACATCGTCTTTCTTGGCTACTTCATCACCTGTAGCAATAGCATTGATAATAAATTCGCCAAGCTGTGAATCTTTGAATGCTTGCCCATTCAGTTCTTTTAGATAATCGGCTGGGGCAAAATTCTCAAGTCTTGGATTCTTCTTATCATGTAAAAGAACCACTTGTGTTTCGTGATTTCCTGGCTTCAAACGTCCGTCAAGGGCAATGTTTACAACCCACTGGCTGAAATCAGCAGCGGGAATACGACGGTTCAGCATTCGCTCAAAATTGACAATGAGATCGAAAGCGACATGGTTTATATAATCACCATCAACAATGATGATGTTCTCACTCCATTTAATGTTCTGTGCTTCTTGTGCATTCATAGCTACAAAGATACATCAAATCAAGTGAAATGCAAAATAAATAAGGTCGTTTTTATAGCTTTGTCGACTTGCGTGATTTATACATAAAGAGAATTATAGCAATAATAATAAGAGAGAAGGGTACTATTGATGACATGGAAATTATTTGGACAGAACATGCTGTAAGATACAATATAACCAACAATAGGATTGGCATTATATCACGAAGTGCTTTCGGATTCCTGTTCTTTCGAGTTTTTCCGCTCACAAGACTTGTGTCGTATGGATGCTTTTCTTGATTGATAACCAGCAAGAAAACGATTAATGAAATAACTGGAAGTACCAGTATAAGATACTTAGAACCATAGCTTTCTGCTTCTCCACCAATATCCCAATGTAGGATAATCGTCTCAGGTCCACTCAGAATACAATATAATGCAATTACTGTAATTGCAATGATAATGGCTAATGATAGGATTTTACTTTTCATATTATGATTGTTGTTTACGTTAGAAGATTCAGTTCTTATGACAAAAATACAATTTATTTTGAAAAATACAAAGCAAATAAACCTTTTTTATATAAGCCACAATATTGTATTTACTTCTGAAGATCAAGGTCCTGAACACATCAGTTGAGCTTGTTTTTAGTAGTATAGCCTGCTTTTAATAACAAGTTGAATCCACTTCGGTAGTATATTTCAATGTGTTTATTACTCCGCACCAATGGTGCTCATCATTAACACCATTGGTGCTAAGCCTTAGCACGACATGTGTTGGATAGTGATACATCGGTTAATGATGGAGAATGCGAAGCATTAAGATAATAATTATGCGGGCGTAAGATGCTAATACGTATATGGGAAAGGTATAGCAGTCTGTACGAATAGGTATAAAAAAAGGAGGGTGTGTCAAAATGCAAATTAATAACTTGACAACTTTCAATCTATAAGTTGGGTTCTTCTAAAGGCAAAGAAAAGACCATTTCTTTACTAAAAATCGCGTACAGAAATGGTCATTCTTTATTGGATTGTTTCAAACTGTTAGATTATCAAAATGGTATTTGCATTTTGACACACCCTCCTTTGCGTATGTTATATAGTGTTTTAACTATATCTTTTTAATCTGTTTGTTAGGCGATTATGCCTCCTCGCTCCAGTCTTCCTGAGTCTTGCGAACATAGCTCTTGTAACGGAGCTTAGCCATATCTTCACAAGCCTTGAAGAGCTCCTCGCCCTCATTTGGATAAGCCTTGAGGACAGAGAGGAAACGAACCTCACTGTGAAGGAAGTCTTGGAACTTATCCCATTCTGGTTCCTTAGAATCGAGTGAGAATGGGTTCTTGCCCTCTTCAGCCAACAGTGGGTTGTAACGCCAGAGCTGCCAGTAACCACAAGCAACAGCATTTGCTTCCTGAGCCTGGCTACGACCCATACCGCCCTTCACCTTCAAACCATGGTTGATACATGGAGAGTAAGCGATGATGAGTGATGGTCCTGGATATGCCTCAGCCTCACGGATAGCCTTCAATGTCTGTGCATTGTCAGCACCCATAGCAATCTGAGCTACATAAACATAACCGTATGTAGTTGCCATCAGACCGAGGTCCTTCTTGCGGATACGCTTACCCTTAGCTGCGAACTGAGCAATAGCACCGAGTGGAGTAGACTTAGAACTCTGACCACCAGTGTTAGAGTAAACCTCAGTATCAAGAACCAAGATGTTAACGTCCTCACCAGAAGCGATAACGTGGTCGAGACCACCGTAACCGATATCGTAAGAAGCACCGTCACCACCAATAATCCACTGGCTACGCTTAACGAGATAGTGGTCGAGTGTCTTCAGCTCTGCACATACAGGGCATCCCTTTTCAGCACCAGCAGCGATCAATGGCTTCAGCTTAGCAGCAGCAACCTTAGATGCATCAGCATCATTCATGTTGTCAAGCCATTCCTGAGCAGCCTCCTTGAATTCTGCAGGTGTATGGTCGTTAGCCATAGAATCGTTAAGAAGTACAGCGATACGCTCGCGCATCTTCTTGTTACCCATAGCCATACCCATACCGAACTCACAGAAGTCCTCAAACAGTGAGTTGTTGAATGCAGGACCATGACCTTCCTCGTTAGTTGTGTATGGAGTAGAAGGTACTGAAGCTGAGTAGATTGAAGAACAACCTGTAGCGTTAGCAATCATCTCACGATCACCGAAGAGCTGTGAAACAAGCTTAACGTATGGAGTCTCACCACAACCAGCACAAGCACCTGAGAACTCGAACAAAGGCTGAGCAAACTGAGAGTTCTTAGCGTTTGACTTGATATCTACCAAGTTCTGCTTGCTTTTAACGTTCTTAACGAGGTAATCCCAGTTAGCTGCACGGTGGTTAGCCTCTTCCTCTCCAGCAACGAACTGTGTCATAGAGAGAGCCTTGTTACCCTTCTTACCTGGACATACATCAGCACAGTTGCTACAACCTGTACAGTCGAGAACTGACACCTCAATACGGAACTGCATTCCCTTGAGCTGCTTTGGAGCGATGACGTCGAGTGTCTCTTCGTTGAAGTTAGCCTTCTCAGCCTCATCCAATACGAATGGACGGATACAAGCATGAGGACAAACGTATGAACACTTGTTACACTGGATACAGTTCTCTGCATCCCACTTTGGAACGAAGGTCGCAACACCGCGCTTGTCGAAAGCTGCTGTACCTACTGACCATGTACCGTCAACAGTACCATGATTAACGAAGTCAGAAACCTTCAAGAGGTCACCTGCCTGTGCGTTCATTGGACGAACAAGTTCCTTAACGAATGCTGGTGCATCGTCTACCTTAGCATCGTCATCAGAGAGGTTAGCCCATGCTGGGTCAACAGTTAACTGCTTGTACTCGTTACCACGGTCAACAGCAGCGAAGTTCTTGTCTACAACGTCCTGACCCTTCTTACTGTAACTCTTAACGATGAACTTCTTCATCTGATCAACAGCAAGGTCGAGAGGAATTACCTCAGTAATACGGAAGAATGCAGACTGGAGGATAGTATTGGTACGGTTGCCAAGACCAATTTCCTGTGCAATCTTAGTAGCGTTGATATAGTAAACGCTGATATTGTTCTTTGCGAAGTAACGCTTAACCTTATTAGGAATGAAGTGTACAAGTTCCTCACCATCAAAGATAGTGTTCAACAAGAATGTACCATTCTTACGCAAACCACGTGTAACGTCGTACATGTTCAAGTAAGCCTGAACGTGACAAGCTACGAAGTTAGGTGTATTTACCTGATAAGTAGAACGGATTGGATTATCACCGAAGCGGAGGTGAGAACAAGTGAAACCACCAGACTTCTTAGAGTCATAAGAGAAGTAGGCCTGACAGTACTTATTAGTGTTGTCACCGATAATCTTTACTGAGTTCTTGTTAGCACCAACGGTACCGTCAGCACCAAGACCATAGAACTTAGCCTCGTATGTGCTTTCACCACCCAATGGAATCTCCTCAACCTCTGGGAGAGAAGTGAAGGTTACGTCATCAACGATACCTACAGTGAAGTGATTCTTTGGCTCTGGTAACTCGAGGTTGTCATAAACAGCGATAATCTTAGCTGGTGTTGTATCTGAAGAACCGAGACCATAACGACCACCAACGATCAATGGCTTATTCTCAACATCATAGAATGCACTCTTAACATCGAGGTACAATGGCTCACCCTCTGCTCCTGGTTCCTTAGTACGGTCAAGAACTGCGATACGCTTAACAGACTTTGGAACTGCAGCGAGCAAGTGCTTAACTGAGAATGGACGATAGAGGTGTACAGCAATCATACCAACCTTCTTACCCTGAGACATCAAGTAGTCGATAGCCTCACGAGCTGCCTCTGTAGCTGAACCCATCAAGATGATAATGTTCTCTGCATCCTTAGCACCATAGTAATCGAAGAGGTGATACTCACGGCCTGTAATCTTTGAGATTTCGCCGAGATAGTGCTCAACAACCTCTGCTACATTCTCGTAAGCACTGTTAGATGCCTCACGATGTGTGAAGAATGTCTCAGGGTTCTCAGCTGTACCACGAACTACTGGACGCTCTGGAGTCATTGCGCGATCGCGGAAACGCTTAATATCTTCCTCGTCAACCAATGGACGGATATCTTCCTGGTCAAGGCACTCAATCTTATGATACTCGTGTGATGTACGGAAACCATCGAAGAAGTTGATGAATGGTACTGATGTCTTCAATGAAGCAAGGTGAGGAACTGCAGAGAGGTCCATAACCTCCTGAACAGAACCTGAACAGAACATAGCGAAACCTGTCTGACGGCAAGCCATTACGTCCTGGTGGTCACCGAAGATACAAAGAGCGTGACTTGCGAGTGTACGTGCTGAAACGTTGAATACACATGGCAAAAGTTCACCAGCAATCTTATACATGTTAGGAATCATCAAGAGAAGACCCTGTGATGCGGTGAAGGTTGTCGTGAGAGCACCAGACTGCAGTGAACCATGTACGGCACCAGCTGCGCCACCCTCTGACTGCATCTCCTGAACGCTTACTGTCTGACCCCAAAGGTTCTTACGACCACGTGCTGACCACTCGTCTACGTGCTCAGCCATTGGAGATGATGGAGTGATAGGATAGATAGCTGCTACCTCAGAGAACATGTAGCTCACGTGAGCAGCGGCCTCGTTACCATCACAAGTGATAAACTTCTTTTCTTTAGCCATTTTGAAATTTATTAAATGAATATTGTTATAATGTTTTTGGTCTTGCCTAATATAGGAAACCTATTAGCCAAAGTGGTACTTGATTGTCCTTTCCCACCTCAGTATTGTATATAGTATAGGTTGTGTCTGTGCTAAATCGCTTTTTAGTCTTTCCAGTATCACATACCTTAAACTTTTCTTTTTGATTGATAATATATGTGCCTTGTTTATTACCTTCATTTACCGAGCATACCTCTTGTAACGCATTTACAAAGAATGTCTCCATGAGTTGCTGTTCGTCAAGTTGGATGGGGTAGATGGCATATATCAAGTTAGAGTTCTGTAACATAACCTTTGCAGGCTTTTTAGGAAACTCTTGTCCTACTGGATATACAAGGTTGATAAGTCGTGCATCAGCAAGATTCTTGATATAATTCATTACCGTAGCACGGCTTGTGTTGATATCTTTAGCAAGGTTGCTGATGTTTGGAGCCTTAGGACCTTCCAAGGCAAGAAGGTAAAATAACTTTTTAATCTTGGTCAGATATTTCAAGTCTATTTGTTTGATGAGAAGGATATCTACCTCTGTCATCATATTCATCGTCTTCAGTAGATTCTCTGAGAAGTTACGATGTTCTAAGAAGAAGGGATAAAAGCCGTGGTGAATATAGTCTGCAAAGTACTTCATCAGGCTAACCTTTGAGAGAATATATCTTGTTATCTCCTCGTGGTTGTTTATAATATCCTTTAATGTGTAAGGCTCAAACTGTTGGTTTGTTTGTAAATTCAAGTATTCGCGAAAAGAGAAACCTCTCAGGTTATAGCTCTTAACAATGCCATTAAGTTCAGGGTTTTCTTCTTTCAGTCTCATGACACTTGAGCCAGTGAAAACTATCTTCAACTCAGGATAATTGTCATAGCATTGACGGAGTTCATGACTCCAATCAGGCTGTTTGAACACTTGATCAATCAGCAAGACTTTTCCGCCATGACGATAAAACTCGCCAGCGAAGTCTGCTATACCTCTGCCTTGGAAGTAAAAGTTATTCATATTTACATAAAGGCATTGGCAATCAGTAGCGCCATAGCGCTCTTTGGCATATTGTAGGAGGAAGGTCGTTTTACCTACGCCTCGCGTACCCTTGATGCCAATGAGCCGGTCGTCCCAATTAATCTCATCCATGAGACGACGACGCACTGGGGCATTTACATGCTCCACCAAGTAAGTATGCGTGCGAAAGAATGCGTCCATCTTGTTCCCGTTATATATAATATTATCCACATGCAAAGTTACTATTAATTTCTTTAATTTGCAAACTATAGATAGCAAAAAATGATTTTTTTGTTTTTATTTTGTGTTATATTTGGTTTGATGTACCTTTGCACAGCATTAACAAAGGATTTCGATGACATTACACGTATTTAACCCCGAACATGATATAGCGTTAGCTTATGATAACAAGTACTTTACGGCTCCGCACGCAGGTAGGCAGCTTCGCAATGATTTAGATTACCTACCTGTTCTGTGGGCAGAGGAAGGTGACTATGTACTTGTGGAAAACGTGAGTTCTGCTCAGCAGCATGCCTCTCGCCTTCAGCGTTATGGTAAACAGGTGAATTTTGTTGATAAGAAAGGTGTAGATTGTCTATTAGAACAGATTGACAAGGTTGTGCCATGGGGATGGGATTCTTCTATTAAGTTTCAGTTGGGCCAGATGGGGATTAAGCCATCTGTACTTCCTGATAATGAGGTGCTTGCAAATGTACGTAGGCTTAGTAATCGTCAGTTTTCTTCTGCTGTATTAAAGGAACTACAAGAGAGCTTTATTCATCCTATTTTACTTGGAGAATCATCCTATGTTGATAGTCTTGTAGAATTAGAAATTATTCTTCAGAGTTTGGGTAAGGCTGTGATAAAGGCTCCGTGGAGTAGCAGTGGGAGAGGAGTGCGCTATGTTGATACTGTCTTGGATGTAGCATTGGCTAATTGGTCTAAGAATGTGATAAAGACGCAAGGCGGTATAATGATAGAGCCTTATTACAATAAGGTGAAGGATTTTGGTGTAGAATTTTATGCGAATGAGAATGGTGTTCATTACGCAGGACTGTCTGTATTCCATACTGTTAACGGTGCATATGTAGGTAATAGCCTTGCAGACGAAGCTGAAAAACATTCTACTTTGTCTACTTATATATCGAATGAACTTTTACATGAAGCTATTTCATCTTTGGAACAGTTGCTAACCAATCATTTGCGAGGTGTTTATAGTGGTCCTTTAGGCGTTGATATGATGATTGTTGCTGCAGAAGATAGTTTTATGCTTCATCCTGTAGTTGAGATTAACTTGAGACGCACGATGGGACATGTTGCCTTGTCTTTATCTACTTGGAAAGAACTCCATAATAGAATGATGCGAATAGATTATGATGGTTCTCATTATCATCTTCATATAGTTCACAAAGATAGATAATGTCTGTACTTGAATAATTGCTTATAGAAGAGTATGTGAAGTCATATCAGGTCTTTATTTGTGATATGTTAGCCTTCAACACAACTTGTGTTTACCCTCCGCACGAATAGTGTTAGCGCTTCGCACGATATGTGTTGGGCTGCAGATAGCATTAAATAAAGAGGAATAGAAAACCTCAATTGTCATTATTTACACTTTAGTAGGATGTTAATGACAATCTTATGTGGGAAATGTTTACCAAGAAATGGTATTTAACAATAACATTCCCATGATATTGTGAACTTGTTTTTACTTACAAATTCAGCCTTATTCAGCTATTTATAGCTGAATAAGGCGTAGGCGTTTGAACTTTTGTTCGTTAAAGAATTAATAGGCTTAGTTGTGATACATCCAATAAGCCAAGCCAACAACTGCTAAGGCAAAGAATGTCATAATAATCTTCATTACCTTGTTTAAAGAATGTCTACGGCGTGATGCTGATGAAGAAGGCGTTTTGAAACCTCTTGTCTGATGATTGATGTGATTTTGTTTTTTCATTTTCTTGAGCTTGTACGAAGGAGTTTTTTCATAACAGAAGTACAACCTTCGTCAAGGTTATGCATATATTAATATTGAATGTTGCAAAGGAAGCAAAGATCACGGATATATCCTTAAAACATCCGTGATTTTTAGTTTAATTCATTTTAAAAACGGAAACTTAATTCTAAGTCAAACATTGAATAGTTTGGTTTACCTGTACTATTCATAGAGCGGTCATGAACATAAGAATAAATACCACTCAATGCAAGGTTTTTGGTGAACTCGTAGTCAAGTCCTAAGTCGTATTGTGTACGCTGCTTTTCAGCACCATCAGATGGCTGATACATATCGTAACGTGCCTTGGCATGTAGCTTCTTAGGAATGATAGGCGCAATGACTAAAGCATAAACACCCTGAGCTTTGTCTCCATCTGCACTAAGATTGCAGTCTGTAGCTGCCGAAGCATCTGTGTTGCTCAGTGCTTTAGCGAAGGCGTTACCAGTAGAGTGTACGTATTCAGAGCGTATGGTCCAATCGTTAACTTTGTATTCTGCAGAGAAGGCATAGCGTCGTTGTTGCAGACTGCGTACACCTTTTTGTGTTGCACCAGTATCATCAAGCCATGTTCCCTTGCGAGCATACGAACCAGTCCATCCGAACCAGCCTAAGCGCATGCCTTCAACAGGCATTACCCATACACCACCAATGATATTCTTCTGTTGGTCAACATCTTTTACGTTGATACCTTGACCATCGAATACACCTACCTGATAGTGAACAAGATTTCTACCTGCGGCTGTCTTTAGGAAATCGCCTTGTATCTGTACACCGATGTCACGTCCGTTAGATGGATGTGCACCAGCTCGGTCTGAGAAACTTGCTAATTTCTGAACACCTTGTGCTACACTCATAAATCCCTGATCGATAGGATGGATAGGGTTGTCAAAAGTGAATGGATTCTTGAACTGTCCTGCTTTAACACGGAAGAAATCATACTTCTGCCATTCAATAAAGAGGTCGACTAATCGTGGTGATGCGCCCAATGTAGATGTGTTTCCGTTGAACTGTAACTGTGCTTTCCAAGCCCAATCTTCAAGGATACGACCATCAAGTGATACACGGCCTAAGCGGAGGTTGAAACTATTTGACTTGTTGTTGTTCATACCATTGTATTGGTACTGAACGATACCGAAGCCAGACAATTTTACGTTATTAATCCACTTTGGTGCTTCCTGTGCTTTACCGAGAAGTGAGCATAGCATCATTGCTGATAGGATAATTGTTTTTCTCATAACTCTATGAATTTAGGTAATGATAATATTTTAGGTTGATAACTCGGCTATTGATGATGCAAAGATAGTATTTTATCAAATAATAACAAAATGTTATGCTGCTTTTGTCGTGTCTTTTTCTTGGTTCGAGTTTGAGGATAAGGATTTTCTATATATATTAAGGTGAAATTGCCCACTATATCAGTCGCTGTAAAGGATAACTCCTTAGGCTGGAATAGTGGGCAATCTTTAACCCAAGTTTAACACCCACCTTCGCCTAATTGTTGCTGTCACCATACTTTCCTCGTTTTTCTTATGGACTCTGTGTCCTACAAATTTTATTCTTTTTGAATGGTGAGTGTTTTAAGTTCAACTTATCGTATATTTGTTTTGCTTGCTTCGAAGGACTACCACATTGGCGCATCTCGATGGTTTCACCTAATGGATTCTTCCCTTTTGTGGTGACGAGCTTTTGGGTGCTCATACGTCGTACTATCTCGGTCCAGTAACAGGATTCTCCTTCTCGTTTTAATTGACAACGGATGGTGTTTACCACCCAGTAGGCTAATAAACCGAAGAAAAGGTGTGCGTCGCTTCGCTCATCTTTCTGATGATAAATAGGACGGAGGTTGAGATCATTCTTTAGTTGTCTGTTCGTACATTCTATCTCACGGATGAGATTGTAGTATTCCCATGTCACACGCTCAGAAAGTGTCCTGACATTGCTGCGGAGGAAATAGACTCCATGACCAGATTCCATTGCCGAGAGGTCTTTTATCTCCCAGTCTACACGTAGCATCTCCTTGGGTTTCTTCTCATTTTTTATGTAGCTTATCTGGTAGAACTTCGCTATAGAAGGGTACTTCTGTATGGCACGTCCTGTACGTTCAACAACCTTTTCATAGGTTTTCGTTCCACCTTTCTTGGAGATTCCTTCGTTTATCCTCTGCAGGTCCATCTTAAAACGCTCTCTCCAAACCCTGTTCATGGACGACTCTGTCATAGCTTTCGAAGGAGATGTTATTTCGAGATAATAATCCTCATCATCCTCTGTCTTAACCTCTTTCAGCGTTATCTTCTGCCGACGGGCATCCATTACTGTAACGCTCTTGTTATCATCACTGAGCGTATAGTCTTTCATTTTCGTACGAGATACGCAGAGATAATTGTAACCCTTTTTCTTTATTAACTCCAAGTTCTCTTCCGTGGCAACACCTGCATCCATGATAACGAGCGTATCCTTGGTTCGTGATGGATTCCTCTTTGCCAGCGTATCAATCATATTGGGTAGAGACTTGGGATCTGCTGTATTACCCTCCAAGATAGAAGAATAACGTATAAAACCTTCTTTATTGATACATAATGCAAGTACAAGTAGCTTACAGTCAGAGCGTTTTTCTTTTGAACGACCGAACTTGGCTTTATCGCTATTACGCTTACTACCCTCGAAATAGAAGTTGGTTAAGTCGAAGAGCATCAACTTGTTGTCTATATTAAAGATATCGTCAGTAACGCTGCACAGATGACGCTCTAACTGTTCCTTTAGTTCATATAACTTGTCGGTGATTTTATACAGAGAATTGATCCCTGGTGTCCAGCCAGGAACTCCACTGTAAAGTTCGCCAGCAGCTGAGTTATCGCGCAAATAATAATAAGATGAACGTTCAGAAACAGCATATACCGTGCGAACAATCAATGCTGACAAAGCCGTGTGTATCGCATTTTCCGTCCACCCATTTTTGCGCAGAAAACCCTCTAACTGCAGCTTGTCTATTGTCTGCTTGCAGAGCCACTCTGCACCAACATTCCTTGCGTCAGTATAGTTTGCCGTCTCAAGGTCTATGTAGTTCTCATATTTTCTCAGCGACTTCTGCTCTTCCTTATTAAACCGATCGATTCCACCTTCTTTCTCCATACGGCTCCACCATTCGTCAGCCTTTGCCTGTTCAATAGGAGTAAGACCGTCAAGGTGTTCTTTGAAAAGCGAGGGTGTACTTCTGGTTTTGAAGCGTTCGGTAAGAGCGTATGCAATTTTTCGAACCTGTACAGCAGTAAGTGAAGGTTCGAACCCGATGTTCAACAGAATTAGCGAATGTACATGACCCTGCACGTCACGATATGACTCCTTGATGCGATAATAAGGAGCCATGTCGCCTGTTGCAGGGTTGAATCGTGTCTGTACATTTGCGTGCATGAGTGCAAAGTAACAAAATAATTTTGATATGACGGTGTCCTACAATTCAGATTTTACTCCTCGTTACAATACCCTATGCTTGATTATCAATCATTTATAAAATTGATACTACACAAAACATCCCGAAAATTTATGAAAAATAATTTTGCTGGTTAAACTTGGGTTAAGAGGATAGGCTTGCAACTGGGTTTTAGGACTGACCCCTTTAATTCATATTCTTTTTGATTCTTTTTTTGCCAAATAAATTAATGAAATCATAAGTTTAAGCCTATTTTATCTAACACAGATAACTTCCAAAAGTTTTATCGGACACCAATATTAGTAAATATACTACTTGTAGTATCGGTATAGTGGCAGTGATGTACAAAAGAAAAAGCGGAGGTCCTTAAAAGACTTCCGCTTAATTCTTGAAGGGTGGGTGGTGGGATTCGAACCCACGACATTCAGAACCACAATCTGACGCTCTAACCAACTGAACTACATCCACCATATTGGCTATTTCTTTTTAGCGAGTGCAAAGGTACGGGTTTTATTTGGACTGACCAAATATTTCCCGTACTTTTTTCTTATTTTCTCTTATTTTGCTGGTGCAGCCGGTACAGCTGGAGCAGTAGGTGCCTGTGCTGCTGGTGCAGCTTGCTTCTGCTGGCTTGCACCGAAGTTAGGCAAGTTGTTAGGGTTTGTTGTATTGTCATCTAATGCAGCTTTTTCAACAACACTTGCGTCTGTGGTTGCTGATGGTGCAACGTAAGCACTTGCTACGCTGATAATAACCATTGCGATAGCTAAGCCCCATGTAGTCTTCTCTACAAAGTCTGTAGTCTTGCGAACACCCATGATAGCATTAGATGATGAGAAGTTTGATGAAAGACCACCGCCCTTTGATTCCTGAATCAGAACGACACCAATCATCAAGAGTGCTGCAATCACGATAAGAATTACGAATAACGTGTACATTTTCTTGTCTTATTTTTTATTGTTATTTATTATCAATTTCTCTAAAAAACGTATTTGGTCTGCAAAGTAACGATTTTTTTTCGGATATACCAAATTTAATCGCCTAATAATTTCCAATGCTTTAGAATATCGACCTTGTTTTATATAAATTCTTGCTAATGTTTCAGTAAAGTAGCCAGTATCTTCATTTTCAGCTGCTTCATTGTGTTCATTCTCTTCAGGTTCGTACTCAGTCTCGTCTTGTAAAGTGATTTTACCCCCTTCATTATAGATGAAATCGTCGATAAGTTCTTGTCCTCTTAGTTGTGGAGTGATATCCTCATTTTGCTTACTTTCACTTTCCAATAAGTAGGCAACGTAGTCCACAGTGGCATCAGCAGGTGTCGGCTTGCGCCTTCCTTCTGTTTCCTGTGTTGTATCTTCTTCTTCAGGAATCTGTTCTAAGAATGTATCGATAAGCGATGTTGTACGGTCTTCCTCTGTAATCGTTTCAGCGTTGATAGTTATTGACTGCTTTTCTGCCTTTTTCTGTTCTGGAATTAGTTGATAATGGGCATCCTCAACGAGCTTGAAGAGGATATGACGGTCAGAGATGTATACAGCTGCACGTCGTAACTCATCATCGAAGGTGGGGTCATGAAGCAGAAAGAGATTCTGCAACAACAGAATACGAGCTGGCTGATAGTAAGGATAGAGCGCAAGCATACTCCGGAGATCGTATAAGGTCTCCTTGTTTAGATTCTCCGGATGATTAATAAGATTGGCTATATCCATAGGACGATAAGCGATTATGTGGGGTGATCAGAATAATAGTCAATGAAATTAAAATACTGATGTGGAATGGCTACCAGTTTGCAACAGTTGCGTTGAATATCTGGTCGGTAAGGTCCTTCACCATCTGTGTGACGAGTTCCTCCTGTACAGAATTCAGACTACGTACCGTTTCATAGCTTGAAGTAGCTGTGAACTGTCGTTCAAAGTCTTGGCTATGGTTTGTATTGTTTGTGAAGCGCACGTTGACAGTGATGGAAAGTTCTGTTTGTGCAGAATATCCTTCACTTGATACGCTTTTATTACGTTGCTGATACTGTGTGATTTCACCTTCAATCTTCATATCACCATTACGCTTTACTTGCTGCAGGCGTGTGTGGTTAGCAAAGACATCTTTCAATTGATTGTTGAACATTGGTCCCATTGGTCTCCATACATAGGTAGAGCGGATAGGGAAATCTGCAATCTGAATGGTATGTACTTTACTGTAATCAATACTTGCACCATTAAACTTATAGGATACACTACAAGCTACCAATAAGAGCAAGCAGATAGCTGTCACACCCCATGTCAATGGGCGGATAGATGTGAATTTCTTTCCTATCTTCATTGTTTTGTAAGAGAGTAGTCCCTTTTGTGTCTATTGATTAATCTTTGTCTAATCCGTATTGTCTGATTCGGCGATAGAGTGTGCGGTCGCTGATGCCCAACTCTAAAGCAGCTTTCTTACGATTTCCATTGTTACGCTCTAAGGCTTTCTCCACCAGTTGCTTTCCAATGTCGTTGAGGTTGAGTGTCTCTGGTTCAGATATTTCTTCTGCCACAGCGTCTTCAACCTGTTCTATCGTTCGTGTTGGAGTGATAGGCTGTTTGTTTGTGGTAGCAGGAAGATTAGAAACTGTTGACGGAGTAGGCTGGAAACCGCTTGCACCATTGAGTTGTCTACTTTCCTCCAACTGCTTACGAACGTTGTTGAGGTCACGTCGTAAGTCACTTACATTACCTCTCAACTCATAGAGAATTTTATAGAGAATCTCACGTTCACTCTCATAGCTATGTGAACCCCCACTTTGTATCGTAGCAAGCTGTGTGCTGTCTTGGTCACGTGGGATGAAATGTAGTAATGTTTCTGCATCAATCTCACGCTTCTCGCTTAGGACAGACATCTGCTCAGTAATGTTCTTTAATTGACGAACATTGCCAGGCCATTTGTACTGTAACAGAATCTGGCGTGCTTCATCTGTGAGTGTGATCTTTGGAAGACAATACTTCTCAGCCATCTGCATAGCAAAGAGGCGGAAGAGAAGAACGATATCTTCGCCACGATCACGGAGTGGTGGCATCTGAATTGGAATAGTGTTAAGACGATAGTATAAATCTTCACGGAACTTACCTTCGCTAACAGCTTTCTGCATGTTGATGTTAGTAGCAGCTACGATACGTACATCTGTCTTACGGATTTCCTGGCCACCAACACGGATATATTCACCTGTTTCGAGAACGCGAAGTAATCGAGCTTGTGTTGCTAAAGGAAGTTCACCCACCTCGTCGAGGAAGATGGTTCCTTTGTTGGCTATACCGAAATAACCTTCACTATCGCCAATAGCTCCTGTGAAAGAACCCTTCTCATGACCGAAAAGTTCACTATCAATGGTCCCTTCTGGGATAGAACCACAGTTGATAGCAAAGTATTTCTCGCGACGACGAGGAGAATTGTCGTGGATTACACGTGGAATAATCTCCTTACCAACACCGCTCTCACCGATAATCAGTACAGACAAATCAGTGGGTGCTACCTGTAAAGCAACATCCAGTGCACGATTCAGTCCGTCGTTGTTTCCGACAATGTTATATCGTTGTTTGGTCCTCTGTAATTCTGTTGTATTCATTTAACTGACAAATTTACCTATTTTATTTGAATAAGCTGCAACTTTGGCAGACTTTAACAACTTCCTTTCTGTCTTTCTCAGCTATTTTCAGATGGAAAAAAGCAACTTCTTCTGAATTCTTTTCATGAAAAAAAATAATTATTTACGAGAAAATAATTTGCGGTGTATAAATCTATCGAGTGTTAATTACTTGTTTTTCTTCCTGTTCAACTTTATTAGTAACAAACCAATAGCTGTCCAAATAAGTTCACGGATACGGACAAGTAGAGCCACGAAAATGCCCGCTTCGAGCGTGAGTCCTAAGCCTTTAACAGACATCAGGAAACCTCCTTCACGACCACCTAATTGTAGAGGTATGAAGAAGAGCATATTAGCAAAGAGAGAGGTGAACGCAAGGATGAGAATGCATTCAAAGTAATTGACAGAAGGTAGCAATACCAAAAGGATGAAGAATATCTCTAAAGCACTGCAAACTCTGCAAGATAATTCAAGCAGAACAACGGTGAGGAAGGTACGTGGGTTTTGGTTGTGCAATGATGCTATCTGTGTGTCAATCCTGTCAAGTTCTTCCTTATGATTGGCAACAAAAGGTTCTGCCCATTTCTTAACAAAAGGAATATGACGAACAAGGTTCATTACGCGGACTGCCAGTCCTTTTTTGTAACCAGTGAGGAAAAACCAAATTGCAGATACGCAGAAAACAAAGACGACAGCTAACATCGTACCCATCAAGAGATTGATAGGTTGCATGAAGATATAAAGGAAGATGGATATAAGCCAAAACCAGAAATGACTAAAGATGTGTGTCATAGCATAAAGGACGACAGAAGATGTAGCACGTTCTGCTCCAATCTTCGGTGTCAGTTCCATGATACGATATGGTTCGCCACCCATTAGTCCTCCAGGAGTAGCGTAGTTAAGTGCAAAGCCTGATACAGTAACCTTATAAAGCCAGAAGAATGATACTTTCTTCCGCTCTTCAGTGTCTTGTGTCTGACTACGTATAATTGTAAACCAAGCTGCAGTATTAAAGATGTATAAGAATACCCATAGTACAACTACAGCAAAGAACCAGTAGCCTGCATGCTGTATTTTCTGCCATGCATCAGCAAAGTCAAGGTTGTACACCATAATACAGAGTACAACCAAGCCAAAAGTGAAGAAGATGTTCTGAAACTTTTTGTTCATAAGTCTTCTTATTTATATTTGTCGTAAGGAATGAAGGAAGACACGCTTAGTGTGTCTCTTTCGTATTACGGTTTTCACCATTGTTTGGTATGCGATCCTCACGCTTACGTGGAATAGCAAAGCGCACCTTGTCGCTTTCGTCCCTTCTTTCCTTGTAAAGCTTTGGAAGTGGATTGCCCATTGGTGCATCATATTCTGCACGATTGCGGAAGATGTCGATAGCAAGGTAGATTGCATGACGGAATGGTAGTTCGTCAATAGTACCCTTTCCTGCTAATGAAAGGCTATTAGGAATTTCTGCAGAGGTGCGAACGAGTGGCAATCCTGCTGTGTAAATGATACCATGAGATACAGAAAGCGTACGGAAAGGAGCAAGCCCTTGTTCGTAATACATTGCCAAGATACCATCAAAATGCTCTGTGTTATTGCACCCAAAGAATGTATCGGCAGGGTAAGGACCAAAGGCTTGTATGCCATTCTCAACAAGTTCGTCAATAGCTGGCAAGATTATCTCATGTTCTTCAGAGCCTAACAAACCGTTGTCGCCAGCTTTAGGGTTCAAGCCAAGCACTGCAATGCGTGGACAAGAAAGGCGGAAGTCACGGCGAAGACTCTTAAAGAGTGCACTCGCATTATTAACAATACTTGCCTTTGATATTGATTCTGCTACTTGGCGCAGTGGGAGATTACGTGTAGCAAGGGCAACACGCAATCCATCGTTAATCAAGATTGATAAGCCTTGCTCCTCTGATTCCATGTGATCTTCGATGTAACGGCTTTGACCGCTGAAGTGGAAGTGCTCATTATTGTCAATAGGAGCTGTAACGAGAACGTCAAATAGTCCTTGGCGATAGTCCTCTAAGGCCTTGTCTACAGCACGTAATCCAGCAATACCAGACTCCTCTGAGGCAACGCCCAAATCAACCTTAATTTCGTCATCAAATACAGGGAGCAGGTTGAGTCGTCCGTTCTGTGCTTCTGATGCATCTTTGATGATAGTGAAGTTAGCTTCTATGTCAAGTGCATTACGATGATAGGTGGCTACTTTAGGCGAACCATAGATGATAGGCGTACAAAGCTCCAGCATCTCTGGTTCGGCAAAGGTCTTAAAGATAAGCTCATATCCAATGCCGTTGGTATCTCCGTGTGTGATTGCTACGCGGACTCTTTTATTATCGTTCATATACTTATATCTTGTATTGTTTTGTTATATTCAGTTTCCTATTGGCTCTCTGTGTGTAGTCTGTTAGTCTTTTTGCGTTCTTATTTTTTACCTTTTTACTTTTTCCCTCTCCCTCTTTCTTCTTCTATCTTCTTTGCTGTTGAGAGCAGACCGCAGGCTGCAAAGATATCCTGTCCACGACTGGCACGGATAGTTGTGAAGACTCCATGTTGTGTTAGATAGTTTCTGAATTTCTCCATTCTGTGGTCATCAACACCCTGCAATGGGATATTAGGGATAGGATGGAAGCGAATAAGATTCATTCGGCAGTCCAATCCTTTGAGTAGTTGTACGATAGCCTTGGCATGTTCCTCGCTGTCGTTGAAATCCTTGAAGACAATATATTCGAATGATAGACGGCGCTGATGAGAGAAGTCGTAATTGCTGAGTAACTCGATAATACTATCAATAGACATTCCTTTTTCTGCTGGCATCAACTCCGAACGTTGCTCGTGTAAAGGGGTGTGCATACTGATAGCAACGTGGCAGTCGCTCTCATCAAGGAATCGTTTTAGCTTTCCTTTGACACCCACACTGCTTACTGTGATTCGCTTTGGTGACCATCCGTAACCAAAGTCAGCAGTCATAATCTCTGTGGTGCGCAGTACGTTATCAAGGTTATCCATTGGCTCACCCTGACCCATGAAGACGATATTCGTCAATTTATCACGTTCTGGGAGGGAATAAATCTGATTAAGAATATCTGTAGCTGAAAGACTACCTTCGAAACCCTGCTTTCCTGTCTGGCAGAAGAGGCAGTTCATCTTACATCCTACTTGTGAAGAAACACAGAGTGTAGCATGGTCTTCGTCTGGAATATATACCGTTTCAACAAACTTACCGCTGTCAGTAGGGAAGAGATATTTGATAGTTCCGTCTTTAGAATGTTGTGCATCGATAGGCTCTTTGCAGCCAATAGCATATTCAGCAGCGAGTTTCTCTCTGTTTGCTTTTGAGATGTTCGTCATCTCATCAATACTTTTCACATGCTGTGTATAGAGCCATTTGGCTATCTGTCCGCCTGTAAAAGCTGGCATTCCGAGCGACTTGGCAACCTCTTTCAACTCTCCAAGTGTCATTCCCAACAAATACTTCTTTGCACTTTCCATTCTCGTTCTCAATGTTTTGTTGCTGCAAAGATAACGAAAAAATAGCTAATATTAGTGTTTTCCTTTCTTTTTTGCCACACTTCGATAATATGGAGTGGTTAAGTCTACTAAAGTAAGAAGGGAATTATCACGTATTATACAAGAGTTTTTTTGATTTCATTTTCCTGTCATTTTTAACATTTAGCGTAAATGTATTAGAAATCAACCTTTTACGTTTCTAACTTGAATGACAGAAGTGACAGGAAAGTTTGTGTTAGAGAAATCGTTTGTCAATTACTAACTATTCCTTTTCACGTCATTAAAACTTCTACACTATGTTTCGTTTACACAGCTTGTTTTGTTGGGTAGTATCGTGTAGTATGGAGATATTTCTGTAAATGTAATAAATATATGAAGTAAAAGAATTAAAAGTAAAAAGGCTCTGTCTTTAAAGCTTTATTTCGTTTTTCTTACAGTTGTTTTTGGCTTTTCATAGCTTTTTTGTATCTTTGAAGCGGATTTGGCTAAGCCAGTCCATTACATTGTTGGTAAATAAAGCATTCGCTATTATTCGCGTTCAGCCAAAAGCGTAGGAAACTTCTTGGAAATAATGTGACATGAATAATATGTGACAAGTGTATCGTATGGTATGCTTCAGACAACTAATTAATAGCAATGCACACGCAATAGGCGTGGTGCATTCTTGTTAGTTGACTGAGGTTTCCTTCCTACGCTGCCTCATAGCTGAACGCAATAAGGTGCATCCACGCCTTTATTGTGTCTTGGCGTGATTGATAGTCGTAATGCAATAAGACTATCATTCATAATGGCAAATAAAAACCTAAATGCTGCAAAGACAGCTAAAAAAGACGAGTTTTATACGCAGTTGAGCGATATAGAACGAGAATTACAACATTATTGGAAACACTTCCGTGGAAAGACAGTGCTCTGTAATTGTGATGACCCTTACGAGAGTAACTTCTTTAAATACTTTGCTTTACGCTTTAATCAGTTAGGATTAAAGAAACTTATCTGCACCTGTTATAATGGCTCTCCAATGCAAGGTAACGAGTTGGTGTTCCGTTTTGATGATGCAGACTCCGAGCCACAGAAAGTTGCTTATAAGATGGAAGTAACCGAAGTGAAGGATATGAATGGGGATGGGGCAGTTGATTTATCCGATGTTCGCTACCTTTTAATGAATGATAAGAATGTGATGTCTATTCTGCAGACTGGTGATTTCCGCTCACCTGAGTGTGTTGCTCTTTTAAAGGAAGCTGATATCGTTGTTTCTAATCCGCCTTTCTCTTTATTCCGAGAGTATATAGGACAGTTAATGGCTTACGATAAGAAGTTTATTATTGTGGGGCATCAGAATGCTATTACGTATAAGGAAGTGTTCCCACTCATCAAAGAGAATAAGCTATGGTTAGGTTATGGATTCAAAGGAGGAGCAACTCATTTCTATTCACCGTATGAAGATACAGCGACGGCTGGTAATCATAAAGAAGACCGAATACGTGTGTCTGGGGTCAATTGGTTTACTAACTTGGAAATACCCAAGCGCAATGAAGAGTTAGATTTAGTATGTCGCTATTCACCAGAGGAGTATCCAAAGTATGATAACTATGATGCTATTAATGTTGGACGTACTCAAGATATTCCCATGGATTATAAAGGGTTAATGGGAGTTCCTATAACTTTTCTCGATAAGTATAATCCAAATCAGTTTGAAATTATTTGGCAAGCAAGTGGGAATACACGTGCTTCTGCTCCCAAGGAAGTATTAGAAATAATGGGTTATACTAATCATAAAGAAGATCGAGGCGGTTGTGGAGTCGTTAATGGTAAACGGCAATATAGTAGAATAATTATTCGTAATAAACGTCTTTAAATATTTTCAGTCTTAAACTATCATAGAATAAGGATATATTCAATAAGAAGTCTTATGATGACAATCAAACAAATAGAGGTAACAGTAGGTGATATAGCACGTGGTTACATTAATAGCGAGGAGCAGGGTGTGCGTGGTTATGGTGGACAATTGGACATTCGCCCACCTTATCAACGTGAGTTTATATATAATGAGAAAGAACAACAAGCTGTAATATCAACAGTCTTAAAAGGCTACCCACTGAATGTAATGTATTGGGTAAGGCGTAGTGAGGATGCAGAATGCCCTTATGAAGTGATGGATGGTCAGCAAAGAACGCTCTCACTCTGTGAGTATGTTGACGGGAAGTTTGCTTATGATTTCAAAAACTTTTTCAATCAACCAGCAGATATACAGAAACTTATCCTCGATTATCCGTTGACTATCTACCTTTGTGAGGGTGAACCCTCTGAGAAGTTAGAATGGTTCAAGACAATAAACATCGCTGGTAAGCCCCTAAACGAGCAGGAGATAAATAATGCTGTCTATGCTGGTCCGTTTGTTACGGATGCTAAACGCCATTTCTCTAAGTCAAACTGTGGTGCATATCGTTTGGGAAAAGACTTGGTTAATGGTACGCCAATTCGGCAAGAGTTCTTGAAGAAGGCACTGGAATGGATGGCAGAACACGAAACAAGAGAAGGAAAGCCGCAGTCTGTGGTCGGTTATATGGCGGAACATCAGCATGACCCAAATGCAAATAATCTTTGGACTTACTTTCAGAATGTACTCAATTGGACTATAACAAACTTTGATTTGAAGAAGTTTAAAAAGATTATGAAGGGTCTTAATTGGGCTTTATACTATGATAAATATCACAGTACAACTCTTGATACAGCAGACTTAGCCAGCAGAATTTCTAAACTGATTCTTGATAGTGATGTACAGAAACAAGTGGGTATAATTCCTTATGTGCTGACAGGAGATGAGCGTCACCTTGATTTGCGTTGTTTTCCAGATGATATTAAACGTGCTGTGTGGGAAAAGCAACATCATATTTGTCCGTCTTGTCAAAAAGAGTTTGATTATGAGTTTATGGAGGGTGACCATATTACTCCATGGCGTGAAGGCGGAAGAACTGTGATAGAAAACTGTCAGATGTTATGCCGTGAGTGTAATAGGCGGAAAGGAGGACGATAGGAATCCTTTTTCTTATAAGGCTTTGGAATAGGGTTGTTTGCCTCGTTTACTTGTTGACAACGAATCTGATTAGCGAAAGTTTAAATGGCAAACTCCCTTATGTACAAGCCTTTTAAAGTAACAACGTTATATTGTCTTTTGACAAGTTATTTTACAGATTATATAAAGCAATAGTCCGTTAAATATTATGCTGCATCAGCAGCGAAACTAAATATATCATTTATCCTTTCTTTATTTAATGGCGTGTTCGGGTTCTTCTCGAACACGTCAATAATTCGTTGTGCATAGTAGGCATTGACCATCTGCGCTTTAAGTCGACCGATGGACGTGCCAAGTTCCTTGCACATGATTTTGGTCACATTGAGTGCTGTGAATGAAGAGTTGAAAGCAAATTCAAGTTTTCTCTTGTCGCGTGCCTGACAATCGGTAAGACCGAGGAATTGCTTTGCGTCGCGAAAGCAAAACTCCTCTTGGAAACGTGTGGTATAGTACTCCATCACATCGCGTCCACTCATGCTCTCATCCGTAGAGAAGTACAAACGGCGGACACCGTTGGGCAACTCGTGGATGACAATCGACACGACCCTATGCAAGGACTTGCACCACGCCTTGAGCGCATAGGCTTTGCCTTTGGTCTCTCCTAAATCAAGCTCATTGCCTTTGGATATGTCGATGTTCCTTACGTCAATCTTGTCACCTTTGATACGAGGACGGCCGGGCTTTCCCGTGGGTTCCCCATCCCATGTGTAGAACAAGGCTGCGTCATGACGCAAGCGGCTCACAACATGGAAGCCCATCTTCATTACCTTGTCGATGAAAGGTCTTTTGGAGAAGGCTGAGTCAGCGACAAGAACCTTGCAAATACGCTGTAAAGTTACCTTGTCGTCCTCCAACACCTTGGTATACCAGTCGTATAGACTCATCTCTTTTTTCTCCTCCCCTTTTTCCAATGTGGTCTGCACAGCCTTGAGCATCATACACTCATGCAAGTCCACGTCTATCACACCGATGCCGAGGATCTCAAGACCGTGCTTTACCGCACCTGCACAGCCCGACCAAAACGTACCCACGTATGGGGTATGCTTCCCAGCCTTCTTGATGAAGCTTGGATCAATAACGATGGCATTGAGCCCTTTACCCTGCTTGAAGGCGAAAGCACTCAGCCACATATTTATTTCGAGCCAGTTCACGCTGCGCTCTGCCGTCTGCCGATAGCATTGTTCGCCACGCTTTCCATAGCGTCCCATCTGCGTAAAATTACATTTCCTTGGGATGACCATCAAAAGAAAAAGCATTTCCATGACGTTTGTTTGAATACTTTTGTTTAACTTTGCTCCATCTTCAGCACTAAATGCTGCTTTGCAGAGCTTCATATATCGGCTAATCAAGTTGGTTATCAGCATAAACTTTATTGTCTTTTTACATCTATAAAGTTACTGAAATTCAATGAGATAGCCGATTTTATTATGTTATACTTTGTTATATTCTATTGCCTAATTATCTCTTTCTCAGAGACTTATCATGTTTTCTTTCTGCCACAATTCCTGTTGGCTTTTGGGTAAAAGCTTCGCAAACTGCGAAAATTTAACGGACTATTGATAAAGTTGACTTGTCATTAATAGTAAAATGCTTTTCTAATGAAAGTCGTGAGTTGTTTACCTCAGCACCTTTTTGCATGGTGTTGAGACTTAGCACTATTGGTGCTTACCATGAGCACAATATGTGCTCGGCACTAATACAACGATAATAAAGAACAAGGGAGGGGGTTATAGTTCCCGTTAAGGCTGTCTATTAGTGGGAGGAAAGCCTGTTATAGATGCAAAATAATGTTAAAACTAATGTGTAGTCGCTTGCGATATAAGTATCTTTTTATAACTTTGCAACTGAGAATAATGGTTTAGAAAGATTCGAGTAATAAAAGATTGTAAAGACGATTAGTAAGTAAAGGTATTTTAGGGGGTGCGACACTGATATCAGTTAGCGCTGGGAGAGGGTGATGCGCCCCCATTTACAAAGAAACAGGATGAACAAAGTGAAGATGATATTCCGCCTCCTTTTAGGAGCATTTATGACTTATGCAGGTGTTTCTCACCTAACGTTTAACCGATTGAAGTTTGTGGCACAGGTGCCTATGTGGCTTCGGTTCTCAGAAGGGTTTACAGATTTTGTGGTACTTTCTTCGGGCGTAGTAGAGATTGCTTTAGGATTGAGTATGCTATTCTTGTGTAAGCATAAGGCGGTTGTAGGAGCGTTGCTCGCCCTCTTCTTTGTACTCATCTTCCCTGGAAACCTCAATCAATATTTCTATCATATTGATTCATTCGGTTTGAATACTGATACTGCACGTCTTATCCGACTATTCTTCCAGCCTGTACTGATAGCATGGGCATTGTGGTCTACTGGTGGTTGGCAGGTTTGCAAGCAGTGGATGTCGAGATTAAGAAAATAAGTCGTAAGGATTAAGAGAGAACTTTGATAGGGTAGAAACTTCCTTGGTTGATACTTTTCAAGGCTATGATAGACGAAACACACGAGTTTGAAATATCGCTTTTATGGCGTAAAAAATATTATTGTAGAATTTAATAAAGAGTAAAGAATTATGGCAACAGTTTATGATTTCAATTTGAAAGATAAGAAAGGTAACGAGGTAAGTCTCGAGACATATAAGGGTAAGGTACTTCTTATCGTAAATACAGCGACAGGTTGTGGCTTCACTCCACAGTATGAGGAGTTGGAGGCAATGTATCGCAGTCTGAAGGAGAAGGGTCTTGAGATTCTCGATATTCCATGTGACCAGTTCGGTCATCAGGCTCCTGGTACAGACGAGGAGATTCACGAGTTCTGTACAGCAAAGTTTGGTACTGACTTCCCACAGTTCAAGAAGAGCGATGTGAACGGTGCTAACGAGCTCCCTCTCTATACATGGTTGAAGAGTGAGAAGGGCTATGCTGGCGGTGCATACGAGGAGAAGTTGGCTGCTATCATGGAAGACCTTTACAACAAGGCAAACACAGAGCCACGCAAGCAGAACGACATCCAGTGGAACTTCACAAAGTTCCTCGTTAACCGCAATGGTGAGGTTGTTGCACGCTTCGAGCCTACAGTAGACCTCAAGGAGGTTCAGAAAGCTGTTGAGGCTGTGCTTTAAGCAAAAGCTGATAAGTAAGTTTTAATAGTCCTTTGAGGGACAATTGTTTAGGAGTTGAAGGTTTTAGTGGGGGTAAGCCATTACTGTTTCTTTTCGGAGGGCAGCAGTGTAAGGATATGAAAGGTATCGGCTTAACCCTTACTAAATTTCTTCGCTCCTTTTTTATTAAGACAATTTGGAGTACGAATGGCTGTAGATATAGAAGAATTTCGCAAAGAGGTCTATAACGTTGTGGCATCAATCCCGAGCGGTCGTGTACTGAGTTATGGACAGATAGCATGGCTTGTAGGCTGTCCTCGTCATGCTCGTTTGGTTGGAAAAGTACTACATGATGTCTCTGAAGTAGAACATTTGCCATGTCATCGAGTCGTTAATGGTAACGGACGTACAGCCTCTTGTTGGAAAGAACAGCGCGGTTTGTTGGAAGCAGAAGGGATAACCTTCCGTGCAAATGGCTGTGTAGATATGAGAAAATGGCAATGGAAACTGGAGGAGTAAGGTTTCTGTAGTCATTTATTCCTGAAACATTGTGGTGTCCTAATGACCGATTTGGGTTAAATGTGTGAACGCTTTTCGTATTGCGTTATCGGGAGAATCGAAGTTACTCACTAAACAAAAACATGACTACGACAGTCAACTATCTGTCCTATTATCATCCTCTGACATTAAAAGTCATTTCAATTAGGACTTCGGTAATTTGTAGAAAAGGTTTTGAAAAATCATTACATAATTTTGAATAAGACATCAATAAATAATGGCAAAATCACATACAAAAAGCAGGTTTATAATTAACAGGAAATCAATTTATTATAAAGTAGTAAAGTAAAAGGTGCTTAATTGGACTTCAAAAGGGCGTTAGTAAGGGTCTTAAAGGGCACCTTTTGCAAGTCAATTGGGCGTCTTTTAGAAGCCGAAAGAGCATATATTAGTTTTGAACCGTACGAAAATAGTTTACAAAAAATATATAACATGGGAATAAGTTGTTTGTAGAAGAAAGATAGACATTGCATCTAAATACATTTATCATGTTGTTTATTCTTCTCCATAAAACCATTTAATTAGAGCAAATCATACCATGTATGTGGATTAATCTCATTCTATTAACATTCTACACATTTAACGGTAGAACCTTTTTTATCCTCACTCTGTGACTATATTATAACGATAAGATACAAAGTAAAAACCTTTCTTTTTGATTTATGTCCGTCATTCCTTTGTAGACTGAAATAAAAGCATTAATTTTGTAGGCATAAAAAGAAAAGCAAATGCAGGCAATGATTTTTGCAGCCGGACTCGGTACCCGTTTGAAACCGCTTACTGACACAATGCCAAAAGCGTTGGTAAGGGTGGGAGGTGCGCCACTGCTTGAGCATGTAATCAGGAGATTAATAGATGCTGGATGCAGTCGTATGGTTGTTAATGTACATCATTTTGCAAACCAGATAATAGACTATTTGGATGCACACAACTATGGTGTGGATATCTATGTGTCTGATGAAACAGAGCAGCTCCTTGACACCGGTGGTGGTATCAAGCGAGCTGCTTCGCTTTTTGATCAGCATCAGCCAGTGCTGATTCACAATGTTGACATATTAAGTAATGTGGATTTAGCTGCTTTCTATCGCCATGCTTTAGAAACAAAGGCAGATGCTCTGCTGTTGGTAAGCCGTCGTGTCACTCAGCGTTACTTAGTATTCGATAGCAATATGCGCTTGGTGGGCTGGACAAATGTGGCTACAGGTGAGGTGAATTCACCTCATGCCGAGATACGTCAGTTGCATTTTGTCTCACCAACAGAGGAAGAAAGTTCTTATTATCAGAACAACTGTTACCTCTGTGCCTTCTCTGGTATACACGTGTTAGCTCCTTCTGCGCTACAAGCTGTTGAGGCTGTTGATAAGGATAAGTTCCCAATCATGGAGTTCTATCTCAACAACTGCGACAAACTTGATATCCGAGGAGAACTACAAACCGACCTTCATCTACTTGATGTAGGCAAACTCGACAGCTTGCAGGCTGCTGAAGACTTTATTGCAAATTCAGAGTATCAAAACTCCAAGACGGAGAACTGATATTTTTAAATACATTCATTTACATGCAACAGAAGATTATCATTTTGGATTTCGGCTCACAGACAACCCAGCTTATTGGCCGTCGTGTACGTGAGTTGGATACCTTCTGCGAGATCCTCCCTTACAACAAGTTCCCGAAGGACGACCCATCTGTGATTGGTGTGATTCTTTCTGGTTCACCTTATTCCGTACATGACCCAGAGGCTTTCAAGGTAGACCTCAGTCAGTTTATCGGTAAGATTCCAGTGCTCGGTATCTGTTATGGTGCTCAGTACATCTCTTATTCAAATGGAGGTAAGGTTGAGCAGACGGGTACACGTGAGTATGGTCGTGCCAACTTAGAGAGTATCGACCTTAACAACCGCCTTTTTGCAGGCTTTGAGAAAGGTTCGCAGGTATGGATGAGTCATGGTGATACGATTACAGCAATCCCAGAGGATTACGACATTATAGCTTCTACAGGTGACGTTAAGTATGCTGCCTTTGCATCAAAGACACAGCCAGTATGGGCAGTACAGTTCCACCCAGAGGTTTACCACTCATTGCAGGGTAAGAAGTTGTTGGAGAACTTCGTTGTGAATATCTGTGGTAGCGAGCAGGAGTGGAGTGCAGCTTCATTTGTAGAAAGTGCTGTTCAGGAGATTCGTGAGCAGGTGGGTAACGACCGTGTTATCCTTGGTCTTTCTGGTGGTGTTGACTCTTCTGTTTGTGCAGTATTGCTCAATAAGGCTATCGGTAAGAACCTTACTTGTATCTTCGTAGACCACGGTATGCTCCGTAAGAACGAGTTTACAAAGGTGATGGATGCTTATAAGGGACTTGGACTGAACGTTATCGGCGTTGATGCTTCTGAGCAATTCTTTAAGGATTTGGAAGGTGTTACCGACCCAGAGCAGAAGCGCAAGATTATTGGGCGTGACTTCGTTGAGGTGTTTAATGCTGAGGCTAAGAAGATTACGGATGCTAAGTGGCTTGCACAGGGAACTATTTACCCAGACCGCATAGAGAGTCTGAGTATTACGGGTATGGTTATTAAGAGTCACCATAACGTAGGTGGACTTCCAGAGGAGATGCATCTTCAGCTTTGTGAGCCACTCCGTTGGCTCTTCAAGGACGAGGTTCGCCGTGTAGGTTATGAGCTTGGAATGCCAGAACGCCTTATCAAGCGTCATCCATTCCCTGGTCCTGGTCTTGCTGTTCGTATTTTGGGTGACATCACTCGTGATAAAGTTCGTATCCTTCAGGATGCTGACGATATATATATTGAGAAGATGCACGACTATACTATGCCAGATGGTACAAGTCTTTACGATCATGTTTGGCAGGCTGGTACCGTATTACTCTCTACGATTCGTTCAGTAGGAGTGATGGGTGATGAGCGTACTTACGAGCATCCAGTTGCTCTCCGTGCCGTTACATCAATGGACGCAATGACAGCTGACTGGGCTCACCTCCCTTATGATTTCATGGCAGATGTTTCTAATGAAATCATTCGTAAGGTGAAGGGAGTTAACCGCGTATGTTACGATATCTCTTCAAAACCACCTTCAACAATTGAGTGGGAGTAAGAAAGAAAACAGACAAAATAGAAGGGTAGGGATGCAAGTGCATCCCTATTTTTCTTTATATAATATTATAAAGGAAATGATGAGATATTTATGTTGGGCTTTAAAACGATGTAAGATATCGTTTGAAGCATTGATAATCAGAGCGTAAAGCTTTGTTTTAGTAGCTTGATAATATTACAGTTACCTATCTTATTTCATTTATTTACGTGAAAGAAAATATTTCTTTTCATGAAGAAAAATATTTATGTTCATGAAAATAATTCTTTTCTTTCATGAAGAAAATTTGGGGACAATACTTTGTTGTCCGAATAAAGGGGAAGGTTTATTGTTTTGATGCATCGTTTTTAGTTGCATTAGAAGGCTGATATTAGAATAGAAGATAGGTGGGATGCAAAGTTTTTCGGTAATCTCAATGAAAGGAGATTAGTGTTGATGTCAATACAAAAGTCCGAAGAATCATTAAGAATCTTCGGACTGATTGTATCTGTATTTCAGATAGTTGCTTACTTGTTCTTCAGCAAATCGCGAATCTCAGAGAGAAGTTTCTCCTCGTTAGTTGGCTCTGGGTCAGGTGCAGGAGCTACTGGTTCCTCTTCCTTCTTCTTAGAAAGCTTGTTGATACCCTTTACCATCATGAATACGCAGAAAGCGATGATAATGAAGTCAAGCAATGTCTGTAAGAAGTTACCATAGTTGATGGTAGCTGGCGCAGGGGCAGTTACACCAGGTATCTCTACAGCAGGCAGTGTCCATTTCAAGTCTGAGAAGTTAACACCACCGATAAGCCATCCGATAGGAGGCATGATGATATCGTCAACGATAGATGAAACAATCTTGCCGAAAGCACCACCGATGATTACACCGACAGCCATATCAACGGCATTACCCTTTACTGCAAATTCCTTGAATTCTTGAATAAGTTTGCTCATAATTATTTTTGTTGTTAATTTGTTTGTTTGTTTGTCTTGTGTTTTTATACTAATACCCTTTCTTTTGTTATATAGACTTTGCAATCTTGGTTTGTTAGATTGCATAGAATTGCCTATGTGTGCGAAACAAGTTATTTTTTATAATAATTAATACGCTAAGCGGCTGCAAAAATAAAAAAAAAATTGTATCTTTGCAATCGTAAGATAGAAAATCTTCTATAAGGAGGTAAAAAGAAATTCGTTTTTATAAACTTTTATAAATAATTTAAAGTAAAATGGTAAATGTAGCTATTAACGGCTTTGGCCGTATTGGTCGTCTCGCATTCCGTCAGATGTTCGAGGCTGAAGGTTATGAGGTTGTTGCAATTAACGACTTGACAAGTCCTAAGATGCTTGCTCATCTGTTGAAGTATGATACCGCTCAGGGTGGTTTCGCTGGCAAGTTCGGTGAGGGTAAGCACACTGTAGAGGCTACTGAGAATTCTATTATCGTTGATGGTAAGGAGATTAAGATCTCTGCTGAGATGGACGCTGCTAACTGCCCATGGGCTGCTAACAACGTAGACGTAGTTCTCGAGTGTACAGGTTTCTACACATCTAAGGAGAAGGCTTCTGCTCACCTCAAGGCTGGTGCTAAGAAGGTAGTTATCTCTGCTCCTGCAGGTAACGATCTCCCAACAGTTGTTTTCAATACCAACCACAAGACTTTGACTGCAGCTGATACTGTTATTTCTGCAGCTTCTTGTACAACAAACTGCTTGGCTCCAATGGCAGCTGCGTTGAACGCATATGCTCCAATCCAGTCAGGTATCATGTCAACAATCCACGCTTACACTGGCGACCAGATGATTCTCGATGGTCCACAGCGCAAGGGTGACCTCCGTCGTTCACGTGCAGGTGCTTGCAACATCGTTCCTAACTCAACTGGTGCTGCTAAGGCTATCGGTCTCGTTATCCCAGAGTTGAATGGTAAGTTGATCGGTTCTGCACAGCGCGTTCCAACTCCAACAGGTTCTACAACAATCCTCGTTGCTGTTGTTAAGGGTAAGGACGTAACTGTTGAGGGTATCAACGCTGCAATGAAGGCTGCTTCAACTGAGAGCTTCGGTTATACTGAGGATCAGATTGTTTCTTCTGATATCATCGGTATGCGTTTTGGTTCTTTGTTCGATGCAACTCAGACTATGGTAAGCAAGATCAGCGATGATTGCTACCAGGTACAGGTTGTTTCTTGGTACGACAATGAGAACTCTTACACTTCTCAGATGGTTCGTACAATCAAGTACTTCGCAGAGTTGAAGTAATACCAACCGGAAGGTCATCTGCAATCCTCTCTTGCGTAGAGAGTGATTGACGGATAAAATAATAGTCCCTGTCAGCTTGCTGGCAGGGATTTTTTTGTTATCTTTGCGACATGAAGAACGAACAGATAGGTGAGGGTACGGCTGCAGGTATAGCTCTTGACAAGCGTATGATAACCATTCTTGGTCCTACGGCTTCGGGTAAGACCGATCTTGCTGCACATTTGGCTGCTCGGCTTAACGCTGAAATCATCAGTGCAGATAGCCGTCAGGTCTATCGTGGCATGGATATTGGTACGGGTAAAGACTTGGCTGATTACACAGTTGAGGGGCATGCAATACCTTATCACCTTATAGATATATGTGAACCAGGTACGAAGTATAATCTTTTTCGCTATCAACAGGATTTCCTTGATAGTTATGAAGATATACGGAGTAGGGGAGTGTTGCCTATTCTCTGCGGCGGTACAGGTCTTTATATTGAAGCTGTGCTGAAGGGTTATAGCCTTTCGCCAGTGCCACAGAATCCTGAATTGCGTAAGGAGTTAGAGGGAAAGTCGCTTGAGGAATTGACGGCAATGTTGGTTGAACTGAAGAAAAAGAATCATTCCGTCATGCACAACAAGACGGATGTTGACTCTTGTCAGCGTGCTATTCGTGCGATAGAGATAGAAACCTATAATCTCACAAAGCCAACAGAAGAGCGGCGGTGTCCGCCAATTGACTCATTAATAATAGGTGTAGACATCGATCGTGAAGCACGAAGAAAGAAAATAACCAACCGCTTAAAAGCACGTCTTGAAGAAGGAATGGTTGGCGAGATAGAAGGATTACTGAAGCAGGGTATACCTGCAGAAGATCTTATCTATTATGGTTTAGAATATAAGTTTGTGACAGAGTATCTCATAGGTAGGCTGTCTTACAATGAGATGTTCCGACAGTTAGAAATCGCCATTCATCAGTTTGCTAAGCGACAGATGACGTGGTTTCGTGGTATGGAGCGTCGTGGCTTTACGATTCATTGGGTAAATGCTGCACAAAAGATGGAAGATAAAGTTGAAGAAATATTGAGCTTATGGTAGAGGAAGGAAGATGGGGCATCATTTATTGTCCGAAGGGAGGATTACTTGGTAATCCAGTAAAGCGTTGGGAACAAGCTGAACGCTGTCTGCAAGCACACAACATACAGTATGATATGGTGCAAAGTGAGAATCCACGTAGTGTGGATAGACTCGTGCGGATGCTGATTAGTAATGGTTATAAAACTATTATTATCTATGGCGGTGACTCTGCGTTAAATGATGCGGTCAACTATCTCATGCTCTTAGAACCAGAAGAGCGTGAGCGTATTACGTTGGGTGTTATCCCGAATGGCGTGTTAAATGACTTTGCACACTTCTGGGGTTTCGATGAGTCACACTTGGAACAGACGATTGTTTGGCTCAAGCAGAAGCGTGTAAGACGAGTAGATGTTGGCTGTATTCGCTACGAGAATAAGAAGAATGAGCGTTGCCGTCGATATTTCCTTAACTGTGTAAACATTGGTATGGTGGCAAATATTATGAGTCTTCGTCGCCGTTTGCGCCACCTTTTTATATCCCGCACAATCTCCTTCATCCTCTCTTGCTTCCTACTAATGTTCCAGCGTATGGATTATTTCATGTCGCTGAAAATCAATGCAGATAGTATAAAACAGCGTCTGATGACTGTTTGTATTGGTAATGCCCAGGGTTATGGGCAGACCCCGAATGCTGTACCTTATAATGGTCTGCTCGATGTTTCCATCGTTTCTCAGCCAAAACTGTGGCAAGCAATGGAAGGAATGTATCTCTTGTTGCGAGATAAGATATTAAATCATCGTAATGTGATGCCATATAGAACGCAGGAATTGAGTGGACAAATAGCTGAGCACACGCCAGTCAGTGTTGATGGTCGACTCCTGAATGGTACGCCTATTGGTACGTTTACGATTGGTGTTGAGAAAGAAGTTATTAACTTCCTTATCCCCGATTAACCTTTTTATTCTTAAATAGTTATAGATTTTATCTAAACTACTTATAGAAATATTGAATGCAGGTTATGAGTGTTCAGCAAAGGGTTCTCATGTAAGTAGGTTTTATTGGCATTCTCTCTCTTATTATAGAGATAGTAGTACTCCCTTCTTACCTTTTTTGCTAAGGTTTTATTGCCCCGCACAATATGTGCGGAGGCTTCGCACACATGGTGTTGGTACTTAACACGCATGGTCTTGTGTACCAAATATTCTGCGATCTATTGTTTGGATGAGTGCAGATTGTTTTTATGAAAAACGTTATATTTTACTCTGAAAAAGGCTCTTTTTTGGTTGGGAAACGATACCATGGTAATAAGAAATATACATATGGTGGTCTAATGAGTGATTTGGGTTTAAGAGTAATATGATATTTTCTGTTCAGTTTAAATCTGTTCAAGCACTGATAAGCCAGTTGAAAGAAAAATCAAATTTGCTGTCACTTCTGTCATCTCATATGAGATGCTAACAAATTAGTTTACAGTTAGTTCTATGGAAATGTTAAAATGACAGCAAATTAAATTAAAATTAAATTTGTAATAAGAGCCATATTACCCTTCTCATCCTATTAAGTTTTATAACAGCAAACACAAGAAAACTGAATATTTCGAAGATGAGAATGGGAGACTTGTAGAGGAATGTTTTATTGTACACTAATAATTGTAAATATTATCTTACTTTATGATGCCATTATGAAAAATATTTGTATCTTTGAAGAGCCGAACGGCAAAGTCTGTAAGGACTTCTACCAAAGGACAAATAAAAACCAAACAATAAACCTTAAAAGACATGAGCTACTTAAAATTTGAAAAAGCTCTGATGACCAATCTTCAAGATTCGCTTCCCAGAGAGCTGTTACGAACGAATCGCTCTGGTGCCTATTCTTGTTCGACGATTGTTGACTGTAACACACGCAAGTACCATGGACTGCTTGTTGTTCCTGTTCCTGAACTGGACGATGAGAATCACGTACTGCTGAGTTCGCTCGACCCTACCGTCATTCAGCATGGTGCCTCTTTCAATCTGGGTTTGCACAAGTATCAGGGCAATAACTTTAGTCCACAAGGACATAAGTATATTCGTGAATTTGACTGTGATACTGTTCCAACTACGCTTTATAGGGTAGGTGGTGTCTTGTTAAAAAAAGAGGTTGTCTTCCAGCATTATGAAGACCGTATTTTAATCCGTTATACTTTATTAGAGGCTCACTCAAAGACTACTTTGCAGTTCCGCCCATTCCTTGCTTTTCGTAGTGTTCGCCAGTTCACTCATGAAAATGGTGCTGCTAATCGTTCGTATGAGGTTGTAGATAATGGTATCAGCATGTGTATGTATGCTGGTTATCCATCGCTCTTTATGCAGTTCTCAAAGAAGAATGAGTTTCACTTTGAACCCTACTGGTATCGTGGATTGGAATATCCAAAGGAGCAGGAGCGTGGTTATGCTTCTAATGAGGACCTTTATGTTCCTGGTTTTTTTGAGATGAATATCAGCAAGGGCGAAAGTATTGTCTTTGCAGCATCAACGGCAGAATGTCGTACATCAACTTTGAAGAATCTGTTTGACAAGGAAGTGGAGTCACGTAGTCCACGTGATAACTTCTTCCATTGCCTTGTCAATGCTGCTCATCAGTTCCATAATCGTACAAAGAACGATGAGCGTTATATTCTTGCAGGCTATCCTTGGTTCAAGTGTCGTGCTCGTGACCAGTTTATTGCTTTACCAGGACTTACTTTGAGTATCGAAGAACAAGATTACTTCGAACTGGTAATGGAGACAGCTGCAAAGGGATTACGTGAGTTTATGGAAGGTAAGCCGCTCAGCGTGAAGATATACGAGATGGATAAACCAGACGTTCCTCTTTGGTGTGTGTGGTCAATCCAGCAGTATGCAAAGGAGGCTGGTAAGGAGCGTTGTAGAAAACTCTACATGGGTTTGATTCGTGATATCGTTGATTATCTCTTAGCAAGTAAGCATCCAAACCTCACTTTAGATACGAATGGATTGCTCTATGCTGATGCAAAGGGAGAGGCGATAACATGGATGAACTCCATGAATAATGGTCAACCAGTTGTTCCACGCTCTGGGTATATCGTAGAGTTTAATGCGCTTTGGTACAATGTACTACGCTTTACAGCCGCAATGGAGATGGAGAGTGGCAATGAGGAGCGTGCAAACGAACTTGATGCACTTGCAGAGAAATGTAAGGTTTCATTTGTTGAAACATTCCTCAATGAGTATGGCTACCTTTATGACTATGTTGATGGTAGAATGGTTGACTGGAGTGTACGCCCTAATATGGTGTTTGCTGTAGCACTTGATTATTCTCCACTTGACCAAAAGCAGAGGAGGGGAGTCTTAGATGTTTGTACACGAGAGCTACTCACACCAAAGGGACTACGTTCGCTTTCTCCAAAGAGTGGCGGATATAACCCGATGTACACTGGCCCACAGAGTCAGCGTGACCTTGCCTATCATCAAGGAACAGCTTGGCCATGGTTGGGTGGCTTCTATCTTGAGGCCTGCTTGAAGCTTTATAAGCAGACACGTCTGAGCTTTGTAGAACGTCAGTTAGTAGGTTATGAAGATGAGATGATTAATCATTGTCTTAGTACACTACCCGAACTCTTCGACGGTAATCCACCGTTTAATGGACGTGGGGCTATCTCCTTTGCCATGAACGTAGCTGAGGTGCTTCGTACGTTAGAATTACTTGAAAAGTATAAATTTTAAGAGGAGGAACCGGTATGAAAGTTTTAATGTTTGGATGGGAGTATCCTCCTCATGTATATGGTGGTTTAGCAACTGCTAACTTTGGTATTTCAGAAGGTCTGCATGCACAGGGTGATGTTGAGACGATTCTCTGTTTGCCACATCCTTTTGGTGATGAAGACCATACTTATGCTGAGATTGTAGCAATGAATCATGTGCCTATCGCTTATCGTGAATTGGGTTATGATTATGTAAAGAGTCGTCTTGGCAATATTATGTCACCAGAACTTTACTACAAGTTGCGTGAGCATATTTATGCCGACTTCAATTATATGAACGTCAACGACCTTGGTGCAATGGATTTTGCTGGAGGTTATCCTTCCAATCTGCACGAGGAAATTAATAATTATTCGATTATTGCTGGTGTTGTTGCACGTACATATGATTTCGATATTATTCATGCACATGACTGGTTGACTTATCCTGCTGGTATTCATGCCAAGCGTGTGTCAGGTAAGCCTTTGTGTATTCATGTACATGCAACCGACTTCGACCGTTCACGTGGTAAGGTTAATCCAACCGTATATGGTATAGAAAAGGATGGTATGGATAATGCTGATTGCATTATGTGTGTGTCAGAACTTACACGCCAGACGGTAATTAATCAGTATCATCAGGATCCACGTAAAGTGTTTACGGTTCATAATGCCGTTTATCCTTTGTCACAGGAGATTGTTGATATCCCACGTCCTGACCATAAGGGTAAGGAGAAGATTGTTACTTTTCTTGGTCGTTTGACGATGCAGAAAGGGCCAGAATACTTTGTCGAGGCCGCCAATATGGTGTTACATCGTACACGTAACGTTCGTTTCTGTATGGCAGGCTCAGGGGATATGATGGATCAGATGATTTATCTTGCTGCTGAAAGAGGTATTGCGGACCGTTTCCATTTCCCTGGTTTTATGCGTGGGAAGCAGGTTTACGAGTGTTTGAAGGCCTCTGATGTCTATGTTATGCCGTCTGTCAGTGAGCCTTTTGGTATCTCTCCTTTGGAGGCAATGCAATGTGGTACACCGAGTATCATTTCAAAACAGAGCGGTTGTGCAGAAATTCTTAACAACTGTATCAAGGTAGACTATTGGGATATTCATGCGCTTGCTGATGCTATTTACTCCATTTGTCATAATGAGAGCCTCTTCGATTATCTCTCTGTAGAGGGTAAGCGGGAAGTGGACCAGATAACATGGGAGAAGGTTGGTGCGTGGATTCGTGAACTTTACCTTCGTACCTTGGGTTGGCAATAAAAGCCATGAGAGTACTAATAACCTTTTTAAAACTAAAACAAAAAGATAATGAAAACAATCTGTTTATATTTCGAGATACACCAGGTAATTCATCTGAAACGTTACCGCTTCTTTGATATTGGTACCGACCATTATTATTATGACGATTTTGAGAACGAACGTTCTGTATCAGAAATCGCTGAGAGAAGCTATATGCCAGCATTGGATACGCTGTTGCAGATGATTAAAGACAATGGGAAAGCATTTAAGGTAGCCTTCTCTCTTTCGGGTGTGGGTATTGAGCAACTTGAAATGCATGCTCCACAGGTGCTTGACAAACTGCAAGAACTGAATAATACAGGCTGTGTAGAATTTCTTGCAGAACCTTACTCTCATGGTTTAGCATCATTAGCTAATGAGGAAAGCTTTAAGTCTGAAGTAAAGCGTCAGGCTCAGAAGATTAAGGAATACTTTGGTCAGACACCAAAGATATTACGTAACTCATCACTTATTTATAGTGACGATATTGGTTTGATAGCTTCTCAGATGGGCTTTAAGGGAATGTTGACAGAGGGTGCAAAACATGTCTTGGGTTGGAAGAGTCCACATTATGTATATAACTGTGCTCTTGCTCCTAACTTAAAACTTCTGTTGCGTGATGTGAAGTTGAGTGATGATATCTCATTGCGTTTCAATAATTCAGATTGGGATGGCTATCCATTGTTTGCTGATACATATATGGCACAGATTGCAGCACTCCCAGATGAAGAGCAGGTAATCGGTATCTTTATGAACCTTTCAGCACTTGGTATAGAACAGCCATTGTCAAGTAATATTCTTGAGTTCTTCAAAGCGTTACCAGTTTGTGCTAAGCAGCAGGGTATTACCTTCTCTACTCCAACTGAAATTTGCATGAAATTGAAGAGTGTTGACAATCTCTATGTGCCAGATACCTTGAGTTGGATGGATGAAGAACGTGATGTCAGCACATGGTTGGGTAATCCAATGCAGCGTGAAGCTTTTAACAAGTTGTATAGTATTGCTGATCGTGTACGTATTGCTAACGACCCACGTATCAATCAAGACTGGGACTATTTGCAGGCAAGTGATAACTTCCGTTTTATGTCAACCAAACCTTCACGTGTTGGAATGGATCGTGGTATCTATGATAGTCCATTTGATGCCTTCACCAATTATATGAATATTCTTGGCGACTTCTTGAATCGTGTCAATACGCTTTATCCTGCTGATATTGATAATGAGGAGTTGAATAGCTTGCTTACCACTATCCGCAACCAGGGCGATGAGATTGAAATGAGAACTAATGATATTAGTAATCTTCAAGCAAAGGTTGACAAATTGGAAGTTGAAGGTGATAAACTTCGTGCGCAGTTAGAGAAGAAATCGTCAGCGAAGAAGGCTACTACATCAAAGACTGCAGCAAAGAAACCTGTAAAGAAAACTTCTGCTAAAAAAGCTGTAAAGGCTGTTGCTGAAGAAGTGAAAGCTAAGTAAGTCTTTTATAACATACGCCTAACGCTCATATAGCAAACTGGTGAATCTATCAGTTATGCTATATGAGCGTTTTTTACAAATAACGTATTTTCATGTCATTGGTTTTGTAAACTATTTTTTATATGCTTTAAAGTCGATACATACTCTTTTGGCTTCTAAAAGACGCCTAATAGGCTTGCAAAAGATGCCCTTTTGAGGTCTAACTAACGCCCTTTTGAAGTCCAATTGAGCATCTTTTCTTGTGCTACTTTGTAACCAACTGATTTTCTTTTAGTTACAAACCTGCTTTTGATATGTGTTTTTGTTGTTATTTATAGAGGTTTTATCTGAAATTATGTAATGATTTTTTTCTGTGTGGTGATGTTAGGACTAAAGAATGTTAATTTAAACAATCTTTCTTTATAAACATCTGTAATTCAATTTCTTTTGCAAGAAATGATGAACTTAATGTTACTTAAAGATTTCTTTCAAACATTTCCTGACGAAGAAAGCTGTATAGACTATTTTCGTCAGATTCGGGAAGATGTAGGAATTACCTGTCCTAAATGTGGCTATACTGAGCACAAATGGTTAGATGGTAGAAAAGCATTTCAATGTAAGACTTGTGGTTGTCGTACTCTCCTAACAAAGGGTACTGTTATGGAAAGAAGTCACATACCCCCTTATATGATTGTACCGCAAATTACACATCTGATATAAAGTGGAGAAACTATAATATAAGATATTAACATTTGTTAGGACTAAAGAATGTTAATTTAGGCAATCTTTCTTTATAAACATCTGTAATTCAATTTCTTTTGCAAGAAACGATGAACTTAATGTTACTTAAAGATTTCTTTCAAAAATTTCCTGACGAAGAAAGCTGTATAGACTATTTTCGTCAGATTCGAGAAGAAGTAGGAATTACCTGTCCTAAATGTGGCTATACTGAGCATAAATGGTTAGATAGTAGAAAAGCATTTCAATGTAAGACTTGTGGTTATCGTACTCCCCTAACAAAGGGTACTGTTATGGAAAGAAGTCACATACCCTTATATGATTGGTTCTTTACAGCTCACATGATGACTTCATTCAAGCAAGTCCTTTCTGCAAAAGAGATTCAATATCAATTAGAACGAAAAGATTACCCTTCCGTATGGCTGATGATGATGAAGTACCGTGATATCATGGGTAAAAGAGAAGCACAATATAGCTTATCAGCACAGGTAGAACTGGATGTATCTTACTTTCAAACCTCTGTTATAACAGATCCTGAATCCGAAGATATTGAGAAAGAGACCAAAATGGTACAAACGCCTGTATTGGTAATTGCAGAAAGTAAGCCTGTGGATGAAATATTGCGCGAGTATCTTACAAATATAACTGAAAACAAGTACGTTAACAAAGCATCAAAACTTCTCAGGAGGTCTTCTACACAGAAAGTCAAGAAGGTTGTACGTTATATCAAGATGTTCGCTATGCCCGATAGTAAATATGCCTCCATAAAACCATATGTAGAAAAGGCTGTGAGTCCCACTGCTAAAGTTGTTACTGACGGAGGAACAAATCTTATAAGACTGAGAGAGTTGTTCTGTCATGAATCTTATAGGGAAACGGAAGGGGAGGTGCATGAGGTGGTGACTAAGGTTCTGCCGTGGGTACATATAGTAACAGGAGAATGTCGTAGTGCAATAGAGGCTATTCATAAGGAAGTGGATCAAAGATTTCTCCAACTCTATCTCAACGAGTATTGTTGGAAGTTCAATCGTCGATTCTTCCGGGACAGTAAGCTGCCGAAGTATGATTTGTTTTATAAACTCATAAGGACTGCCGCAAATTACACATCTGATATAAAGTGGAGAAACTATAATACAGGATATTAACATTTATTAGTCCGAACATCACCACACAGAATGATTTTTTAAAGCCTTATTTGAATCTTTGAAGTATTTTAGAAAAAGTTTTCTGTGTCTGAGAATGATAATAAAAATAGGTAGTGATACAGCCAATATGGAACTTATTTCTCCTCCATTGGAACGCAGCACCAGCGAGAAACTTTGAGCATTACACCTATACCTGGGATTTCTTTTAGGAGATAATACTTCTTGCTTGAGCGAACTAATCGCCCAGTCATCCCCTTTAATGGTCCAAACTTAACAAGAACCTCGTCCCCAGCTTTCATTTGTGCCTCGTCTGAAGAGAGGAACTTACGCATCATTATTTCTGGATTACACATCAAACGGAACTCATACATCTGGTCATGGGGGATAAGTGCATACTCTTGTGAATCCTTAGCTTTCTTTACAACGCTAATCTTATAGTTGGCTTCTTGTACAATCTTCTGAAATGAAATGTCTTCTCCAGGCATTTTCACAAAGATAAGATTACGAACAACAGGACGAAGAACAGAGTGAGGCTTACCATCACGCCCTTCTACATCGACATATTGTTCTGGAACGAAACATTCCAAACCATGACTTGTAAAGTAGGTTCTCACTTCTTCAAGCTTCAGTGTGAATAGCCACACTGCATACCAAGGTGTTCCATCATCAATGACTCCGTCTATATAGCTTGCTGCTGTTGTCATAGTTTGTACAAGAATAATTATTTGTTAGATGTGTAACCAATTAGCCATAATCCTTTTCCCATCTGGTGTTAGAACGCTCTCTGGGTGGAATTGGATGCCATAGATGTTATGCGTTCTATGGCGTAATGCCATGATTAGTCCCTCTTTGCTTTCGGCTATTGTTTCTAAGCAATCGGGGAAATTTGTTCTCTCTACGACCCAACTATGATAGCGTCCCACGAGAAAGTTTTTAGGCAAACCAGCAAACAATGGCGTTTCAACGATTTGTGTGGTTTCAGTTGTTACACCATGGAAGACATCAGACAAATTCTTCAACTTTGCTCCGAATACCTCACCAATGGCTTGATGTCCTAAGCAAACACCCAAGATAGGCTTTACCCCAGCATAACGATGAATAACGTCCAATAGTAAGCCAGCTTCTGAAGGAACCCCAGGGCCAGGACTTAAAACAATACGATCGTAGTTATTCAAATCTTCAAGGGAGAACTGATTGTTGCGAACAACCGTTACATCAACTCCTAATTCCTTTATGAGATGAACAAGATTATAGGTGAAAGAATCGTAGTTATCAATGATAACACAATTTGTTTTCATTCGTGTATCAACCTTCTAATCAATAGACTTACTTTACCTTCTCAAGAAAGTCCTTTAGTAAAGCAACATCCTTTACCGCTGGTGCTGTCTCAAACTTCTCGTTCACACTGATACCATAGAACTTGGGGTGAGAAAAACCTTTAATCTTCTCAATATCTTCGGTACCAATATTTCCACTTACAAGGAAAGGAACTTTCCCGTCATACGCTTTCAAAATGCTCCAATCCTTTAGATTATCTTGGATGTCAAAGAGGAAATAATCAACCCCTTCTGCATATTCCTTGTATTTCTCAATGTCCTCACGCTTTGTAATAACAATGCGTTTCATAATCTGTATTCCAGCATGAATGTCTGGGTCAAGGGTGCGGCGAAGATTATCAATCATCACCATACTCTCTTCTCCATTAAGTTGGATGAAATCAAGATTGAAGTTTACAACACGTGTAACAATATTCTGTGGCATGTCATCAGCAAAGACTCCACAAAGAGTAGGTCTTTGTTGCTGTAGAGATGATTCGTCTGACGATAAGTCAGACAGCGTCCCATAATCGGGAATAATACCAGCACATGACGATATCTGACTAACATAACGTTCGCTCTTAGGCTGGAAATCCAATCCTACCCAGTCTATGCCAAGTTGAGAAACTTCGTGAATATTGTGGGCATCACGCATGCCGCATACCTTTATAATCATATAGATATAAAAATCTCAAATACTTTTACGCTACAAACTTACATAAAATTATCGAATTATACGCTTGTGAAATAAAGAAAAACTCTTTTATTTAAAGGAATGATGAATTAAAAGGAAGAATACAAGAGTATCCTATAAAATTAATGCATATAAAGTGAAAATATTCTTGTAAGAAGATATAATAATATCTACCATATAGCGTTTAGATGACATATAACTCTCAACAACTTATTTTTGGCCTATGGTTAGAATATTTACTTCCGAAGAACTTAAGCCGTCTGAGAAGACGCTTAATATTATCCGACAGATAGCTTATACCTATCGTGTCATTAAAATCAATGGGAAGATGCAAACCTTCTGTTTGAATTAATATTTATATGGAAATAATAGTATCACCTTCCCTGCTCTCCGCTGACTTCCTTCATTTGGATAAGGAGATTGAAATGATTAATGAAAGTGAGGCTGATTGGCTTCACATGGATGTAATGGATGGCGTCTTTGTCCCTAATATCTCTTTTGGTTTTCCTGTGCTTGAAGCAGTAGGTAAGGCATGTAAGAAGCCAATGGACGTACACTTTATGATTGTTCATCCAGAGAACTATATTCAACAGACAGCTGACACTGGTGCAGCTATCATGAATGTTCAGTATGAGGCTTGTGTTCATTTACATCGAACGATACAAGCGATTCATGCTGCTGGTATGAAAGCTGGTGTGACGCTTAATCCTTCAACACCTGTCAATGTTCTTGAGGATATTATTGGTGATGTAGATATCGTTCAGCTTATGAGTGTAAATCCTGGTTTTGGTGGACAGAAATTCATAGAGAGCAGTATCAAGAAAGTACAACGCCTTCGTCAGTTGATTGAGCGTGAAGGTAGTAATGCACTGATAGAGGTTGATGGCGGTGTACAGGCTGACACGGCTCCTCGTTTGGTTGAAGCTGGTGTCGACATTCTTGTTAGTGGCAGTTATGTCTTTAAGGCTGCAGATCCTAAGGCAACTATCCATTCACTCAAACAATTACATAGATAATTATAAGGTATAAAAGATACCCTCACTTGTTCTTAACGTAATAGTTAAGAGATAAGTGAGGGCGTTTTATATCGTTAAGAAAAGAACTATTTGTTCTTATGTTAGTTGCAAACTTACTTTGTGTTCACGAACCATTCTCCGCAAGTTGAATATGGCATAACGCATACGCCCAAGGCTGGTGTTAATGCTAACGCCTGTTGTTTCAGCAATCTCTTTAAAAGACATCTCTTGATAGAAACGCATAAATACCACTTCACGTTGTGTCGCAGGAAGAAGGTTCATCATTCGTTTTACATCAGAGAGTGTCTGACTGTTAATGAATTGACACTCAATGTTATCAATAACAGTATCATCACCACCAACATTAGATAGGTCATTATCCTTAGGGGCATCAATCACCTTGTCTGCACGCTGCGCACGATACCAGTCCATAATCACATTATGAGCGATACGCATAATCCATGCAGAGAACTTACCTGTTGGTGAGTATCTTCCCTGTTGCAACTTCGTGATAATCTTTACGAAGGTTTCTTGAAACAAGTCATCAGCAGCATCCCTATCACGCACAACGAATAGAATATACGAAAAAAGTTTCGATTGATTGCGCGATAGCAACAAATCGAAAGCATCGTTGCTTCCTTCAATGTATGACAATGCCAACTGCTCGTCGGTCATCTCATTCAGATTCTTCATTTTCAATTTTCTTTCTTATGAAGTAGAAGTTTATCGATAGGCTTTTCTAACTTATATAATTATTTGGGAATGCAAATATAATCATTTTTCTTATTTAGAGCAAATCTTTTATATAAAAAGTCATTCGTCCAACCATTCACTTGCTAATATATGTTTTTTCATCCCTGGTATTCCCAAGTACTTTTGTTTAATTCCGAAGAAGGCAATATGTTTACCATAGTTTTGCGGATTGGCTGCTAAGCCTATTTCTTCTTTCATTTGTTTGTTAACCATTTGGATGGAAATAACATTCTCAGGCTCAGCCTCTTCTGGGTCGTCAGCTAATAGAATTGCAGAGTCAAACGTGAAAGGTGCTTCCCATTCAGCCTGCTTGATACTTCGTTTGCAAGCACCAACAATATAACCATGTACCCAAACTCCATTATTCCCAAAGTCTCCTTTGATAAATTCCGAAACAGTATAGATCTTCGCTTCATTAGGGGAGTGAGAAGGTGAGTGCTTTTCTGTTTCGTCTTCATTATCATCATCTGATGGTAGAATTGTTTTACCACAACTAAACAATAGTACAGCTGTGAAAAGTAAGAAGGAAAGTTGGTTTATCTTCATAGAATTAAGTTTAATAATCTGATACAAAGATAAGTAAAGATTATCAATAAGTCAAGTGTTGGACTCGTTTTTATGAAATGTAGATTAACAAAAAAGAGGTTGGTGCAGGAAGCTACCAACCTCGAAAATGATTTAGCAAAATATCTAAATCAGTGAAAAACACATCGCAAATATAGGATAAATAGTGGAATAAAACAAATTTTATCAACAAAAAAATAAGTTTTTAACATTGTATGCGCACACATGGGCTAAATATGAAACGATAGGTTCTTCTGAAATATACCGTGATAAAGACGCTATATTTGGTGTAAAACGATAATACCTCTTTATACGAATAGTTTTATTTTTACTTTGCTGTCACTTTTAACACTTTGCGTAATACTGCTGTAAATGAGTAAGTTATATTCTTGAAGTGACTGACAGAAGTGATAGGAACTTTATTTTTGAGAGGATTGCTTTGCTGTAATCGCTTTTCTTATTTTATATTTAGTTATAAGACGAAAGAGATAATGACAATGCAGAGAGCATTCAATGACTATATTGAAATCTAAGGGCTTGTAGTGAAACAGATGTGCCAATATAAAAGAATGATTCCAACAGTAGTCGTTTATTGGAGAGCGCATACATGAGTACATGCTAAAAAGAATTCATATAAGGATTATACATTGATTTATAATTGCATATATCATAATTATTAGTAAAATTTGCAACGTGATTAAACTTTTTATTAATTAAATAAAGTTATTATGAATAAAATTCTACGCTTTGCTTTTCTTGCAGCATTCGCTGCTGTTAGTTCTTTATCTTTTGCTCAGAAAACAGTTACATTTGAAGCTGGTAAGGATAAGGGAACTGGTTTGACTGTTGAAAAGGATGGTGTTACTATTACTCTCAGCGCAGGTAAGGTAGATGATAAGTTTTCTTATCGTTTGTAGAAGGATGCTACAACAACAATTACTTCGTCTGCAGCAAACATTACCAATGTTGTCTTTGTATGTGATACATATAAAGCTGGTGGTAAGAGTTTCTTAGGTGATGGCTTTGATTCATCTATGGCAGGATTGACTGTTTCTGCTGACAAAATTAACGTAACATGGACAGGCGATAAGAACTCTGTTGAGTTCAAGACTCCTGGTCATCAGGTACGTGTTAAGAAGATCACCGTTACTTTGAAGAATGAGCCTGCTGGTATCAAGGAAGTTAACAATGGTACTGTAAATGAGAATGCACCTATCTATAACCTTGCTGGTCAGCGTGTAGGTAAGGATTACAAGGGTGTGGTTATTCAGAACGGTAAGAAGTTTATCAAGAAGTAAACAGTTTATTGAGTTGTCTGGTAAATCTCTCTCATTGAATATAGTTATTAGTGTCTTATTATATAAATGCAGGCATTTCTGAACACGTTTTCTAATCTTTAGCCGATGTGTTGAGCGTCCGCACATGTTGTGTTGATGCCCAACACATGTGGTGTGGATGCTTAGCACATATAGTGCGGTTGGCAAATAGACATCGTTTTGTGGGCAATCACTATTACAATATAATAGACGGGTAGAAGTCGTTTGCTGTTTTGAAGCGTGTGTATCTCTCTTAAGATAGAGCGATATTTCGATGAACAGAGAGTTAACTTTGGGTTTAAGTTCTGTCAGATAGCTTAACTTGTTTATAATGAGCGCGTTGTTAAAGTCTTATTTGCACGCCTAATCATATAAAAAAGCACCAAAGAAACGATATATTTCTTTGGTGCTTTTATCATGTCATGTTCTTAGATTAGAATTCACTTGTAAAGTGGAAACGGATATTCTCAAAGTCTTGCTGTGCCATACTTAGCACATAACCTGAGTCAGCGAGGAAGACGTCACGTCCCTCAATATCCTTAGCCATATACTGATATTTACGCTTCTTGAAGTTCTCTAACTCTTTCTCGTCGTCAGCCTCAATCCAACAAGCTTTATAGAGGTGTACAGGTTCCCAACGACACTTGGCATTATACTCATGCTCCAATCGATACTGGATAACCTCAAACTGAAGTTGTCCAACGGTTCCCACGATACGACGGTTGTTGAATTGATTTACAAATGACTGTGCAACACCTTCATTCATCAACTGCTCTATACCTTTTTGGAACTGCTTAGACTTCATTGGGTCATCGTTCTCAATGTATTTGAATAGTTCTGGTGAGAAGCTTGGTAGGCCGCGGAAGTGGATGTTTTCTCCCTCAGTTAGTGTGTCACCAATCTTAAATACACCACCACTATCAGGCAGACCAACGATGTCACCTGGGTAAGCCTCTTCTACTGTACTCTTGCGTTGAGCCATAAACTGAGTAGGAGAGGAGAAGCGCATCGTCTTTCCATTACGAATGTGGAGGTAAGGCTGGTTACGCTGGAACTTTCCAGAACATACCTTACAGAAAGCAATACAACTACGATGGTTAGGGTCGATATTGGCTGTAATCTTGAAAATGAAGCCTGTGAACTTTGGTTCACTTGGCTCAACCATACGCTCTTCTGCCTTAGTTGGACGTGGACTTGGTGCTATTTCAACGAAACAATCGAGCAACTCTTGCACACCAAAGTTATTCAATGCAGATCCGAAGAACACTGGTGCAACCTCTGCACGGCGATAAGCTTCAACATCAAAGTCAGGGTAAACACCATTGACTAACTCAAGGTCGTTGCGTAGCTGTTCAGCAAAGTCAGCACCTACTTGCTCGTCCAAATCATTTGAGTTGATATCTACTTCAACTTTCTCTGTCACACGCTGCTTGTTAGGTGTAAAGAGGTTCAACTGCTGTTCGTAGATGTTATATACACCCTTGAAGCGCTGGCCCTGGCCGATAGGCCATGAGAGTGGACGTACACTAATCTTGAGTTCTTCTTCCAACTCGTCTAAAACCTCGAATGGATTACGACCTTCACGGTCCATCTTATTGATAAAGATGATAACTGGTGTGTTGCGCATACGACACACCTCCATCAACTTACGTGTCTGAGCTTCCACACCCTTGGCAGAGTCAACAACGATGATAGCAGAGTCAACAGCCGTCAGTGTGCGATAAGTATCTTCTGCAAAGTCTTGGTGACCAGGAGTATCAAGGATATTTACCTTATAATCTTTATAGTCAAACTCCATTACAGAAGTTGATACAGAGATACCACGCTGTTTCTCAATATCCATCCAATCGGATGTAGCTGTCTTACGTATCTTGTTGCTCTTCACCGCACCAGCAACCTGAATCTGACCACCGAAGAGAAGGAATTTCTCAGTCAAAGTAGTCTTACCAGCATCTGGGTGAGAGATTATGGCGAACGTTCGCCTGCGTTCTATTTCATTCATTTGTTTTATATTCTTTGGGAGTAAAAACCTTGTCAGCTGTTGTTGAAGTGGAGCTAACTAATTAGCTTATAATTTTTTAAATCAATTTATAGCTGAACTAAGTCTAACAATCTTTCTTTTTAACTCCTATTATTTGTCTTGTTCCTGTAAGCCTTTCATGCACTTCTTCAGTGAATCAACCCAATATGGAATCTTTATGCCAAAGGTTTCCTTAATCTTTGTCTTATCAAGGACAGAGTAGGCAGGACGTGTAACAGGTGAAGGGAACTCGTCGCTGTGGCAAGGTTGGATGTCACATGCTGTGTTACCTGCAAGTTCTGCAATCTTTATAGTGAAGTCATACCAGCTACATACACCCTCATTAGAGAAGTGGTAGATGCCACTATTTCCTTCATACTTGCGGTTCTCAACGATATCGAAGATGGCATCTGCTAAGTCGCCAGCATAGGTTGGTGTTCCGCACTGGTCGAATACAACCTTCAGCTGTGGCTTAGTAGCTGTGAGATTCATCATCGTCTTAACGAAGTTATGACCAAACTCGCTGTAAAGCCATGCTGTACGAAGAATAATATGGTTTACACCAGTAGCTTGAATCTTCTCCTCACCATGTAGTTTTGTTAAACCATAAACGCCAGTAGGAGTACCCTTCATGTCCTCTTTGCAAGGAGTATTATATGGGTCGCCACCGAAGACATAGTCTGTGCTGACATGAACAAGCAAGCCACCAACCTCTTTCATAGCCTTTGCAAGGTTCTCTGGTGCAGTCGCATTGAGTAATTCAACAATCTCACCCGCCGTCTCTGCTTTGTCCACATTGGTCCACGCAGCGCAGTTGATGATACATTCAATCTTATTGTCTTGTACCATCTTGCGGATGTCTTCGAGATTAGTAATGTCTAACTTCGTATATCCCTCACATACGTCCGTGAAGATATAGTGGTCTTTACTCTGTTTAGATACAAGCTGTATCTCATTGCCAAGCTGTCCGTTAGCTCCAGTAACTAAAATATTCATAAGCTATCTCCTTTATTCTTCGCCGAAGTTTAAGCCTTCAGTCTTATCCTTTATGTAGTAGTCTGACAACATACCAATGAAAGTTGTTATCTCGTTAAGCGCACGAGTTGTCTCGGGGGTAATCTCTTTCTTCTGCAAACGAAGCATCATCACTCCATAAAGAAGGTCGAAACAGGTTTCAATCTCACTCTTTCCTAACTGCGCAGCAACACTCTTTAATCGTTCATCATTTGTACGTGCCATCTTGTCTGCTGTACGTTTTGTCTTACCTCTTAGCTCAACAATGAATGGTAAGACACGATAATATTCAGCAGAATAGAACGGAAACTTTGATGATTGCAGCAACTGTGCGTGCAACTCTGTAAGGTCCTGCATGAGCACCTTGTTAATCTGTAGGTGTCCACCTTCTCGACAACCTTCTTGATTCATCATGCGTACAAGGTCGCCAAACCAGTCTTCCTCTTCCTCCTTTTGTTCTTCGGTGTATTGGAACTGGTCGATATATTCTTTACGGATTCGTGTCAATGAGCAACCGTAAGCACGGATAGTATCTTCTATCTGCCACATATAAAGCAGATATTCTGCTATACTCTTCTTTCTTAATTCCTTAGCTACAAACATAAATTATCCTTATTCCATTAATCCGTCAATAGTTGGCAGATGATAAAGATTAAATACTGTACCCACAAGCATAATGATAGAAAACAGAATGACAACAGAACCTATAACCTTATTTATAATAAGAATACCATTGACATCAAACTTTCCTCTAATCTTATCTATCAACCATGATAAGCCATACCACCAAAGTAACGCACCAGCAGGGATACAGGCAAAACCTATAATCATCTCTAATGGGCGATTGGGCTGTACGAAAGCGAATTGTGCGTAACTTGCAATAAAGAGGAAGATAATCATTGGATTAGAAAGAGTTACCAAGAAGGCTGTAACGCCATTATGGAAGAGAGACCCCTTCTCCTTACCACTCTGATGAGCTTTCTTCATCGGATCAGACTTGAAGCAATAGATTCCAAAGAGTAATAATAATACACTTCCTGTAATCTGTACTATCAACTTATATGTAGGGTTTTCTAAAGGTCCCATAATGAAACTCATACCTAACCCTACGATAAGTGCATAAATTGTGTCGCTGATAGCGGCTCCAATACCTGTTATAAAACCATACCAACGTCCCTTGTTCAAAGTTCGTTGTATACATAATATTCCAACTGGACCCATGGGAGCCGATGCTATAATTCCAATAAGCAGTCCCTTGAAGATGAAATCCAATATATCTAATTGAATCGGAAATTGCATGCTTGTTATTTTGAGTGCAAAATTGCAAAAATAATACGAGATAAGCAAATTTACCTAACAAAACTTTGTGGCATTCCTCTTTTTTTCATAACTTTGCCCATAGTATATTCAAACTAAAAACTTATTATGTTATGGACGTAACAGAGCAGAAACCAGTTGTAACTGGATTGGAAAAGCCATTTGTAATTGGCTTGGATTTAGGAGGAACAAACGCAGTATTCGGTGTCGTAGATCAGCGTGGTCAGGTACTTGCCACCAATTCTATTAAGACACAGGCTTATAAGACAGTCGACGATTTTGTAGAAGCAGGTGTAGAGGCTATACGTCCTCTCGTTGCTAAATATGGTGGAATTGGTCAGTTCCGTGCTATGGGTATTGGTGCACCTAATGGTAACTTCTATCGTGGCACGATTGAGTTCGCACCAAACCTCTCATGGGGACACGATGGTGTTGTGCCATTGGGCGAAATGTTCTCAAAGAAGTTGGGTATTCCTGTTGGTCTTACCAACGATGCGAATGCTGCTGCTATTGGTGAGATGCAGTATGGTGTAGCACGCGGCTTGAAGGATTTCATCATGATTACTCTTGGTACAGGTGTAGGCTCAGGTATTGTTATCAATGGTCAGATGGTCTATGGTTCTGATGGCTTTGCTGGTGAGTTGGGTCATATAATTATGGTTCGTGGAGAGAAGGGTCGCACTTGTGGTTGTGGTCGTAGAGGTTGTTTGGAAACTTACTGCTCTGCAACTGGTGTTGCTCGCACAGCTCGTGAGTTCTTGCAGAATAGCAAGGAAGACTCTTTGTTGCGTGAGATGAAGCCAGAAGATATCACTTCTTTGGATGTTTCTATTGCTGCTGGTCGTGGCGATGCACTTGCTAAGCGTGTTTACGAGTTCACTGGTAATATGTTAGGTGAAGCTTGTGCTGACTTCGCAACCTTCTCTTCTCCAGAGGCTTTCATCTTCTTTGGTGGACTAACTAAGGCTGGTGACTTGTTGATGGAACCTATCATGCGTTCTTATAAGGAGCATGCTTTGGAAATCTTCAAGGACAAACCAAAGTTCTTGGTAAGTTCGCTTGACGATGCTGCAGCAGCCGTTCTTGGTGCTTCAGCTATTGGTTGGGAATTGTAATTAATGATATAAAGTCCAGAGTTCTTTTGAGTTATATGTGCAGTTTGTCTGCTTGTCTACTTGAAAGAGTCTAAAACTTATATATTCAAAGTAGGGACAAACACCCTTGTCAGACGTTCTTTTTATAATTAAAAGAACTGACTTGCGAGGTTGTTTGTCCCTATTATGTTTTATCTATATTACTAACTTTATATGATTTCCTTTTTATGATGATGTCTGTACGCTGTGTCTAAGTTGATAGAAAGCGGTTTTCCAATAAATTCTTATGTGTGCCTTGCTATATTGATAGTGATATAAAGGAATCTTTCTACCCATATCCTTTCTATGCGTTGCTATTCCGCACATATTGTGCTGATGCTTCGCACCAATGGTGTTGAGTGTAGAATACCTTACTAAATATTGACAAGAAAGAGGCAACTTGGTGTTAGGAAAAAATTGTTCAGTCAAAAGTAATCATATGGAAGATTCTTCGTTTGAAAGTTATATCAGACAGTAAAACTCTTTGTAGACTTTCTTTTTATAGTTTTTGTTTTGTGTTCTCGTTTTTTTAATCTAACTTTGCGAATACTTATAATACTTAGAAAGAAAAAACAATAACAGAAGATGAAACAGGAAGACGACATCAAGAAAGCGATTGAAGTGATGAGAAAGGGTGGTATCATTCTTTACCCAACTGATACTGTGTGGGGTATAGGTTGCGATGCTACCAATGCAGAAGCTGTAGCAAAAGTATATGCCTTGAAACGCAGAGACGATTCCAAAGCTCTTATTTGCTTAGTTGATTCTGATAATCGTCTTCAGCGTTATGTTCGTAATGTTCCTGATGTTGCTTGGCAGTTGATAGAAGCTGTTGAGAAACCAACAACATTGATTCTTGATGGTGCTGTCAATCTTGCTCCAAATCTGATAGCAGAAGATGGGTCTATTGGTATTCGCATAACAAAGGAGCCTTTCTCACATGAGTTATGCTATCGATTCCAGAAGGCTATTGTAAGTACTTCGGCAAATGTCAGTGGTGAACCTGCTGCGCAGAATTATCGTGATATCTCACAGGAGATTCTTGATGGTGTTGATTATGTTTGTGAGTCAAGACGTCAGGAACACAAACCACATACCCCATCCAGCATTATCAAATTGGCTGCTGATGGCGAAGTAAAAGTTATAAGGAAATAATTGAATAGATAGATGAAAGTATCAGGTAGTCAGGGGATTATTTCTCGACTTGATAATTGGCGGAAGAATCATGTGTCCAATCGCGAGTTAGTCTTAGTACTGGCGTTTGCTATTGGTCTTCTTGCTTCATTGGCAGCATATATTCTTCACTTTATTATCAAATTGATAGAAGAATTAGTAACCTCTGGTTTCGATGTTGCAACGATTAACTGGCTCTATCTCATCTATCCAATCGTAGGTATTTGGCTGACAAGTCTATTTGTTAAGTATGTTGTACGTGATAATATCTCGCATGGTATTACGCGGGTTCTCTATGCTATTTCTACGAAACAATCTCGTTTGAAAGCCCATAATACTTGGTCGTCTATCGTTGCTTCTGCTATTACGATTGGTTTTGGTGGTTCGGTAGGAGCGGAGGCACCTATTGTATTGACGGGTTCAGCTATTGGTAGTAACCTCGGACGTATCTTTAATTTAGATAATCGCACACTCATGCTTCTTGTGGGTTGTGGCGCAACGGCGGCTGTATCTGGTATTTTCAAGGCGCCAATAGCAGGATTGGTATTTACATTGGAAGTGTTGATGGTCGACTTGACCATGGCTTCTCTTTTGCCGATATTGATTGCATCAGTGACGGCGACGTGTTTCTCTTATTTCTTCACAGGTGGTTCGTCAATGTTTCATTTCCAAATGGATAACATTTGGGGACTTGACCGTGTACCACCGACAATCTTGTTAGGTATTGCTTGCGGTTTTGTATCACTCTACTTCATGCGATTGATGTCATGGTGTGAGAATGGTTATGGGAAACTTTCTTCTAAGCCTTATCTGAAACTACTTGTGGGTGGCTTGGTGCTTTCTCCACTTATTTTCCTCTTTCCCTCTCTCTATGGTGAAGGCTATGATAGTTTGAGATTGTTTATAGAAGGAAAGACAGAAGCTGACTGGATGCAAATCATGAGTGGATCTATGTTTGCTGAGAAGTCAAATTTCCTACTGCTTTATGTGGGCTTAGTTGTCATGACGAAGGTTTTTGCAACCAGTGCAACAAATGGTGCAGGCGGTTGTGGTGGAACCTTTGCGCCTTCTTTGTTTATCGGTGGCTTTGGTGGTTTCTTCTTTGCTCGTTTTTGGAATATGGAGCAACTTGGTGTTTATATTCCAGAGAAGAACTTTACGCTCTATGGTATGGCAGCTGTGATGTCGGCTGTGATGCATGCACCTTTGACGGGTATCTTCCTGATTGCCGAACTAACAGGCGGTTATCAACTCTTCATTCCATTGATTATCGTGACTATCAGTTCTTATCTTACGATAAATATCTTCGAACATCATAGTATTTATGCTGTTCGTTTGGCAAAGCAAGGTAAACTCCTCACACACCATACAGACAAGTCTATCCTCACTTTGATGAGCATGGATAAGATTATCGATCATGACTTTACATCTGTCGAACCGGATATGGAGATGGGAAAACTTATTCATGCTATCAGTTCAAGTCGCAATGATTATATTCCTGTGCTCGATGAGTCTCGTAAGTTATTAGGTGAGATTGATATTAACAATCTACGACATATTATCTTCCGTACTGAACTTTATCACCGTTTTCATGTCAATCAGTTGATGTCACCACCAGCAGCAATGCTCGGTGTCAACGACCCAATGGAGGATGTGATGAAGACTTTTGAACGTACGGGTGCACAGTATTTACCTGTTGTGAATATTGATAGCCAGTTGGTTGGCTATATCTCTCGAGCTCGCCTTTATAGTATGTATCGTCAGTTTGTAGCAGACTTTAGTGCAGAGTAAAATAGATGTCTGCCGTCTCTTACTTATTATCTCACCTCTTGTTAAATTCCCAAAGATAATGAAAAAAGAAAATATACGTATTGTTTTCATGGGTACTCCAGAGTTTGCTGTGGAGTCGTTGAAAACATTAGTTCAGAATGGATATAATGTTGTAGCTGTAGTCACACAGCCTGATAAACCTGTTGGACGTCATCAAGAACAGCTGCAGCCATCACCTGTGAAACTCTATGCACTTGAACATAACTTGCCTGTTTTGCAGCCTGTAAAGATGAAGGATGCTGATTTTATAGACGAATTGCGTTCTTATAAAGCTGATATGCAGGTGGTTGTAGCCTTTCGTATGTTGCCGGAGATGGTGTGGAGTATGCCTCGCCTGGGTACGTTTAATGTACATGCAGCCTTGCTTCCGCAGTACCGTGGTGCTGCTCCTATCAACTGGGCGGTTATCAATGGTGAGACCGAGACAGGTGTGACGACCTTCTTCCTTGATAAAGACATAGATACTGGTCGCATTATCCTTCAAAAACCATTTGCTATTCCTGATACTGCTGATGTTGAGTATGTCTATGATGGCTTGATGTATTTGGGTGCAAAGATTGCTATGGAAACAATTGATCTCATTGCATCTAAATTGCCTGAAGATAGTTTGGATAATGTTGATTTCTCTGCAGTTCTTGATGGCATAAGTGCTCCTCAGGTGTGTGAAGATGCTGAATTACATCATGCACCGAAGATATTCAAGGAGACATGCGAAATTAATTGGAATCAGTCTGCTAAGAAAGTTTATGATTTTGTGCGTGGACTCAGTCCTTATCCTGGCACTTGGAGTACACTCTGTTCTATTGAAGACAATGGAGTAAAACCTTTGGTAATGAAGGTTTATAAGACGGCTAAGTCTGACCGTACATCTGTAGGTACCCCTGGTACGCTCGTTGTAGAAAAGACCCGTCTCTATGTCAATACGTCTGATAACCTCTTGGAACTTCTCGATATTCAGTTGACAGGTAAGAAACGAATGGATGTTCGCTCATTCTTGAATGGGTTTAAGGATATAGAGAAGTACCTCTTCCAGACAGAATGACGATAGTTTAGACAGAATGACATAAAGACATATTGCTTTAATGACATATTTTGTTGTTTGGAAAGAAGTTAAGTATAGGCTATCAGACAGAACTATATAAGATATCTTAATTCACAGCCTACACGTCCCATATTAAAATATGTCATTAAAGCAATATGTTTTTATGTCATTCAGTCTTCCCTTAGAATATGTCATTAAAGCAATATGTCTTTATGTCATTCTGGCTAAATATTTGTCATTCTGTCTAAACTCTTGTCTTTCTGTCTTGTTTTATAGTCTCACAGGCATTGTTATTTGTAGTTCCGTGAAGTCTGCCTTCGTTGCATGTGCATTAACGCTAAAGCCTAAAGTAAGATTCTTTAGCTTAGGGAAACTATAAAACACACCAACTTGTTCATGATAAGGTCTTTCCAATCCATTACGTGATTTATACCCCATGTGTCGGTAGAGGTAATAGCCTAAGCTGACACGAACAGACATGTTACCATAAAAGATCTCGTGACGACCTTCAATGCTAAGTGACCACGGACTATGCTTCTCTCCAGTGTATCCATGTTCCTTATCATGTTGTGCAACTCTGTTGGCATAATCTCCATAGAAAAGACCAAAGCCTACGCCAGATGCCCAGCGATGTGCATAACGATAGAGTAGGTGAGTATGGAAAGAATAGGCTCCGTAGAAAGCAAACTGCTCCCTACGATAATCGGGATGTCCTTGTGGAGTTTCAAATTGTGTCTGCTGCCAATCCTCAAGTAAAGTTTTACCACCTATTCCAAGGGTAAATTCCGTAAACCAATACTTTTGGAAGGGATCTTTAGGATGTGTGTTACCCTTTGCAACCTTCGTTGTTTCCTTCTCTGGTTCGTATACAATACCAAGGAATGGACCTAAATAGTTTGCGCCTTTGTTGGGGCGTGCCATAGCCCCATTGCTATGGTGTGCGAAGTCTAATCCAGCCTTTATGTTCCATTCCTTTGCTACCTTATATTGTCCGTACAGTCCTGCTGTGAAGAAGATATTAAGGTGTGAACCAATATATTCGTTGTCAATATTGTTCTTCTGGTTATATTTTAGCGAGGTATAACCAACGCCAGTACCTAAGTAATAGCCCCACTGCCAGTGTTCACTACGATAAAGTGGACGGTTAAATGTACCATATAGGGTTAGGAAGTTGCCTAATTTACTGGTGTAGTCTACTGGCTGTGCTTCTCCCCATGGATTGTCTTTATGCATTGTTGTTCCATGGTTGAAGTTATAACGCAGGCCAACAGAGAATGTTGGATAATTATAATCGCGTGCAAAATCATTCTCTGATGGTGTGATATTTAGCTGTGCAGCTACGGTATGCGTTTCTTTCGTCTTAGTCCAGATACGTGGCTCCTTGTCTATACATAAAGTTTGTGCAGGCGTATAATGCACCTCTATACCTACTTTGGGTATAGCTATAGAATCATACTCTTCTGCAGAAGCAACTACAGAGAGTAGTAAAGAAGGTATGAAAAGGAGTTTTCTCACTTGTCTTCAAACGGCATCAGAGCACCTGTATTCTGTAGCCAAGTGTTACTTCCAACATGCTGTTGCGAGCGTTCTTTAATAAATCCTTTGCTTCAGCGTTTTTAGTTAATTTTCTGAGAGATAGGCTATAGCGTGCTTCTACCTGCCATTGCTTCCACTCGTAGCTGACGCCAAAAGGAATAGATACATCACCTCTGTAGATGTTATTCTTTAAATTAATATCTTCTCCATTTTTACGCTTAGCATGTGCGCTGATAAGATAGCCTGTATGTACTCCTGTAGTGAAGCTCCATGGTAAATCAGCCCAAGGGTACCAACGTACAAGATAGTTCATATTGAAATAGTGCAAGTTAAAGTTATATGGACCATACTCTTGTACAACAGGGTTCCCATAGTCGTCTGTGGTATCAATATTACGATAGACCCCAGAAGAACCTTGGTGGCTATAAAGTAGCTCTGCGTCAATGGCAATGTTATTTGCAATAAATACTTCAAAAGAAGCACCTGCAACACATCCAATATTCATTTTCCCATCGATTCCAGAGAGGTTTGATAATTTTAATCCCACTTTTGGGGCTGCGTAGATGTCCCAAATCGTATGTTCACCAGTTGGTTTGGTATCTTGAACAATAACTTCTTTAACGTCCTGGTAGCCTTCTTTAACGGCTTGTCCAATACGCTTTGCGTAGTTCTTGTTTATTACCTGAGCCTGTCCGTTTGTCAATGCCCCTAAAAGGATGGCAGCAATCAATATAATCTTTTTCATTTTTTAGGATAACTGATTCTGTTGCAAAGATAGTGATTTTTCTTCAAACCATTGATATCTTGTGGCTTTTTCATACATATAAAGATACAGAATACAATACAGAATGACATAAAAGTATAGATAGTGTTAAGCCAGAATGACAAAAATACATATTTTTCAATGACATATTCAATATAGTCTGTGTGGATAAATATGTTAAGCCATAATGACATAAAGACATTTTTAATGACATATTCAATACAAGAAAGGTGGTTGGAGTATTAATTATGTCTCTATGTCATTCTGTCTTAGCTTTGTCATCATATGTGCGGGGTATCTTGGTGATTACTCCCCTCCCTTTGGGGGAGGGGTTGGGGAAGGGGCCAGTTGGTGGGTCAGGCCTTGTTGCTCATTCTTTCTTTTTTATATCGTGTGCCTACAATTATTCTATGAATATTCTTTCTTTTCTCATTTTTTTTATTTAATTTTGTACCCATAACAAAGGGAATAAGAACTATTAACAGAAAGATTCTGCGAACGAAGCAACTACTGAATTGACCAGCACAGTTTTTGTTGTTTAACTAACGATTGTTACTGTACCACGTCTATTTATTTTTGCACATTCGTTCTTATGTGGAGGAACCGTGATAGTTGTCAGCCTGCAAACTATTCATTGTTTGTAGGTAGGAGATGATGTTTTCTTTTCTTAACCTCAATTGCTTACTCTGCGTGTTCTTTTCTTTGTTTTGTTCTCATTTCCTTATCTAATCTAAGAGTATCTTAATATTATAAATACCCAATGGACACAAACGAATCGCTGAGCTTAGAAACTTTCCCTAAGAGTTATGAAGCTTGCTTCCTTGAGAATTGTGCAGTGAGAGAAGATTGTCTTCACCATTTATATTTCAAGTTACAACCAACCTCCAATACATGGGGAGATGCAATCTTTCCCTCGGCACTTATGCCTGAAAACCTTGTGAATGGTTGTTGCAGGATGTATCAGGCGAAGAAGCTCGTCACTTGTTATGTGGGCTTTACACACTTCTTCGATGAGGTGCGCCGTAAGGATTTACCAAGTCTCCGCAAAGAAGTATATACCTATTTTCGTGGTCGTAGTAATTTCTATCGTTATGGCAATGCAGAAAGAGGCTATCTTTATACACAGTCGATGGCGGACGATGTGAAAGCGTTATTTATTGAGTATGGCTATAACGAACCTAAATACGAGCGGACATTCAAGTCAATAGTCTTTTATGAGTAGGTATTGATACTATCTTAATTTAATGTTCTATTCATTTAAGCATGATAAAAATACTCTTATAGTTTTGTCTGGCAGCTCCGGACAGTCTTTCCGACTACTCCGAACATGTTGTCCAGAGGCTTCGGACAACTTGTCCGATGATATTTAGATACTCAAAACAATTAAAAATATCATTTATTAACATAGATACATAATGACTTTAAATCAGCGTATTAATTGGATAGATTGGGCTAAGGTTTTTGCTATATATTTAGTAGCATTAGGACACCTCTTAAGTAAAACAGGAAGCGAAGGATATATCTTCAATTTTATATATTCTTTTCACATGCCATTTTTCTTTTTTATCTCAGGGTACCTCTTTAGAATTAAAGAAAATGGTTTTGTCGACTTCCTAAAAAGCTCTTTTCGCTCATTATTAGTTCCTTATATTTTATTAAATTTGATAGGAAATGCCTTCCTTATTCCAACTTGGGTGTTGGCAAGGCATTGGCCTATAGATCAGTTGTTTTATTTTATTACAGCGGATGGTCGTGGAGAACCTGGTCCTACTTGGTTTTTAGTATGCCTTTTTCAGGTTCGACTTTTATCATATTTTATAGTACGGAAGACTCCTGTTTGGCGTTTGTTAGTTGTCTTATTCTGTATATTGATTGCTTATCTATTTCCTTTTCATTTATATTGGAGAATTGATACTGTGTTTATGGTTATACCATTTTATATAGCAGGATATGAACTAAAAAGCAAGTTATCTTTTTTCTCTTCGAAGATACCTTTTTTTATTTTACTGCTCATTGTGTTGTCATTGACAATGATAATGGGTTATTCAAATGTATATTTACGTTTGTTTGGCGATTATCCATTGCTTTATTATCCTTATGCATTTGCAGGAATCTTTATGTTAATTAGCTTGTCGTTCATGTTTGATAAGTACAATTTTAAGTTTATTACAATATTATCAATAGGGACAATTGTGATAATGGGGCTTCATGGTATAGTCTTCTTATATGTGGAAACTATATTTAAAGATTTATTCTCTTTAGACTACATATTTCTCACATTCACTGGCAAATTACTTTTGTCAAGTATAAGTCTTTTGTTATTATATTATCCAATTATTTGGATTCAGAAATATTTTCCTATTGTAATGGGAGGAAGAAGTCGTTATGGAAGGGAATAACAAAACGATAGCCAAAAACACTTTGATGTTGTATATGAGAGCTATACTCTTGATGGGTATAGGGCTTTATACTTCGCGTGTCATACTTCACGTTTTAGGAGTTACTGATTTTGGTATTTACAATGCTGTAGGAGGAATTGTTGCAATGTTTGGTTTTATCTCTTCCTCACTTAGTAATGCTACCTCAAGATTTATAACGATTGCTATTGGACAGGGTAATCAAGAATATACCAACCGAACCTTTGGGACAATTAAATATATCTATTATTTGCTATGCATATTGGTTGTTTTACTAGTGGAAACAGTCGGATTATGGTTTCTATATACAAAAATGACTATTCCTTCAGACAGAATGGTTGCAGCTTTTTGGGTTTTCCAATATTCTATACTATCTACTGTTATAGGGTTTATTTGTGTACCCTATAATTCTGCGATAATAGCTCATGAGCGAATGTCAGCTTTTGCCTATATATCTTTGTTTGACGCTATATTGAAATTGTTGATATGTCTTCTTTTACAAATCACACCTTATGATAAATTGGTAGTTTATGCGACATTACTATTTCTTGTAGAAATTATTGATAGGATTATTTATGCCGTTTATTGCAGTAAGCATTTCGAAGAAGTACGTGCTCCCGCAAAATTAGATAAGAAGCAATTAAAAGAAATTCTAACAATGTCAGGGTGGACTTTAAGTGGTAATATATTTTGGATTCTTAACACACAAGGTGTGAATCTTATTTTAAATGTCTTTTTTGGACCTGTTGTTAATGCTGCACGAGGTATTGCTCTGCAAGTTCAAGGGGTTATGGGACAATTCGTTCTTAACTTCCAGACTGCTATCAATCCTCAAATAACTAAATCCTGTTCACAAGAAAATTTTAAGCGAATGGGAGAATTATTAATGTTAAGTAGTAAATTTTCTTATTTCCTTTTATTCTTGATGTCTTTACCAGTTTTCTTAGAAGCACCTTTTATTCTAAATTGTTGGTTAGGAACTGTTCCTAGCCATACTGTCGTCTTCTTACGTATAGTCTTAGTAGGGGCTTTAATCTCATCATTGTCAAATCCGTTGTGGATTTCAATATTAGCTATAGGGAAACTAAAAAAATATATGATTTGGGATAATATAATTCAGTTTTTAGTTCTACCCTCTTTATATTTTATATTTAGATTTCTAAATGGTGATCCTGCGTGGGCTTTCATCGTTGTTGGAATATCAGCGCTTATTGGACTAATAGTTCGTGCATGGATTACACTTCCATTGATTCATTATAGTAGAAGAGAGTATATTTGGAAAGTAATACTCCCTCTTTCTGTTGTTACATTATTATCGCCAATTTTACCATTATTTTTAGGTAAATTTGTTTTATCACCAATTCTAAATTTCCTTTTTGTCATAATGATATCATTTTTCTCATCAGTAATGGTAATCTTTGTATTAGGGTTAACAAAAAATGAAAGGTCTTTTATTGTAAATAAAGTATACTCCTTTTTTTAGTGAAAATATAAGTTTTATTCAGTAGTTATGAAGCCTAAAATAATTGCATTTTATTTACCTCAGTATCACCCAACACCAGAAAATGATGAGTGGTGGGGAAAAGGATTCACCGAATGGACTAATGTTGGACGTGCTAAGTCTCTTTTTAAAGGACATGACCAACCAAGAGTTCCTACCGAATTAGGTTATTACGATTTGAGACTGCCAGTGGTGCGCGAGCAACAAGCAGAATTGGCAAGAAAGGCTGGTGTTACTGCTTTTTGTTATTGGCACTATTGGTTTGGAAATGGAAAGCAGATGTTGTCAGAAATTTTTGATGAAGTCTTAAGTTCTGGCCAGCCAGATTTCCCTTTTTGTTTAGGGTGGGCAAATCATTCTTGGTTTGCAAAATCATGGGATAAAACGACACCGAATAAGTTACTAGTTAAGCAAGAATATCCAGGTATAGAAGATCAAATACAACACTTTCAATACCTACTTAGAGCCTTTAAAGACCCAAGATACATTAAGGTGGACAATAAACCTTTCTTATTGATTTTCGACCCTTTTACTCTTCCTGATATATATATCGAAAACTTTAGAAAATTCGCTAAAGAGGCTGGTTTTCCTGACTTATACATTGTAGCAAATAGCTATAAAATAGAATTATCTCCAAATTACTTTACTGAAAAAGGATATGATGCCGTTAGTTATGCGCGTCTTTCTTCCCTTTGGGCTGAAAAAATAAGAAGAATGGGAAAATTGGAACGTAACTTTTTTTCTATGTATCGTGTCTTTAAGCAACTGGTTACCGGACGTCCGCGAGGTGCAAGAGACTATAGTAAGGATTTCCCAAAGTTAATTACTAAGCAAGACAAAGATAGAAGAATTATTCCACAGATTGTTCCACAATGGGACCACAGTCCTAGGAGTGAGCATGCGGCTGATTTGATATATTATAATTCGACACCAGAAAGTTTTTATCTTCATTGTTTAGATGCATTTGAAGTATTAAAAGATAAGTCTGAAGACGAACAAATTCTAATATTAAAATCATGGAATGAATGGGGAGAAGGAAATTATATGGAACCAGATATCTCAAATGGCGATGGTTATATCAAAGCTCTACGTAAAGCTTTAAATAAAGTTTCTAAATGATATTTTTAAGTTAAATACAAAGGATAGATAATATGATAAGCAAAGAAATTAAAATAGCTGTTATTGGCTTAGGTTATGTTGGCTTGCCTTTGGCTAGGTTATTCTCAACAAAGTTTCAGACTGTTGGTTTTGATATGAATCAGGGTCGTGTTGATGCGTTAATGGCTGGTCATGATGCTACTTTAGAAGTATCAGATGAATTATTACAATCTGCTTTGGAAAATGGATTTGTCTGTACAACTAACCTTGAGGATATTAAAGACTGTAATTTTTATGTTGTTGCCGTACCAACGCCAGTTGACGTAAACAATCGTCCTGACTTGAAACCTCTTTGGGGTGCAAGTGAGACGGTTGGTAAAGTTATTTCTAAGGGAGATGTTGTTGTCTACGAGTCAACAGTTTATCCAGGCGTAACGGAAGAAGAATGTTTACCTGTAGTAGAGAAAGTTTCTGGCTTAACATTCAATAAAGACTTTTTTGCAGGTTATTCTCCTGAGCGTATAAACCCAGGCGATAAGGAGCATACTGTAGAGAAAATTAAAAAGGTAACATCGGGTTCTACTCCTGAGATTGCTGATTTGGTAGATAATGTGTATAATGCAGTTCTTATTAACGGAACACATAAAGCACCTTCTATCAAAGTAGCGGAAGCTTCAAAGATTATTGAGAACTCTCAACGTGACGTTAACATTGCGTTTATGAATGAGTTGGCTAAGATCTTTAATGCAATGGGTATCGATACAAGAGATGTAATAGATGCTGCTGCTTCTAAGTGGAATTTTATTAAGTTGAATCCTGGTTTAGTTGGTGGCCATTGTATCAGTGTAGATCCTTATTATCTCATTCAAAAGGCACAGGTCTATGGTGTCTTGCCACGTATCATGTCTGCAGCACGTAGATTGAATGACGGTATGGGAGATTACGTCGCAAATCAGACAATCAAGATGATGAATAAGAAGGGTGCACTCGTCAAGGATTCTAATATCTTGATACTTGGTATCACCTTTAAGGAAAATTGTCCTGATGTACGTAATACTAAGGTTGTTGATATCTATTCTACATTGTCGGAATACACTTCAAACATTACGGTCTTAGACCCATGGGCTAATGTTGAAAGAGTGAAGAAAGAATATGGGATTGATGCTGTCGCGTCTTTGCCTAAGGATAAGAAATATGATGCTATTATTCTTGCCGTTTCTCATAAGCAGTTTGCTGATACGGACTGGAGAGAGAAATTAAATGAGAATGGTGTTATTTATGACGTCAAAGGCTTCTTAAATAGAGATATTGTTGATGGACGACTATAAATATAAACTTAGCATAATAATCCCAATGTATAACGCAGAGAAGTACATTGGGATTTGCTTAGACTCTATTCTTGGCTCCAATCTACTAAAAGAGGAGTATGAAATAGTTATCGTTAATGATGGGTCACAAGATAAATCCCCAGAGATAGCTCAAGACTATGCTTTAAGATATTCTAATGTAACATACTTAACTCAAGAGAATCAAGGACAGAGTACTGCGAGAAATTATGGAATAAAAACTTGTCAAGGTGAATATGTTTGGTGTGTAGATGCTGATGATAAAGTTATAAGTGAGCTGTTGCCAAAGATTATTGAAGCTTTAGACGAATATAAAAATTTGGATATTTTGGCTATTCAACTTCAGAACGTAACAGAAGGAGGACAGTATTTAGATGTTGAATGTAGTCAGCCTACGCTTGAGCACAATAAGGTTTTATCTGGTGTAGAGGCAGTTCTTTCTGGTTATAATCCTTCTTCAATCTGTGCTTTAATTACAAAGAAGCAATTATTTATTGATAATAATATATTCTTTGTGAAGGGAATTACACATCAAGATGTTGAGTTGACATATAGACTTATGCCGTGTGCAACGAATGTTGTGTTTAGCGATATAACTCCTTATCTGTATATATATCATCCAAATTCTACCAGCAAGTCTATGGTACCAGAGAAGAAGATAAAATACATTAAGGATGATATTTATATTATAAATTCTTTCCGTAGGTTAGCTTTGTCTTTTAAGGATATAAACCCTCAGTTATATAGTGTAATATTTAATCGAAGCCAGAATGTGCTGTTTGGTTTGGTATACTCTTTATATAAAAACAAAAAAGAATGGGGAAAGCTTGGTATCAATTCTGTTATTATAGATGAAATGAAAAAAGAACAGTTATATCCAATGAAGGGACATTTTGATTCATTGAAGAAATCATTATTTGTAAAGTTGTTTTTGAATATTCCTTGTTTAATTAAATAATTTATCACAAGTCGTTTAAAAGTATAGAATAATATGAAAGTCACTATGATTTCTGTGATGATGCCTGCTGCGGAAAATATCCGTGGTACAAGTGCATTGCCTTATCATTTACTTGCTGGTAGAGATAGAAGTATAGAGGTAATTCTTTATTCGTATAACTTAAATCGGCTTTCTAAAGAGCAGATTGATTCTGTAGCAAAGGAACTTAATATAAAGATTTGTTTATTGCCAGTACCATGGTGGTATAATTTTTTCCTTAGATTTCTTTTACCATTTAGAATATTATTGAATTATCCTATTGGTAATTATATTAGCTTAAGTTCTTCACAATTAGATACTATTATTAATGATTATCCTGATGCTATATGGATTTATGGCGAGGAGTTATCTCGTGTCAGTTGTCAATTAAAGGATTTTAGGCGAATACATACATTGCCAGATTGTGAATCTCTCTATTATTATAGGATGCTTGGTAAGCGTTTCGCAATAAGAAATAGAATAAGATTTTGGAGATCAGCGTTTATGTATCCTAAGTATCTGAATATGGAGAAACAGTTTGATACATCTTCAAATATTCACTATCATTTGGTAGGTAAAGAGGATGTTAATTTCCTTGAGGAGATTTGTCCTGGAATTCAAGCTCATTTTCTTCGTCACCCTCATTATCAAGTTGCAAAACCTGCTAAGGTTATTTCCTTTAATTCTCCAAAAATAAAGGTTTTATTTGCAGGGCAGTATAACTTGTATATGCAGCAGGATGCTGATATGCTGATAGATTGTCTGATAAAATCTAAAGATCTCTCAGAACTAAAAGAACATTATGTATATACTTTTTTAGGTAAGGGATGGGATAATCATGTAGAGAGACTTAATAAAGCAGGGTATGAAACTCATCATATAAAATTTGCCCCTGATTATATTGAAGAAATTTGTAAACATGATATTCAGGTAACACCTATATGTATAGGTACAGGTACTAAGGGAAAAGTCCTAGACGCAATTGCTAATGGTTTATTGGTTGTTGGTTCGTGGTATGCATTGGAAAATATAGCAGTAGAGCATAATGTTTCATGTATACAATATGAAGAGATAAAAGATGTTGTTAACATTCTAAAGAAAATACACCTTAATCCTTCTAAGTATGAGGCTATAGCTGAGTGTGGTAGAGAAAATATTTTGCAGAAGCATAACGGAGAGACTACTTCTAAAGAGCTTTTCTGTCTCTTCAAGTAGTTATTTATAATTAAAAATATCCTCACATGATAGTCTATTTATTCATTTTTATTCTTGTTCTTTTCATTAACAGTTTAGCCATCAAGTATAATTACAATCGCGATAGGGCCTTGTTTTTCTCACTTGTGATATTGGCCGTTTTTGTAGGTCTGTCTGACATGCTTGGTGGATATGATAGATATATATATGCAAGTTTATTTGATGACATTGCTGATATTACTAGAGTAGGAGGAAATTATAAAGATGCTAGTATTTTTACATTATATCCATCTGAGATAGGTTATATTGGGAGTAATGTCTTGATTTCTTTTATTACAAGTAATAGGTATATATTTATTCTACTGTATACTTTGATAATTTATTTCCTATATTATTTTTCCCTAAAGAAGTATTGCATTAATTATCCATTTGCTATAATGCTTTTTATGGGACTTATGTTCTTCTTTACATTCACTTATTTTAGACAAATGGTGGGAGTAGGTATTGCTTGGTTTGCTATTAGATATGTTTATAAGAAAGAATTGTACAAATTCATAATATGCGTATTGGTTGCAGCCTCATTTCACAATTCTGCTATAATTTTATTCCCATTATATTTCTTACCAATCAAACGTTTTAGTCAACGAAGTATTATTATTATTATGAGTATATGTTTGGTTCTTGGTTTGTCTGGTGGTCCTTCTGCATTATTCAGATTATATGGTGATGTAACAGATATGCAATATCGAACAGATTCTTATGCGGAGCAAGAGACTGGCTTTAGATACGAATATATTATAGAAGCATTTGTTTTTTTATATTTCATATTAAAGAATTATTCTTTAATCCCAACTACGAAAAAAAATATAGTTCTACTCAATACATCTTTAGGATTCTGTGCAATATTATTACTTTTTGTTCTTTCTCTTAATGGTGGGCGATTAGGATGGTATTATTTGATAGGAGTAATAAGTACATTATCTTTGATTGCAAATAATATCAAGAGTAATAATCTAACGAGGAAAATTATTCCTATTATCTGTTTCTTACTTTTCTTCCGAATTGTGTATTATTGGGGTTTTTTGCTTTCTCCTTATAAAACATTCTTCACAAATGGTGTACGTGAATATGATCCTATCTACGAAAAATACGAGTATGATGAGAAATATTCTATAGATAAATTTTATCGTTGATGATTACAGTTTTAACACCTACTTATAATAGGGCTTCTTTACTTATTAATTTATATCAAAGTCTTACAAAACAGGACTTTGAAGATTTTGAATGGGTTATTGTTGATGATGGTTCAACAGATACTACTACAGATATCGTAGATAAGTTTATAAAAGAACAGAAAATAGTTATAACTTACATACAGCAGCTTAATGGAGGTAAGCATAAAGCCCTAAATAGAGGAGTTAAAGAAGCAAAAGGTGAACTTATTCTTATTGTTGATAGTGATGATAGTTTACCTCAAAATTCTTTATCTATTATACAGCGTTATTATTTGGATATAAAAGATAACCCTTTAATTGGGGGGATATGTGGTTTGATGGCCCATCACGATGGGACCGTTATCGGAAAGCGGAACGTTTCTTTACCGATAAATATAAGTTCTATAGAAATGCGTTATAAATATGGATTTGTAGGAGATGTTTGTGAAGTGTTTAAAATAGATGTTTTGCGAGAGTTCCCTTTCCCGGAGTTTGATAATGAAAGGTTTTGCCCAGAAGATTTAGTTTTAAATAGAATAGCAAAAAAATTTAAGTTACTATTTATTAATGATGTTATCTATTTGCGTGATTATTTAGAGGGAGGACTAACATCGAAAATAGTAAAGATACGTATGCAAAGCCCTATTGCTTCTATGATGTGTTATGCAGAAATTTTACAAAACGATATCCCATATATTTATAAATTAAAAGCTGCAATAAATTATTGGCGATTTAGATACTGTTATCATGGTAAAGGTTCTTTTCCGAAAATAAGAGGGATATGGAATGTTGTGTCACTAATAGGTTGGGGAATGCATATAAAGGATGTTTATCTTTTAGATAAATAATACTGATAAGAATAGATGAATATTATGAGAAAATATACTTTTATTTAACTAAAATATGAATGAATATTACTTGGTTTTTTATTGGTTTGCAATGATAGTATAAAAGATAATCTTAATGTTATGTAAAATGAAGAAATAAACTTTAACTAGTTATCTTCATATATTGTAAAATGAATATTAACGTTTTGTTCAATCATTAGATGTGTATATTATGTTTCTAAAAAAGAAAATTAAGAAACTAACAGAAGAACGTTGGAATGTTGGTTTTATTCAGAATTCTATAGAAGACATATTGAATAATTTCCCTTTAAAAGTGAATTGGGTTAAACATAATTATAAAAATTCATGGTTTGCGGATCCATTTATTTTGGATGTATCTGAAAAGAAAATAGAACTTTTAGTAGAAGATTTTTTTAAGCCAGCAAATAAAGGTAGAATATCTAAGCTAACAATAGATAAAGCTTCTAGCGTCTTGCAGAGTTGTGATGTAATCCTTGATTTAACGACACACCTTTCTTTTCCTTTTATCATAAGGCAAGAAGACCCTTTGTCTCTTTTTATTAGAGATATAGATACTCATGTAAATTCTTTTAATGAACCTTATGTATATATCTTACCTGAAAATGGGGAAAGTGGACATTTAAGCATATATAGATATTTTCCACTATCAAATAAAATCGATTTTTTACACAGTGTATTGGATGAAGGTGTTGAGGATGCTGTTCCTTTCTTTATTGATAATCAAACTTTTTTATTCTGTACTCCGAGAAAGAATCCTAATGGAAATATCCTATATATATATAAATGGCATTCTGAAGAAAAAAAGTTTATTTTCTTGAAATCAGTTTCTTTTAAGGAAAATGTTGCTCGTATGTCTGGAGCTTTCTTTTATTATAATAATAAGCTTATACGCCCGACACAAGAATGTAATTTGCAGTATGGGCACGCAGTCACATTACAAGAAACAAATATAAGAAATTTCAGTTTCAAAGAGCTTAGAAGGATTTATTCTACACATCCTATTTTGAATGTCGGAAGTCATACGTTTAACTCTTATAAGAATATTATAGTTACAGATACTTTAGGATTTGATAGGATGTGGATACGTAAGATATTAAAGCGATTTAATTTAATATAAAAACAATGAGAATACTTCAAGTCATAACATCTTTGGATATGGGAGGCGCTGAAACGTTGGTGGTTAATTTGATACCAAGGTTGCAGGCTTTGGGGAATACGGTGGGTTTATGTATCTTTAATGGAAAAGAGACACCATTGACCTATAGATTGAAGAAAGAGAGTCCACAGACAAAGGTATATGCGTTAGGACATGGGGTTTATAATCCACTCTATATATTTAAATTAGTAAAGATAATGAAGAATTATGATATTATTCATACGCATAATTCTTCACCGCAACTGTTTGTAGCAATCGCCAATTTATTTTGTTCTCAAAAGTTGGTCTCTACGGAGCATACAACTTCTAATCGTAAACGTGATTGGAAATGGTATGCACCAATTGAGAGCTGGATGTATGGACAGTATAATCATGTTATCTGTATAAGTCAGATTGCTGAAGAAAAATTGCGAGAATACATGGGAGGTGCTTGGTTGGATAAGGTCAATCCCAAGTATAAGCAAATCTCAACAATTAATAATGGGGTAGATGTTAAAGCTATCAGTAATGCTACTCCTGATAATAATTTATTATTATTGAAGGGAAAAAGGAAGGCTGCTTTGATGGTTGCTGGGTTTCGAGATGCAAAAGATCAGGATACGATTGTTAAAGCTTTAGGATTACTCAATAACAGTGACTTTGAGGTTTGGTTTGCTGGTGTTGGTATACGTCAAGAAATTGTTAAGCAGTTAGCAGATTCGCTTGGTGTAAGTGAGCGAGTTAGATTCTTAGGCTTACGTACTGATATTCCAAATGTCCTGAGAGCAGCAGATGTTATCGTGATGTCTTCTCATTGGGAAGGGTTGAGCCTTAGTAATGTAGAGGGAATGAGTGCACATAAGCCTTTTATAGCCTCTGATGTTAATGGCTTGAAAGAAGTAACTAAGGGATATGGTATTCTTTTCCCACATGAGGATGCAAAGGCATTGGCAGAAGAAATTAACCGATTAGCAAGTGATGAAACTTATTATAACGAGATTGCAGAACGCTGTTATAATAGAGCCTTGGAGTTTGATATTTCAAAAACGGTTAATGGCTATAACTCTGTATATGAAACAGTAGTGTTGTAAAAAAGAGTGTTATATATTTTCTCTATAGTTTTTACTTCATGTTTTGATACTATTACTGCACTACATTCTGTATATCAATAACTTGGACATTAAGAAAGTCTTAATTTATGATAGAAAGAAATAATTTAGTTAAGCTTATAGATTGCTGTTATCGTGAACCTCGGATGAAGTTCAGGATAATGAAGGAGAAAGGGTTCTCTTTGTACACAACGGGTAATAGTTATCCGTTTGTATTTATGGTTGATGGTAGAATTCCTCATGGTGGAATGTTTGACAGGCTGAAAGGTCTGATTACCATTTATGCTATATCTAAAGCTTTGGGAAAACCATTTAAATTGAATTGGACTTATCCGTTTGTATTAAGTAAGTATCTTGAGCCAAATGAGTATGATTGGCTAATTGATGAGAGCCAAATGAATTTTGGTCTTCTTTCATATAATAATGTTATAGCCTACGGAGAGATAGTAGACCCTTCTCGTTTATATAAGAAACGTTCGTCTGAAACACATTTCTATTATGGCTATAACTCCTTAGATAAGGTGAATGCTCATTTTGGTACGAGTTACCAGTGGGGGGAGTTGTATAGAGAGCTATTTCGCCCAACAAATTATCTCCAACGTTATTTGGACCAATATAGGTCAGAGATTGGAGCTAACTATATCGCAATTCATACACGTTTTATGAATCTTTTGGGTGATAAGACGGAAACGGCTATTAACCCTGAGTTAAGTTCTGATAATCAAAAGAGTGCATTGGTAGAGGCAGCTATCAATGCAGTAAAGAAGATATCTGAACAGCACCCTAACACAAGGATTCTTATCGCTTCGGACTCTATGGTCTTTATTGAAGAGATAAAAAAAGCAAAGCTTGATGTGTATATTGTGCCTGGAACAGTAAAGCATATAGATACTGCTGGAGAAACAGATGATTCTGAGAATATCAAAATGTTCACTGATTATTATTTAATCAGTGGTGCGCAAAAGGTATATAGCTTATGGCATGAAGGAATGTGGAAGAGTGCATTCCCTGAGTATGCTGCAAGAATTGGAAATGTGAATTTTGAACGTGTCGAGTTCTAAATCATGAAGAAGAAATTAATTCGCGTTACAACTGCGGACATATCCTTAAATAGTTTACTAGAAGGACAGCTGAAGTTTTTGAACCAATACTTTGAAGTTGTTGGTGTTGCAAAAGATACTGGTGTTCTGAAGGAGGTTAGTGAGCGAGAGGGAATCCGTGTGGTAGATGCTCCGTTAGAACGTCCTATTAGTTTAGTGAAAGATATCAAGGGTTTATGGTTCTTGTATCGTCTGTTTCGTAAGGAGAAGCCATGGTGTGTGCATGCTAATACTCCTAAGGGAAGTTTGTTGGCAATGATTGCTGCGTGGTTTGCATGTGTTCCGCATAGGATATATACCGTTACTGGCTTACGTTATCAGGGTGCTCATGGCATGTTGAGGACGATTCTTAAGACAATGGAACGATTGTCATGTCTTTTTGCCACAAATGTAATTCCAGAAGGGCAAGGGGTATTACATGCCTTGCAAGAGGATTGTATCACAAAGAAGCCGTTGCGGGTGATTTGGAATGGAAATATTAATGGTATTGATACAGAGTTCTTTTTGCCTGTAGAGAATACTAATGATACGTCAGATACTTTTAGCTTCGTCTTTATTGGAAGAATGGTTAAAGATAAAGGTATACATGAGCTTACGGAGTGTATGCGACAACTGAATTGTCGGTTAATATTGGTTGGTACTTTTGAGGAGGAGAATGCCGTTTCGGAATCAGATAAGGAGTTTTTGACAACTTCTGACAAGGTGAAGTTTGTCGACTGGCAAAGTGATGTTCGTCCTTTCTTGGCTCAAGCTGATGCACTTGTCTTCCCAAGTTATCGTGAAGGATTCCCTAATGTGCCAATGCAAGCTGGTGCTATGGGATTGCCTTCTATTGTTACGAATATCAATGGCTGTAATGAAATTATTAAAGATGGTCTGAATGGTAAAATTATAGCTGCCCCTCTTAAAGAAGGGTCTGAAGTTATGCAACAGGCTTTGCTTAATACTATGAAATGGTTTATTGAGCATCCTGAAGAGGCTAAACGTATGGGACGCAATGCACGTCCAATGATACGTGAAAGGTATGAGCAGAAGGATATTTGGAAGGCTTTAAAAGAGTTTTACGATGCTTTATAAAATAGCACATATCCTACGTGACAAATTACCTTGGATCTGGGATATTATAGGGATTATCAATTCCTTCCTTTTTGGATTAAGGTATGGAAGTAAAATGAAGAATGTTCAGAATATTCTTTCTCATTTTACTAAAACTACAGATGAGGCTGGTAATGCACTTTCCTATAGGATAGAGAGCCTTGGTAAGGATAATCTTCCTATGTTGGCAAAGATGTTTGCAGAACAGCCTGCGTCAGCCTTTGACTTCTTTAAACCTCATGGTTTCGATGAACTATCATTGAACAAGTTAGCAAAAGATAAAAGTTTTCTTGCTTATATCGTTGTTGCAGAAGGAGCTGTTCAACAAAAAATATGTGTTGGATATTTCTTCCAGCGGAGTTTCTTTTGGGGGAAATCCTTTCGTGGGTATATGACAGATTATCGTTGGCAACGTCGTGGAATCAATAAAATGATGAATCTATGTGCAACAGAGATTTCTTCATTGTTAGGTCTTAGGGTTTTTGGAACAATTGCGCCAGATAATATTGCTTCTATGAAATCTGCTCAGACTGCTAATGATATTCAGATTATTGAAAGATTACCTAATGGAGATTACTATGTAGAGTACAGACCTAAAAAGGATTAATCTGTAAGGTTATTTTTTTAGATTCTGAAAAAATCATTCTTAATATTGCAGTATAATTATGTTTTTAAAATGGTCATTTGATAAACTCGCATCTTTGTTTGGTTTGCTATTCCTTAGTCCGGTATTATTGGTAGTAGCAATTCTAATCAAGGTGAAGATGCCTGGTCCTATTTTGTTTTGTCAGAAGAGAGTGGGGCAGTATGGTAAACTGTTTACTGTATATAAGTTCAGATCGATGACTGTCAAGGCAGAGGCTTCTGTAGCAAGTAGGGATTCAGAAGCAACTTCTATTGCTTCAACTGAACAGTGCCGCATCACACCACTTGGCGAGAAACTTAGACGTTATAAGTTAGATGAGCTACCAGAACTCTGGAATGTTCTCAAAGGTGATATGAGTTTTGTCGGTCCACGTCCAGACGTTCCTGGTTATGCCGATCAGTTGCAAGGAGAAGAAAGAGATATTTTGAAGTTAAAGCCTGGAATAACAGGTCCAGCCAGCTTGAAATATAGAAATGAGGAAGAACTCTTAGCTTCTGTTGAGAATCCTGCTCAATATAATGATGAGGTTATTTTCCCTGATAAAGTCAAGTTAAACCTCTATTATTTAAAGAACTATTCCTTTATAAAAGATATTCAAATGATTGTCTGTACAGTTCTCGGAAAAAAGATGGACTATGCAGGTGAAAAAATATAATTAGTAAAATGGAAAGAAATCGTGTTTTACTTTGTCTCGCTCACATGAGTGGTAACGAGATGAGATACATCCAAGAGGCGTTTGACACCAATTGGGTGGTGCCATTGGGACCAAATGTCAATGGCTTTGAAGATGACTTGAGACGTTTCTCAGCCTCTGTAAGTCCTTCAGATGAAAGAAGAAACTTCCTTGAAAAAGAGGACTATCCACAGACAATTATGGCGCATGAGGATAATCCTGATAATCTTTGGAAGGAGTCTTTACCAGGGTTGGAGGATAAGCGTATTGTAGCACTCTGTTCTGGTACCTCTGCTGTACACCTCGCTTTAGTAGCATTGGGAGTTAAAGCTGGCGATGAGGTCATTTGCCAGAGTTTTACCTTCTGTGCCAGTTCACATCCAGTAACTTATCTTGGTGCAACTCCTGTGTTTGTTGACTCAGAGAAGGAAACATGGAATCTTGACCCTGCACTTTTGGAGGAAGCTATTAAGGATAGAATTGCTAAGACCGGTAAGAAACCTAAAGCAATCATTGTAGTTTATCTTTATGGTATGCCTGCAAAGATAAAAGAAATTCTTGCAGTAGCAGATAAATATGATATCCCTGTTGTAGAGGATGCCGCAGAGGGTTTAGGTTCAAGATACGAAAGACAGGTATGTGGTACCTTTGGCGAGTATGGTGTTCTCTCATTTAATGGAAACAAGATGATTACTACATCAGGTGGTGGTGCACTTGTTTGTCCTAATGAAGAGGTTCGTAATAATGTGATGTTCTATGCAACACAGGCTCGTGAGGGTTATCCATACTATCAGCATGAGAAGATTGGTTTCAACTATCGTATGAGTAATGTTTGTGCTGGTATCGGTCGTGGTCAGATGACAGTCTTGGATGAGCATATTGCTCATCACCGTCATATTGCTCATTTGTATGAAGAGGCTTTCAGTAAGATAGATGGTATTACCTTCCATGCAAACCCCTCACCAGAGTTTGATTCTAACTTCTGGCTGAACACAATGGTTCTTGACCCTTCTGTTAAGGTGAAAGGTCAGGAGAATGCATATAAGACTACAGTACAGGGAGCAGTTGGTGGTGCAGCTGGTGTTATTCATTCAGTAGATAATGCACATACTGATTGTGAACCAAATGCTAATGTTGAGGCTATGCGTGTCTTCCTTGATAAAGCCAATATTGAGAGCCGTCCTCTTTGGAAGCCAATGCACAAGCAGCCATGTTATAAGGATTGTCCAGCATACGTAAATGGTGTGAGCGAAAGTCTTTTCAAAGTAGGTATGTGTTTACCAAGTGGACCATTAGTAACAGATGATGATGTGAAATATATTGTGGAGAAGATAAAAGAGACAATGGAATAAATACCTTCTTTTATGACCCATATTAACCCAAACCGGTCATTAAACCACAATATATATTTCTTTTTATTATGGTATTGTTTCCTAACATCTTTTATTTTCTTATCGGCATCTTGTCCGTCTTTGTAACTTGACGTAGCCCGCTACGCCTGCGTAACAAATCCAAACAATCTGCTCGAAAATAAAACAAAATATGTTTAGGATCTAATGCCCGATTTGGGATTAAGGGCTGACGTCGGAGATCTTAATGTCTTCGGTGCCAGCCCTTGTTGTGTTTCTCCATATATTAGATTATGGTAATATCTGATTTACCTTGCCTTCTTATCCTATACATAAAATCCGTTGGATTATCAAATGAATAAATAAAAATCTCAATTTTTATTAGGTTTGTATGTCAAGTGGATAAAAGGCATGATTTTTCTGCCATTTTTGATATGTACGTGTCGCAAAAGTACGAAAAAAAACTGAACGAACGAAGAAAAGAATAGAAATTTAGTACTTATTTTTCAAGTTTTATTTTCTCTTCTTTTTTGATAATATCTTTTACATTATCTGGCGTTGTAGATGGTAATAACATCGTAGAAATCAATGAGTTGATAATTGTCGATATGTTTTTTAATTGCGTCGTCTCATTATCTTTATTGGTCGTGCTGTCTGTTATTTTCGACAAAGAATCCTTAGGCAATGTAGCCTCATAATTTGTCCAACAAGCAGCAGCCATACGTTTTATCTGTGCAAGTCGTCCCTGCACATTTTCTTCCTGTTTATACTGGTTATAAATCTTTTCAGCATTCATGTATTGGTCGTATGCTGGTTTCCATGATTGAAGAAACATATTGCATAGCCCTAACCGATAATAGACATCTCCTTTTTCTCGTTCATAACATACGGTTAGTGTTTTCTCATAATAGGGGATAGCTTCCTTATATTGCTTTAAGTTGAACTTACTTTCTGCAGTTGTATAATAGTAGACTGACCGCTCATGTGGCGCAAATACTTCCAATTTAGGCATAACACCCTCTAAGTATTTAACTGATGCTTCATAATCCCAATCATGGTAATAGCAAAGGCCTATATAAGCCTTAAAACGTTCATTAAGCTTATATTCTTTATCCAATCGCTGAAAGATAAGCAGGGCTTCATGATACTTTGCTGAAGTAAAGTATTCCAGTGCTTTCCCTAATTCTTCAGCATCCTTGCTCTTTTGTGCAAATGCAGGGATAGAAGTTGTAAGGCATAGCAGAAGCGTTATGATTAATTTTCCAGTTCTTCTTATAGCCATATTATCTTTTTTACAATCTTCTCGCCATATTGTGCAAGGTCAATATCAATCAGAACTTTTCCTATTTGATGATTTTCGTGAGAGTCACCCATAGTTTGTTCTATCTTCTTTAAGCATTGTATTACTTGGGTGAGAGATAATATTGTATCAAAAGTTCCTATACAATTCAAGAATTTGTCAGACTTTATTCCAATCGGTTCAGTCCATTGTGTATCAGAGAATTTGACACCCTCGAAACGTTGTTTCAGCAGTGTCTGAGCTTTGAAAATATTCTCCTCCTGATTAGAATTTGAGCCAAGTGCAATGATTGTCTTCATGAATACAAAGTTACGTATAAGTTTTGAAATCTTTGTGAGATTTAAGATAATTCACTTTGTATTATATAATAAAACCCGTATTTTTGCAGTTATATAATCTAAAAAGAACTTTTTATGAAGCGATATATCTTCCTTTTTATCTCATTCCTCTATATGTTTTCTACCGTAGCGTCGGGACAGGCAAGATGGAATCAAGTTTATCAATCCTATATTGATCAGTATAAAGACATGGCTATTGAAGGTATGCTGAAGTATGGCGTACCTGCAAGTATCACGTTAGCACAAGGTTTGCTCGAGAGTGGGGCAGGGCGTGGAAGACTTGTTCTTCTTGGTAATAATCACTTTGGTATCAAATGTCATGGTTGGCTGGGTCGTACAATTTCGCATGATGATGATGCAAAAGGAGAATGTTTCCGTGCGTATGATAGTGCGTTAGAAAGTTTCGAAGATCATTGTAAGTTTCTTCGTGACCGTCCCCGTTATAGAAGTCTGTTCAGTTTGGATAGATCCGATTACCGTGGTTGGGCGTATGGGTTGAAGCGAGCAGGTTATGCTACTAATCCTGTCTATGCACAGAGTCTCATTAATCTTATTGAGCTTTATAAGCTTTACGAGTATGATAAGGCGAAAAGTTACGATCGCTTTATGGCTCATCATAGTGGTGAGAATTCTGTTGTTCGTGGCATAGAAAATGGTCGTCCAAATCCTGTTCAGGTTTTGGGTGCACATCCTATCAATAAATACAATGACAACTATTATGTTATTGTAAGACAGGGAGATTCTTTTAAGTCGTTAAGTAAAGAATTAGAAATTAGTGTAGGTAAGTTGGCTAAGTACAATGAACGTGATAAGCATGAACGTCTGATTCCTGGAGAGTATATCTGGTTGAAGAAGAAACAAAAGAAAGGTCCGAAGGAGTTTAAGAAGCGTCCATATTATGTACGTAAGTCAGAGAGTTTGTACGATATTGCACAACGTTATGGTATTCGTTTGAAGAGTCTTGTGAAGAAGAACGAAAAGATTGCCGAGCGTGGTCTGAGAATTGGCGATGAAGTGATATTATACTAATCATATATTTGTTCAATATGGTTCATTAGGCTTAAACGATTTATTAACTCACATATAAAAATCCCTTATTTGTCTGTTTTCAGGTAAGTAAGGGATTTTTGTTGTGCAAAAAATTATTTACATCACATTCTTAATCCTTTGTGAAAAAGAGTAGAAAAGTCGCCCTTTTAGCCACAGTAGTAACTATCTTGTTATAAGTTAGTTGCAAGGTTGTGTACGAAGAGGTGCTTAATAAGCTTTCAAAAGGGCGTTAGTAAGACCTCTAAAGGGCATCTTTAAGAAACTAATTGGGCGTCTTTTCAAAGGTATTTAAGCATGAAGTGATTTCCTGTGTTTGAATATTTTTGACAAAGTTCTGCGCTTTTATTTCTTGCTTCTGCGGCAGCTTCTCTTTGTTCGATTTAAGTCGTATACACTTCTCGACTCTATTTGCTATTTGTATCATCATTAATTAAGAATGTCTGTCTTCCTAACTTAGTGTATTCTACTACACATCCGTTACAAAGACAGACAATCAATGTGAAAAACAAAATATGTTCTGTTTCTAATAACCAAACAAGGGTTTAGAGCTGATTAGAAATCAGTCAGACAGGTATCCAATGCTTTGGTGATAGCCTCTTTGTCGAGGTCTTGACCAATAAATACGAGTTTCTGCATTCTATCACCGTATGGCTCCTCCCAATCTTTCTTAAGTTTAGGATTATTCTCAAGGAACTCGCGCAACTGGAATGGTGGCATAGTAGCATACCATTGACCTGCATTGCGAAGGCTCACCTGCTTACCAGCCTGCTCAAAGACATAACAGATATCCTTCTCATTAGAGAAATAGCAGAGACCTTTACAACGAATAATCTGCTTAGGCCACTGACGTGCTACGAAGTCATCAAAGAAATTGATGTCGAATGGACGGCGTGCATAGTAAACGAAGGTCTGGATGTTATATTCCAAAGCTTCACCGCTTTCTTCATTCTCCAAACCGTGATGATGGTGGCAGTGGTGGTGATGGTGATGCTCGTGATGATGCTCATCATGCTCATCGTGGTGGTGCTCATGCTCATCATGGTCGTGATGGTGGTCATGTTCATCCTCCTCATCATCGTGACCTTCTATCTCTGCAATCCATGAAGCAGAGGTAGCAACCTTATCAAAGTTGAAGTCTCCTGTATTGAGGATTTTGTCTAAGTCAACATCTCCATAATTACACTCGATAATCTCAGCCTTTGGTTGAAGTGAACGGATAATCTTCTTCACCAGTCCTAATTCCTCTTTGCTGACATCATCCACCTTATTAAGAAGGATAATATTGCAGAACTCAATCTGCTGGATAAGTAAGTTCTCAATGTCATCTTCTTGCAAGTCTTTCTTCAAAAGGTCGTTACCAGCAGAGAACTCATCACACATACGACGTGCATCAACAACGGTCACAATAGAATCAAGTACTGCCTTACCTTTCTTAGCAAGGTCTGGATACATTTGTGGATATGCGCAGATAGTCTGTGCGATAGGGGCAGGCTCGCAGATACCACTTGCCTCGATAACAATGTAGTCGAACTTCTGCTGTGAAACAATTTCGTTCAACTGCTGCACTAAGTCCATCTTCAGCGTACAACAAATACAACCATTTTGGAGTGCAACGAGCGAATCATCCTTCTGATCGACAACGCCACCTGCCTCGATGAGGTCAGCATCAATATTCACTTCACCGATATCGTTGACAATAACGGCAAACTTAATCCCTTTCTTGTTGGCAAGAATCTTGTTTACTAACGTTGTCTTACCGCTGCCTAAATAACCTGTAAGCAGGAGGACAGGAGTCTCTTTTATATTCATCTTATGTGTCTTTTGTTTTATAATTCTTAGACTACAAAGTTACAAAAAATATGCCAAGTGACGTCTTCAGTATGATGAAATATTGTGTAATTTAGTTTTTCCTATTCCTTAATTGAAAAAGAGTGGCTATGCCAATCAACGCATAGCCACTCTTTTGGGATGTATATTGAACTCTAATACGCTTTATAGACAAAGGGAAACCCCAACTACTTATCCTATCGAAAATAGTTCTATCTCAAAAATCAATGTAGAAAAAGCAGGGATATCACCATCGCGTTTCGAGCCATAACCCTCTTGATAGGGGATATGAACACGCCAATGGTCACCCTTATGCATCGCACAGAGTGCCGTTTGAAATCCTGTAATCAGTTCGTTTACACGGAATGCCTCTGGAATACCCCTCTGCCAACTATCATCGAAAACATTGCCGTTAATAAGACTACCACGGTAATGACAGGTGACAATAGAACGTTCTGTAACTCTTCCTTCACCGCTTCCTTCCTTTATTACTTCGTATAGAATACCATTAGGAAGTTTCTTGATACCTTCCTTCTGACTAAGTTCTCTAAGGTATTCTTCATTCTTTAATTTGTATTCTTGTTTCTTTCCCATACATTTTAATTCTACATTAATGCACGCAAAATTAGCCAATATCTTTTGATTTCACAATTAATTCAATTACTTTTGTCTCGGCATAGTATTTGTATTATAGCTTATAAACGTACGATATGAATTTTGATAGAATAGAGAATGATACACGTCGGGCAGAGTTGATTCGCGTGTTGGAGCATTCAATAGAGCGATTGTCATTGGCAGAGTTGGAAGCTTTGTATTACGACCTTGTTGCTAAGGATTACATAAGGGAGTAGCGAAATGCAGTTGTTGGATAACTGGAATAAGGAGATTTTACGCCTTGCCATCCCCTCTATTATAAGTAATGTGACTGTTCCATTGTTAGGTCTTGTTGACTTGGCAGTGGTAGGACATATTGGGAATGAAACCTATATCAGTGCGATAGCAGTCGGTTCGATGATATTCAATGTGATGTACTGGCTATTAGGATTCCTACGCATGGGAACGAGTGGTATGACATCACAAGCATATGGACGACAAGACGGGCAGGAATGTATGAATATTCTTGTGCGCACACTGACAATAGGAGTGGGAATGGGAGTCCTCTTTATCGTGGCACAGCGTGGTATAGAGTGGGGGATGCTTCGGCTGATGAATACGCCAGAGCCTTCGTGGCACTTTGTTGCTACCTACCTTAGGATTGTTATATGGGGTGCACCTGCCATGTTGGGACTCTACGGACTGACTGGATGGTTTATCGGAATGCAAGATACGCGTACACCAATGGTGGTGGCTGTGTTGCAGAATGTGGTTAATATCCTTGCCTCTTTGTTCTTCGTTTTTGTATTTGACTGGAAAATCAGTGGTGTTGCAGCAGGTACAGCTTTGGCTCAGTGGGCGGGCTTTGTAGTCTCTTTATATGCTGTATATAAGCGGATAACATCTGGGAAAGAGCGAGGATTGACTTTTGGGAAAGAACGTCGTATAGTCTTGCAGACAACCTTCCGTCATGTATTTATTATGAGAGGAGAATGGGGTGAGTTCTTCCGTGTAAACAAAGATATCTTCTTGCGAACACTTTGTTTGGTGGCAGTGAACTTCTTCTTTACGTCGGCTGGAGGAAAACAGGGAGCTATGATGTTGGCTGTGAATACATTATTAATGACCTTGTTTACGCTCTTCTCTTATCTGATGGATGGTTTTGCATATGCAGGAGAGGCGCTTAGTGGTAAGTATTATGGCGCAGGAGATAAAGAAGGACTGCGTATAATAGTTCGTCGACTCTTTGGTTTTGGAGTCATTATGGCATTGATGTTTACTGCGGTTTACGTCTTTGGCGGTGTAGGTTTCCTTTGTCTTCTCACAAGTGATACGGCTGTTGTGACAGCTGCACAGCCCTATCTCTTTTGGGCTTACCTTATTCCTATAGTAGGAATGGCAGCTTTTGTGTTAGATGGAGTCTTTATCGGCTTGACAGCTACTAAGGGAATGTTATTCTCAACAGCTATGGCAATGATAACTTTCTTCGTTGTCTATTATTTGTTTTGGAATAGTTATGGAAATAACGCCTTATGGATAGCTTTTCTATCGTTTCTTGGAATGAGAGGACTTGCCTCTATTCTCTGGGCACGTAGATATTTAGTAATAATTTAAGAAAACAAGATTGTAAGATGGGTTATGGTTGGATAATCGTGTTTCTTTTGATCCTTTTGCTGGGCTGTGGATATGTAAGTTGGCATGTATGGCAGATACTGCCCTTTGCTGTAGTAGGTAAGTGGATTATCGTTGGAGCATTATTGCTTTGCATAGTATGCTTCTTTACCAATTTTATATTGGGTTTGGATAATAAGCCAATGCCAATAGCTATTACATTGTATGAACTTGGCAATTCTGCTGTGTTTATCGGGTTGTATCTGTTGTTACTCTTCCTTGTGCTTGACTTGGGAAGATTACTTCATCTTGTTCCTCGTTCCTCCCTTTATAATAGTTGGACAGGTACAGTATCGGTAGTTGTTATTATGATTGGATTGTTCGTTTATGGATATTTCAATTATTTGCACAAAGAGCGTGTACCCTTAACTTTACAGTCAGCAAAACCGATGAAACAACAGCATCGTTTGGTAATGATGACCGACCTACATTTAGGTTATCATAATCGTACAGATGAGTTCAGAAAGTGGGTTGATAAGGTGAATGAAGAACAACCAGAGGCTATTCTTATAGCAGGAGATATTATTGATGGTAGTATTCGTGCGCTCATAGATCAAGATATGGCAGCTGAGTTCCGTCGTCTGAAGGCTCCTGTTTATGTTTGTTTAGGAAATCATGAGTATCTAAGTGGTGAACCTCGTGCAAAGAAGTTCTATCAAGATGCGGGGATTCATCTGTTCATTGATAATCATTGCGTGGTGCCATTGGCAGGTGGTGACTCAATTCTCGTTGTAGGACGTGATGATAGGACGAATAAAAAGCGTGCCAGCCTACAGCATTTGATGAAGTTTGCTCCAAAGGGGTATTATACGATTCTTATGGATCATCAGCCTTATCACTTGGAAGAGGCACAGCAAGCTGGTATAGACTTCCAACTCTCTGGACACACGCATTATGGTCAGGTATGGCCTGTAAGCTGGATAGAAGACCTTATTTATGAGGATGCTTTTGGACCTTTACAGAAAGGGAATACACAATATTATGTTTCTTCTGGAATCGGTATTTGGGGTGGTAAGTTCCGTATCGGAACAAGGTCCGAGTATGTAGTAGCTGATATCAAGTAGGAATTAACCATTCAGTTTGTTTAGAACAATATTTTTAATAAACTAATTATAGCATAATATGCTTATTGTTAGAGGCTTAATTTATATCATTAAATGATATTTACAAGTTGAATTCTTTATCATCTGTTATAATGTTCATGCTGCGCACATGTGGTGCGGAGCATGAACACCATAGGTGCGGGGCGTAAGCACCATTGGTGTTCATGGTTTAATGTTTTATTATTTTTTGTTGAGAGGGGGCTATGCATTTTCGAAAAAGAATCATATAACCAAATATAAACGATAATATCGGTAATTGTACGATTAATTAAGAAATAAGACTTCATTATCGCCTATCACCAGATGAGAGATTAAGACAGAATAATTCTAAAGATGTTCCAATGTTTTTTTAACAAGATAAGTCGTTTGTTACGATGTGTTGAAGAATCTAAAAAGAAAAACAGATATTAGTTTGCGGTTATCAGAAAATAGTTGTATTTTTGCAAAGAATATATTTCGATCGATGAAATAAGGAAAGAAGTTCCTTTGTTTTCGTTCGTTTTTATTTTGCTAAAATTAATGTTGATAGTTGACTACACGTTATTTGTTCAAATGAAAAAAATTATTTTCTCCCTCATAGTTACAGCTATGATTATGACCATGACGGGATGTGGCTCAAGTAAGGGCTTTACTTACTTAGAAAACGCTGATTCTATTAGCCTTGCTGCTTCACGTGGCTTGTATGATGCGCGCATCATGCCAAAAGATGAATTGACGATTACTGTAAATACTACTGACCCAGATGCTGCGGCTCCTTTCAATTTGCAGGTGCGTAATCAGTTGGGTAGTGGTAAGCAGGTTGCTTCGGGTGGTGGCTCTTTGCAGGGTTACTTGGTAGACAACTCTGGATTCATCAATTTCCCAGTAATTGGTAAGATTCATGTAAGTGGCTTGACAAAGCCTGAGTGTGAAGACCTCATCAAGAGTAAGATTCAGCCTTATTTGGCACGCACTGAGAATCCTATCGTTACTGTTCGTATGAGCAGTTACCATATAACCGTTCTTGGTGAAGTTGGTCATCCAGGTGTTATTCCTGTATCAACAGAGAAGATGAGTGTCTTGGAAGCAATTGCGCAAGCTGGCGACCTTGGCGTTTATGGAAAGCGTGATAATATTATGTTGATTCGTGAAGATCCAACAGGTCAGAAGCATGTTGTACGTTTGAATCTTAATGATGCAAACTTGCTTAACTCACCTTACTATTATCTTCAGCAGAATGATGTCCTCTATGTTCAGCCAAACAGTGTAAAGGCTAAGAACTCTGGTATCGGTAGTTCTACTACCCTCTGGTTCTCTTTCATTGGTATTGTGACATCAGTGGCATCGTTGCTTGTAAACGTATTGAGAAAGTAAAATACTGTCCTTAGAGGCTTGTCTATAGCCTTTCTTAGGATAAAATATAATAGGAATGAGAATATCTTTGATATCCATGTCTTGGGTAGACCTTAGGGTACTACTAAAAAGAGAGGGTGTGAGAGGTATTCTCTTTTTGAATTTGGGGTAACTGATTGTATAAGGATTATGTGTGGAATTGTAGGATACATTGGAACAAAGCGTGAAGCCTATCCCATTTTAATTAAAGGCTTACAGCGCCTTGAATATAGGGGATATGACAGTGCAGGTGTAGCATTGATAAATAAAGGTAAGGAACTGAATGTTTATAAAACAAAAGGAAAGGTTGCTGACCTGGAAGAGTATTGTTCAGATAAGGACATAACAGGTAATATCGGTATTGCTCATACGCGTTGGGCAACACATGGTGAACCTTCTTCATTAAATGCACATCCGCATTATTCACAGTCGAAGAATCTTGCTATTATTCATAATGGCATTATTGAGAACTATGCTGAAATTAAGCATAATCTCATGGAAAAAGGAATGACATTTCAGTCAGAAACTGATACGGAAGTATTGGTACAATTGATTGATTATATACAGACAAAGAAAAACCTCAGTTTACTGGAAGCTGTTCAGTTAGCACTTCATCAAGTCATTGGTGCATATGCTATAGCTATACTTGACAAGCGCAATCCAGACACTATTATTGCGGCACGTAAGCAGAGCCCATTAGTTGTAGGTATTGGTGATGGGGAGTTCTTCCTTGGTTCGGATGCCAGTCCTATTGTAGAGTATACGGATAAGGTAGTATACTTAGATGATGGCAATATCGCCGTTATGAAGTTAGGAGAAGAACTGAAGGTTGTTAATATTCTAAATGAAGAACTGTCACCAGAGGTGCGTACAGTAGATATTAATCTTGGAGAGATAGAGAAAGGAGGCTTCCCTCACTTTATGCTCAAAGAGATTTTTGCACAGCCAGAGTGTTTGAAGAATTGTATGCGTGGACGTGTACATCCAGAACATACTCAGGTAACATTGAGAGCCTTGATAGATCATCGTGATAAGTTGTTGAATGCGAAGCGTATAATTATTGTTGCTTGTGGTACAAGTTGGCATGCAGGACTAATTGGTAAACAGCTGATAGAGGAGTATTGTCGTATTCCTGTTCAGGTCGAATATGCAAGTGAATTCCGTTATGGCAATCCTGTGGTTGGTGATAGTGATGTTGTAATAGCCATCTCACAGAGTGGTGAAACAGCAGATACACTTGCTGCAGTAGAACTTGCAAAATCAAAGGGTGCTTTTATTTATGGTATTTGTAATGCCATTGGTTCAAGTATTCCACGTGCAACAGACACAGGAACTTACATTCATGTAGGACCTGAGATTGGTGTAGCATCAACGAAGGCTTTTACAGGACAGGTTACAGTGTTGACAATGTTTGCGCTTGCACTTGCCAATGCAAAGGGAACTATCAGCGAAGAAGATTACAAGAAAGTGATAAAAGAGTTGGCTGAAATGCCTTCTATTATAGAAGAGGTGTTAAAGTCAAATGAGCAGATAGCAGACTTAGCACGTACGTTTACTTACGCCCGTAACTTCCTCTATCTGGGTCGAGGATATAGTTATCCGGTAGCTCTTGAAGGCGCATTGAAGTTGAAGGAGATATCCTATATACATGCTGAAGGCTATCCAGCAGCAGAGATGAAACATGGACCAATAGCTTTGATAGATTCAGATATGCCTGTCGTAGCTATTGCAACACATAATGGAATGTATGAGAAGGTTCGTAGTAATATCCAAGAGATAAAGGCACGCCAAGGACGCGTGATAGCTTTAGTTTCAAAGGGTGATACAACCATCTCTAAGATAGCAGATGCTGTTATAGAACTCCCAGACATGATGGAATGTCTTGAGCCATTAGTAGCAACGGTTCCATTACAGCTGTTGGCTTATCATATTGCTGTATGTAAAGGCAAAGATGTTGATCAGCCAAGAAATCTGGCTAAGTCTGTAACAGTAGAGTAGGGGGAGGTGAGTGGTTTACGCCAGACATTATAAGACATAGTCTGTGTATTTATTCTTAATGAATATAACGAATGCGCAGACTGTGTTACTCCTAATAAAGTGAAGTTTATATTCATCTTCCTTTTTATTAAGGGAGATATGAAGATAGATATACGATTTTAAAAGTAAAAGAAAGACAGAAAACCTTATCAATGGAAAAGAACATTCATGAAGACTGCGGTGTTGCAATGATTCGATTGCTGAAGCCGCTTGAGTATTATCAGGAGAAGTATGGCACCTGGATGTATGCACTGAACAAACTCTATCTGATGATGGAGAAACAGCATAACCGTGGTCAAGAGGGAGCTGGTATGGCTTCTGTAAAACTGGATTCTGAGCCAGGTAATGAATATATGTTCCGTGAGCGTGCAGAGGGTAAGAATGCTGTCGCTGAGATCTTTGCTAATGTTCATAAGCATTATAAGAACCTTTCACAGGAGCAGTTGTCTGATGTTTCTTTTGCTAAAACTAATCTCCCCTTTGCGGGAGACCTTTATATGGGCCACCTTCGGTACTCTACTACCGGCAAGAGTGGCCTTTCTTATGTTCATCCTTTCTTGCGTCGCAACAACTGGAAAGCAAAGAATCTCTGTATGTGTGGTAACTTTAATATGACTAATATTGGAGATGTCTTTGAGATTTTGACTGAACAGGGACAGTGTCCACGTATCTATAGTGATACGAACATTCTTTTGGAATTGATGGGACACAGACTTGATCGTGAGGTTGAACGTAACTTTGTGGATGCGCAGAAGTTAGGTTTGGAGAAGCGTGCTATCACCAACTATATTGAAGAGAACGTACAGATGAGTAATGTTCTCAAGACAACGATGCAGCACTTTGATGGTGGCTACGTTATCTGTGGACTGACAGGTTCGGGCGAGATGTTCTCTATTCGTGACCCATGGTCGATTCGCCCAGCTTTCTATTATAAGAATGATGAGATTGTTGTTTTGGCAAGTGAGCGTCCTGTTCTGCAGACAACATTCGACCTTGAGTGTGATGATATCCAAGAGTTGAAACCTGGTCAGGCACTGATTGTTAATAAGCGTGGTGAATGTTCACTACAGCAAATACTTGAACCAAAGCAGAATGCAGCTTGTTCTTTCGAGCGTATTTACTTCTCACGTGGTTCAGATCGTGATATTTATAAGGAACGTGAGACATTGGGACGTCAGTTGACAGAGCCTGTATTAAAGGCTGTTGACTATGATACAGAGCATACAGTTCTCTCGTATATCCCTAATACTGCGGAGGTTGCGTTCTATGGTCTTGTTCACGGCTTTAAGGAGCAGATTGACAAGAAGAAGGTTGAGCAGATCGCAGCTTTAGGTTCTAATGCTTCTTCAGAGGAGGTTTATCGCATTATACATCAGGATGTACGCTCTGAGAAAGTGGCATGGAAGGATATTAAGTTGCGTACCTTTATCACTGAAGGAAACTCGCGTAATGACCTTGCATCTCATGTTTATGACGTAACATACGAGTGTATTAAACCTTATGAGGATAATCTTGTCATTATTGATGACTCTATCGTTCGTGGAACAACATTGAAGGAGAGTATCCTTCGTATTCTCGATCGCTTGCATCCTAAAAAGATTGTTGTTGTCTCCAGTGCGCCACAGATTCGATTCCCGGATTACTATGGTATTGATATGCCACATCCAGAAGAGTTCTGTGTCTTCCGTGCAGTAATTGAACTGATACGTGAACGTGGTATGGAAGACTTACTTCGTGAGGTCTATGAGAATTGTAAGAAAGAATTGGCAAAGCCTAAGGGAGAGACCATTTCAAATGCTGTACGTGCAGTTTATAAGCCTTTTACGGTAGATGAGATTAATAAGAAGATAGTTGAAATGCTGCGCCCAGAAGGCATGACAACACCTGTAGAACTCGTGTTCCAGAGTGTGGAGGGGTTACATAATGCAATACCTAATCATCCAGGTGATTGGTATTTTACAGGAAACTATCCAACTCCAGGTGGTATGCGATTGGTCAATGAGGCCTTCGTAAGCTATTATGAGCGTGAACATCTAAATACAGTAAAAGCGTAATAACCGCTTGTCTGTAAATTATCATCATGAAAAAAAAGAATTATTTTCATGAAAAGAAAGATTTCTTTTCACGATAAAAAATAATTCTTTTCATGAAAAGAAATTTCAATCCAACAATACTATAAGCAATGAGGAACGTAACTTTAGTCTTAAGTGACGGAACAAAATTCCATGGAAAGTCGTTTGGATACGATGCCCCAGTAGCTGGTGAGGTGGTCTTCAACACTGCGATGATGGGCTATCCAGAGAGCTTGACTGACCCTTCATATGCGGGTCAGCTACTAACAATGACCTTCCCATTGGTAGGTAACTATGGTGTACCACCTTTTACTATTGAGGAAAGTGGTATCCCAACCTTCATGGAGAGTGATAAAATCTATGTCTCAGCCTTGATAGTGTCTGACTATACAGAAGAGCATTCACATTGGAATGCTGTGGAGAGTTTGGCTGACTGGCTGAAGCGTGAACACGTACCAGGTATTACTGGTATTGATACACGTGAACTTACTAAGGTTCTACGTGAGCACGGTGTGATGATGGGTAAGATTCTCTTTGATGATGAACCTAATAATATCCCAGAGGCTGATTACGAGGGAGTAAACTTTGTTGATCGCGTTTCAACAAAAGAGATTATCCACTACAACGAGGGCGCTGGTAAGAAGGTTGTCCTTGTTGACTGCGGTGTGAAAGCCAATATTATCCGTTCATTGATTACCAGAGGAGTTGAGGTTATTCGTGTGCCTTGGAACTATGATTACACAGGTATGGAATATGATGGTCTCTTCCTTGGTAATGGTCCGGGTGACCCTGATATGTGTAATGATGCAGTTGAGATTATCCGTAAGCAGATGAGCATGAGTAAGAAACCTATCTGTGGTATTTGTATGGGTAATCAGTTGCTTTCAAAGGCTGCAGGAGCAAAGATTTATAAGTTGAAATATGGTCATCGTGGACATAATCAACCTGTTCGTATGGTAGGTACTGATAAGTGTTATATCACCTCACAGAATCATGGTTATGCGGTTGATGCTTCAACATTAGACAAGGATTGGCAGGAACTCTTCGTTAACATGAATGACGGAAGTAATGAGGGTATCCGCCATAAGGAGAATCCTTGGTTTACCTCACAGTTCCACCCAGAGGCTTGCTCTGGTCCGGTTGATACTTACTTTATGTTTGATAAATTTGTAGAAACACTGAAATAATGAAAGACGAGTCAATAAAGAAAGTCCTGATACTTGGTTCAGGCGCATTGAAGATTGGTGAGGCAGGAGAGTTTGATTACTCTGGTTCACAGGCGTTGAAGGCATTACGCGAGGAGGGTGTTTCTACGGTTTTGATAAACCCAAACATTGCTACCGTACAGACATCTGAGGGTGTAGCAGACCAAATCTACTTCCTTCCAGTTCAACCTTACTTTGTTGAGCGTGTTATTGAGAAGGAACGTCCTGATGGAATTCTCCTGTCTTTTGGTGGCCAGACAGCACTAAACTGTGGTGTTGAGTTGGATAAGACAGGTGTTCTGAAGAAGTATAATGTAAAGGTTTTAGGTACCCCTGTTAAGGCAATTATGGATACTGAAGACCGTGAACTCTTCGTAGAACGACTCGACGAGATTGATGTAAAGACAATCAAGAGTGAGGCATGTGAGGATATTCAGCAGGCACGTGTGGCTGCAAAGAACCTCGGTTATCCTGTTATTGTTCGTGCTGCATACGCATTAGGTGGTCTTGGTAGTGGTTTTGCTGGTAATGAGGATGAGTTGAATACACTCTGTGAGAAGGCTTTCTCATTCTCTCCCCAGGTTTTGGTAGAGAAGAGTTTGAAGGGTTGGAAAGAGATAGAGTACGAGGTTGTTCGTGACCGTTATGACAACTGTATCACAGTTTGTAACATGGAGAACTTCGACCCACTGGGTATTCACACAGGTGAGTCTATCGTTATTGCACCATCTCAGACCCTTTCTAACAGCGAGTATCATAAGCTCCGTGCACTGTCTATAAAGATAGTACGTCATATTGGTATTGTTGGTGAATGTAATGTTCAGTATGCTTTCGACCCAGAGAGTGAAGACTATCGAGTTATTGAGGTAAATGCTCGTTTGTCTCGTTCTTCAGCTCTTGCCAGCAAGGCAACTGGTTATCCTCTTGCTTTCGTTGCTGCTAAGTTGGGTATGGGATATGGACTCTTTGAGTTGAAGAACTCTGTTACAAAGACTACTTCAGCTTTCTTTGAACCAGCACTTGACTATGTAGTCTGCAAGATTCCACGTTGGGACCTTAGTAAGTTCCGTGGTGTGGATAGGGAGTTAGGCTCAAGTATGAAGTCTGTTGGTGAGGTAATGGCTATTGGTCGTAACTTTGAGGAAGCCATTCAGAAGGGTCTTCGTATGATAGGACAGGGCATGCATGGCTTTGTTGAGAACAAAGAATTGCAGATAGATGATCTTGATGCAGCGTTGCGTGAACCTACCGACAAGCGTGTGTTCCTTATTTCTAAGGCGATGCACAAGGGCTATACGGTTGACCAAATTCACGAACTAACCAAGATAGACCGTTGGTTCCTTAATAAACTCAAGCATATTATAGATATTGATGAGGAACTGAAGACTAAGAATATCAACACACTTGATAAGGAACTTCTGCGTACTGCAAAGGTTTATGGCTTTACAGACTTCCAAATCGCACGTGCTGTTGGACTGGAAGAAGAGTGCAAGAAGATGCACGAAGCTATGAGAATCGTTCGTCGTTTACGTAAGAGCTTTGGTATTCTTCCTGTTGTTAAGCAGATTGATACGCTCGCTGCAGAATATCCTGCACAGACCAATTATCTCTATGTTACATACGCTGGTGTAGCTTCTGATATTACGTTCCCTAATGACCGCAACTCGGTTATCGTACTTGGTTCAGGTGCTTACCGCATTGGTAGTTCTGTAGAGTTCGACTGGTGTGGTGTTCAGGCATTGAAAACAATTCGTCGCCAGGGTTATCGTTCTATCATGATTAACTATAATCCAGAGACAGTGTCAACGGATTATGACATGTGTGATCGTCTCTATTTCGATGAGTTGACCTTCGAACGTGTTATGGATATCATTGATGCAGAGAACCCACATGGTGTGATTGTATCAACAGGTGGTCAGATTCCAAATAACCTTGCGATGTATCTTGATGAGGAGAATGTGCCTATTCTTGGAACATCAGCAAAGGATATTGATAACGCTGAGGACCGTGCTAAGTTCTCGTCAATGCTCACAGAGAATGGTATCAATCAGCCAGAATGGAGTGCATTGACAAGTATGGACGATATTGATAAGTTCGTTGACCGTGTTGGCTTCCCAGTACTTGTACGTCCATCTTACGTACTTTCTGGTGCAGCAATGAACATCTGTTCTAATAGAGATGAGCTCACTCGCTTCCTTCAGTTGGCTGCCAACGTCAGCGAAGACCACCCTGTTGTGGTAAGTAAGTTCATTGAACATGCAAAGGAGATTGAGATGGATGCGGTTGCACAGGATGGTGAGATTTTGGCATACGCTATCTCTGAGCATATTGAGTTTGCTGGTGTTCACTCTGGTGATGCTACAATTCAGTTCCCACCTCAGAAACTTTATGTTGAAACTATGCGCCGTATTAAGCGTATCAGTCGTCAGATTGCGAAGAAATTGCACATCAACGGACCATTCAACATTCAGTTTATGGCACGTGATAACGATATTCTCGTTATTGAGTGTAACCTCCGTGCGAGCCGTTCATTCCCATTCGTTAGTAAGGTGTTGAAGCTCAACTTCATCGACTTGGCTACTAAGATTATGCTCGGAGCACCTGTTGAGAAGCCTAATAAGAATCTCTTCGACCTTGATTACGTAGGTATTAAGGCGTCTCAGTTCTCTTTCAACCGCTTACAGAAGGCTGACCCAGTATTGGGTGTTGATATGAGTTCTACAGGTGAGGTTGGTTGTTTGGGTGATGATACCTCTACAGCTTTGTTAAAGTCTATGCTGTCTGTAGGTCTTAGAATACCAAAGAAGACAATCTTGTTGTCAACAGGTGGTGCAAAGCAGAAGGCTGAAATGCTTGATGCTGCAAAGATGTTGAAGCAGCATGGTTATGAACTTTATGCAACAGTCGGTACGTCAAAGTATCTCGCAGAGAACGGAATTGAGAATACATGTGTGTATATGCCTTCAGATGAAGGACAACATCCACAGGCACTCGATCTCTTACACGAGAAGAAGATAGACATGGTTGTGAACATGCCAAAGGACCTTACTCCGCGTGAGTTAACCAATGGTTATAAGGTTCGTCGTGCAGCAATCGACCTCAATGTACCATTGATTACAAATAGCCGATTGGCAAGTGCATTTATCTCTGCCTTCTGCAATGTCAGCTTGGATGACATTGATATTAAGGCATGGGGAGAATATTAATAGTCTTCTGGGGTTAAAGGAGTTAAGGGAGTTAGAAGGAGTTTAGTTAACAATTATCATTGTTGGGGTTGATACCTTTCACTAAACTCCCTTGACTTCCAAAGCAAGGATTAGGAAATAATGTCTAAACTCCTTCTAACTCCCTTAACCCCTTTAGCTTCTTAAAGATGAAACAACATTCAATGAAGTTACTGCCCTTAGTCTTTGTGGCTATCTCTGCAGTAGCTTTTATGTCTTGCTCTGGCTGTTCTTCGCGAGGAGTAGGACATTATGATACAACACAGGTCGACACTATGTTGGCTGTCGATCTTGATAGTAATTTGTCAGGCGATGGGACGTATGTTTCTTCATGGACCTATCTCAACGATTCTGCAGTAGCCAATATGCAGAGTGCTCCAAACAAGAAGTCGCAGATAACGCCTTCTAATCGTATGAACATTCGTGTACGTTATCTTGGACGTGTAGGTGTTGAAGCATGTATGATTCTTGGTGATGGCGAACAGTTTGCGGGTAACAGTTATGATACAACCAACTATGTTCGTGTCTATGCGTATGGAGAGGAGATTGGACGATTCAGTTATAAGCCTGGTATCAGTAAGCAGACTGACTCTGCCTTCGTTCAGACTCCAGAAGCATTTGTTGAATGTCTTAGGAAATATCGTTCTTTTAAGATTGAAACAACGACTTTTACCAGTGGCACACTCGTTTACAGTTTTGATGCTATTGCTGCATTGGCAAAGAGAAAACAAAAGTAAGGTGTTACCTTTATTGTAACCTTTTTTTTACTACAATAGCATTGTTTATATCTCTAATTATCAGAATATAACATTATAAAAAGGCAGTATTTAAAGGATAAAACATTATGAAGAAAGGACTTGTATTAGAAGGAGGAGCCATGCGTGGATTGTTTTCTGCTGGTGTAATGGATGTTCTGATGGAAAATAACATATGGCCTGATGGCGTTATTGGCGTTTCAGCGGGTGCGGCTTTTGGTTGTAATATGAAGTCAAAGCAGGCAGGACGAGTGCTCAGATACAATCAAAAGTTGGCAAACGACTGGCGTTATGCTTCTTTGCGTTCACTCTTAACAACAGGTGATTACTATGGTGGTGAATATGCTTACCATTATATGCCTCGACATATTGATTACTTCGATGTTGATACCTTCCGTGAGAATCCAATGGAGTTTTGGGCTGTATGTACAAACGTTGGGACTGGCAAGGCTGAATACAAGCGACTGATGGAGGTTGATAATAATTGTTTAGAGTATATTCGTGCCTCTGCATCTATGCCTATTGCAGCTCGTATTGTGACGGTAGAAGGTAAGAAACTTTTGGATGGTGGCATTGCTGATTCTATCCCTCTCCGCTTCTTTCAGGAGCAAGGCTATGAGCGTAATTTGGTTGTTCTTACTCAACCAGAGGACTTTGTGAAAGAGCCAAACTCACTGATGCCTCTTATGCGTATGTGGTTGCATCGTCATCCCCGTGTCGTAAAAGCTTTGGAGCAACGCCATATCATGTATAATGAGCAGTTAGCATACGTTCGTGAAGAAGAAAAGAAGCCTAATACCTTAGTGCTTCGTCCTAAAGCAAAACTAACAATAGGACATTTCTCACACGACCCAGCAATGATGCAAACTACCTATTATCAGGGTAGGGAAGTAGCTTTAAAACATCTAAACGAGATAAAGGAATTGTTTGGAGTAAGTGAGGTAAAATAAGTTTTTAACTATTCTTTAAAATTGAATCTTATGGAATTAATAACCAATGAAACATCATTGAATGCGCATTTCAATAAACTAATTTGTTCATTTAAGCATGTTTGTATAGCTGTAGCATGGGCAACTGACCAATGCTCCATGTATGATGTACTATGTCAGAATGAAAGTAAGATAGAAAAGATGATTGTCGGATTGAATTTCACACGTACAACTCCAAAATTCATAAACAGGTTCAAGTCTAATGAGAATGTTCATTTCCTTGAATTACGTTCACATACTTTTCATCCTAAATTTTACTTCTTCTACAATAATTCTTCTGATTGGAGTTTAATAATTGGTAGTTCAAACTTCACAGGGGGAGGATTTGGATTAAACATGGAAGCATGCGTTCTTATAAACAGCGAAGACAAACAAAATGACTTTTATAAGCAATGTACTGACTATATCAACAATGTTTGGGAACAATCAGCTCGGCTTACCTCAGATGATTTTAAAAAGTATAAAGCAAAATTTAAAAAACAGAAGAAAGAGCATCTTTATGACAAATACAAGTTTCCTCTTACCAAGTATGGTGCAATCATAGATTCGCTTAGTTGGGAAGAGTATGTTAGGAGGGTGATGAAAGATAAAGATGGCGTAGAAGTTCGATGTCAAATTCTGAAGAAAGCGCATGAGTTTTTTAACAAGTATAGTTCGTTTAAGGATTTCCCAGATAACGAAAGGAAATGTGTTGCGGGCATTCAACGTGAGCTACCTGGTATGGAAGATGTAGACTGGGGATTCTTTGGTACTTGTTTTGGCAATGGTATATTTACGAAGGCTATCATTGATAACAATACAAAACTTGTTGAGGCTATTGATGTTATACCCTTAGAAGGTGAGGTTACAGCTGAACAGTATAAGAAGTATTGTTCTATATGGAAGAAAGAATTTAAAGAACCTGTGGCACTTGCTTCACGCCTTCTTGCAATGAAACGCCCTGACTTATTTGTATGTATCAATAGCCGTAATAGGAAGTTACTATGCAATGAATTTGCCATTTCTCAATCATCGTTATCAATGGATTCTTATTGGGATGAAATCGTTTCTCGAATACAAACTTCTGTATGGTATAAAGATAGCTGTCCAAAATCTCATTCTGAAAAAGAAATTTGTCAGTATATGGCAGCAATGCTTGATAGTATTTACTATCAAAAAGATAATTGAATAATAGATAAAACACCATATTTAATACCTTTGTAGTATGAGAATCTTGGAATAAGATTTTGGTATAGAATGAGTAAACTGTAATGTAAACTAAAAAAGAAACATATATGTATAACCAATTGAACGACAGTAATAAAATAAATATCCTTTTTATTTGCTTAGGTAATATTTGTCGCTCTCCGGCTGCGCATGCTGTGATGCAACATCTTGTTGAGGAACGAGGCTGTGCAGACCGATATATGATTGATTCTGCGGGAATTGGTAATTGGCACGTTGGACAGTTACCTGATAAGCGCATGCGTGAACATGGTAGACAGCGTGGATATAGTGTTGACCACCGTGCTCGTCAATTCGATGCGCGTAAAGACTTTGAACTATTCGATAAGATTGTCGTAATGGACGAGGATAATTATCGTAATATTACGTCTCAGGCACCTAATGAAGCGGCACGAGAAAAGGTTGTACGAATGGCAGATTTCTTTACTCAACATCCTTCTGCTACTTGTGTTCCTGATCCTTATTATGGTGATGCTGAAGATTTTAACTTAGCTCTTGATTTAATAGAAGACGGTTGTGAGGGTATTCTTAATACTATCTAAGGCTTTCCATTTTAGGGCAGAAAGCTCTCCTCTAACCACAAACAATACTCATTTTAATAGCCTATTGTTAGGTATTAAGTACTCCGCACCATTGGTGTTAGCCGTTAGCACATATGGTGCTAAGCATCCGCACGATGTGTGCTGGGCGTTAATACGTCAGTAGACAATGGACTAAAAAGGTCATAATGAGTATTATAAAAAACTCCCATAACAAGCCATTGCTGGTAATGTTATGGGAGTTTTTATTTTATCTTTTGGTATATCAGACTATTCCATAGTCTTCAATATCTCCTGACAGAGCATATAGCCCTTAATCATCATACGTGGAACGTGGAACGGACCCTTGAAGATATTACCCTTTGCAGGCTGTGCAACGGTTCCGTCACGATGTAGGTAACCGTACCACTCAGGATAGTCTTGGTCAGGGAAGTGAGCGTATGTCCACTCGCTAATACGCTGATGACGATAGAGATACTCCTCATCGCCTGTTCCAAGGTAAGCATAGAGGGAGGCAATGATTGTCTCGCACTGTGGCCACCAGAACTTCATATCCTGTGAGTAGTCCTGTGGTGGGAGGTTACGGCAGTCTCTGAAGTTGATGATACCGCCATATTGCTTGTCCCATCCCCAGTCCCATGACCAATCGAAGATAGTGAGGGCGGTGTCGAGTAAGTCTTTATCCCAGTTGCGCAACTTAGCTTCCTCCATGATAAACCATGCAGTTTCAATACAATGACCAGGGTTGATAGTACGTGTTGCATTAGTATCAATGAACTCTCCCTTTGGGCCGACTGTTTCAAGTAATGCCTTAAACTCTGGGTGCATGAAGTAGCGACGGAGCAACGAGATAGACTCGTCAATCTGCTGGGTTAGTGTTGGGTCGTCAATCACTGCACGCAGACGTGAGCCAACGTTGATGAGAATCATAATGATAGAGTGGCTCTGCATCTCTACACCTGCCTCATATTTAGCTGGAAGGAAGCCCGGGGTAGAGAGGAAACGCTGTGCATCGTGGAATACCTGCAACGCTCTTTCTGCATAATGCTTATCACCTGTAGCCAAAGAATATTCGGCAAAAGCTATTGCAGCGAAAGTCTCTGAGAAAACATAGCGACGCTTACGCAGTGGTTTACCCTCTGCTGTTACCTCAAAATACATGTGTCCATCCTCGTCAAAGCAATGCTTCTCAATGAAGTCAATGGCAGACTTTGATGCCTCAAGCCATTCCTGATTCTTCTCTACATTATTGTATGCAAAAGCGCAGATGAAGGCCCATCGTCCTTGAAACCACACCGACTTGGTCGTGTCCATCAATGATCCATCACGATCCAAGCAGGTGTATATACCGCCATTCTCCTTGTCCCAACCATGGTTCAACCAGAAAGGCATAATGTTGTTTGTTAGGTCGTTCTTGTAGGTTTCAGCCCATGAACGTAAGTATTCTTTCTTATCCATAATTTTAGGTGATATAGACAATGTGTTAATTTCTTAATGGATTGTAAAGTAAGGAGGACCAGTCTGTACCGTTGTATAGCTGTCCTTTACTACTGTCCTTTGGCAAAATTAGGACTAATTTATCAATTATCCAAAGAAAAGAATTGAAAACTCTTTCTTTATTGCCTATAGAATATGTCTTACTTTAGTACTTTAGCAAGGAAGCGAGAAGTGTAGCTCTCTTTGTTTTTTGCCACAACCTCTGGTGTACCACAGCTCAACATGCGACCGCCACCACGACCACCTTCTGGTCCCATGTCAATGATGTAGTCTGCAAGTTTGATGACATCGAGGTTGTGTTCGATGATGATAACGGTGTTGCCACGGTCAACAAGTTTCTGTAATACGTCCATTAAGATACGTATATCTTCAAAGTGAAGACCTGTAGTAGGCTCATCAAGGATGTAAAGTGTCTTACCAGTGTCACGTTTTGCAAGTTCGGTTGCAAGTTTGACACGCTGACTCTCACCACCAGAGAGGGTGGTGGAACTTTGTCCAAGCTTGATATAGCCCAAGCCAACATCCTGTAATGCCTTGATCTTCGGCAGGATTTGTGGTACGTTCTCAAAGAACTCTACCGCCATGTTGACAGTCATGTCGAGCACATCAGCAATAGACTTACCTTTGAAGCGTACTTCAAGGGTTTCACGGTTATAGCGTTTGCCGTGGCAAACCTCACAAGGTACCATCACATCAGGCAGGAAGTTCATTTCGATGGTTTTGTAACCATTACCGCCACAGGTCTCACAGCGTCCCCCCTTTACATTGAAAGAGAATCGTCCAGGCTTATAACCACGAATCTTAGCTTCGGGAAGATTGACGAAGAGTTGGCGGATATCAGAGAACACGCCTGTATAAGTTGCAGGGTTACTGCGTGGAGTACGACCAATAGGACTTTGGTCAACGTTCACCACTTTATCAATGTTGTCAATGCCTTCAATCTTTCCGTAAGGCATAGGACGTTTCAGAGAGCGATAGAAGTGTTGTGAAAGTATAGGCTGTAAAGTCTCATTGATGAGTGTACTCTTTCCTGAACCAGACACACCAGTGACGACAATTAGTTCGCCAAGTGGGAAGGTAACGTTCACGTCTTTTAGGTTATTACCCTTACAACCTGTGAGTTGTATGGTCTTTCCATTTCCTTCTCTGCGCTCCTTAGGAAGTTCAATGGCACGTTCACCATTCAGGTATTGTGCTGTGAGTGTGTGTGTCTTGAGCATGTCTGCAGGCTTCCCTTGGAAGACAACCTCACCACCTTTGCGTCCAGCTTTTGGTCCGATGTCTACAATCCAGTCCGCAGCACGCATCATGTCTTCGTCGTGTTCAACAACGATAACCGTATTTCCCATGTCACGTAACTCTTTCAGAGAGTTTATGAGACGCTCGTTATCACGTTGATGAAGACCAATAGAAGGCTCATCGAGAATGTAGAGCACGTTAACAAGTTGTGAACCAATCTGTGTTGCAAGGCGAATACGTTGACTCTCACCACCAGAAAGCGTAGCACTTTGACGGTTTAATGCAAGGTAATCAAGGCCCACATCGAGTAGAAAGTTTATACGTTTACGAATCTCCTTTATGATTTCAACGGCGATAGTACGCTGCTTCTCGCTCATGTGTTCCTCAACATGATCAACCCAGTCTTTCAACTCGTTGATATCCATTTCAGCAAGGTCAGCAATGTTTTTACCCCATATCTTATAGGATAGAGCCTCACGATTTAAACGATGACCATGACATTCTGGACATTGTGCTTCGGCTATGAACTGGTCAGCCCACTTCTTTCCAGCTGAGGAATCATCGTTCTCCATAACCGTACGGAGATACTTAATGATACCATCAAAGGACACAAAGTAATCGGAGGTGGTGTGTACAAGCTCTTTAGCAATCTTCAACTTTTCCAAAGAACCATACAAAACCTCGTCCATAGCTTCCTTTGGTATATCCTTGACTGGAGTCTTAAGGTCGCAATTATGCTTCTTTAAGAGAGCGTCTATCTGCCAGAAAATCATCTGGTTCTTGTATTTCCCTAAAGGAACTATTGCACCACTATAAATGTCTTGTTTGTCATCAGGAATCACTTTCTTCAAGTCAATCTCATCAATCACACCCAAACCTTTACACTGTGGACAGGCTCCTTCGGGTGAGTTGAATGAGAAGATGTTTGGTGCAGGGTCTTTATAAGCGATGCCCGTAACAGGGTCCATCAGTCGTTTAGAGAAGTACTTGGCTTCGTCTCGTTCGTTATCAAGAATCATTATCAAGCCTTCTCCCTGCTTCATTGCCGTTGAAACGGTCTTTGCCAAACGCTCACGTAGCGTGTTATTCTCCGTACCACCGAGTTTCATCTTGTCGATAACAACCTCGATATTATGGTTCTTGTAGCGATCAACCTTCATACCACGTGTTAGCTCTTGTATCTCTCCATCGACACGAATATACAAGTATCCCTTGCGTCGCATCTGCTCAAAGAGCTCACGATAATGACCTTTACGGTTGCGAACAAGTGGCGAGAGAATATATATCTTGCGGTCTTGATAATCAGACATAATCATGTCCACCACTTTTTCCTCAGTGTATTTCACCATCTTTTCACCGCTCATATAAGAGTATGCCTCACCTGCACGTGCAAAGAGAAGGCGGAGGTAGTCATATATCTCTGTAGTTGTACCAACGGTAGAGCGAGGGTTTTTATTTGTTGTTTTCTGTTCAATGGAGATGACAGGGGATAGTCCTGTAATCTTATCTACGTCTGGACGCTCCATGTTTCCAAGGAAGTTGCGTGCGTAAGCAGAGAAAGTTTCAATGTATCGACGCTGACCTTCGGCGAAGATAGTATCGAATGCAAGCGAACTCTTTCCTGAACCAGATAGTCCAGTGAAGACGGTAAGTGAGTTACGAGGGATGGTTATGTCTACATTCTTCAGATTATGTACTCTGGCTCCGAAGACTTCTATTTTCTCATTCATGGGGTTGTTGGGTGTTAAATGTTGGGTGATGGGTGTTGAATGTTGGGTGTTGATGAATTGTTGGGTGTTGATGGGTGTTGAGGATTAGCACCATGTTGATGATTTCTTTAATGATAACCACCGATGAAAAATACTATTCATCACCACCCATCACTCACCACCTATCACCCATCCAACATCACCTCGTCGACTGTGTGTAACCTCTGAGGAGGTTAACATCTCGTCGAATGTGGAACTCTTTGCCGTCAGCTCCTTTGGCGGTTACATTGACAAAGTAAGTCCCTTGGGCAACATCTTTGCCTTTATACTTACCATCCCAGCCACCAGCAGGGTCGTTCCATTCGTATATCTTTTGTCCCCAACGGTTAAAGATGATAGCTTTAAACTCTACAATACTCTTATATCCAGGCTTTGCACGATAGATATCATTGATACCATCTCCATTGGGTGAGAAAGCATTAGGCATCTGTAGGCTACTCTCACTGATGGAGAAACTAATAGCGTTGTAGCGTGTGGTGTCACCATTCAGGATTTCATAAAGCACTACTCTCGTTGTTCCTGCCTCTGTAAAGGTGTATTCGGTATTCTCATCATAACGGATAAGAAAAGCCGAGCGAGGATTCTGTTGATTGAAGAAATGCCATTCGTAATGGGTTGCTGCGTCCTTTGTTGTAGGTGGATTGGCTGAGAACTCAATCGTCAAAGGAGCTGAACCAACATAAGTGTCACCTGCGGCAATTGTATTGGTTTCACCATTTGCATCGGTATATTTACCTGAGGGTTGGCAATCTTGTGCCCATGCTATAGAAGAGAAAAGCATAGACACCATCATCCCCAATAGTCTAAATTTATATTGTTTCATTCCAATAGTTCGTTTGATGTTACCTTGAAAAATGTATAATCGTGCAAATTTACACAATTTTTCCCATACAAACAAGTAAATCTATCTGCCTGAATAGGATAATAATATGTATTTCTATCTGCTAAACTCAAATAGCATATTCTCTTGCTATGGCACTTCTTAAGAACTGACAATATTGTATTCTCTTTGAGAAAGGAAGGCTTATATCAATTCTGTCATGTTCGGGTGGGGTGTTCTAACTCTTTTTCTAACAACGAAGTGGCTTAGTTCTAACAATATTTTGTAAGGTGTTTAATAGTCCGCACCATTGGTGCTTAGCCTTAGCACCATTGGTGTTGATGCTTCGCACCACTGGTGTTGAGCATCAGTATCATGAAAGAAAATGGTAGGAAAGGGTGATTGATGTCGTAAAATAATATCTGCTAAGAGATTATTGGAAACTCAGACAAGAATGCTTTATTTGGTAATAATAAATGAAATGGTGTAAGCGTTTTTGTGTTTTTTATCATTCTACATCTTTTGATTACAGATTTCTTTTGTATATTTGCAGTTGTAATTTGTTACTGATTGAAAACAAAAGTATGTTTATGAGAAATTATTTAAAATATCTTATGCTATTTTTGGCTATGACTTTTAGTTATAGCGTGTTGGCTCAAAGTGTTCAATGGCGTGATCAACATAAGGTGAAACGTAAGGAAACTATCTTTGGTATTGCTAAAGAATATGGTGTTACTATTCCACAACTTCTTGATGCTAATCCTGCAATGAAGCAGGCTGGTTATGAACTGAAGAAAGGTGATTTAATCTTTGTCCCATATTCAAAGGAGGGCGATTTCCTTCCAGATGGTTCTGTGAAAGGTAAGACGGACAAGAAAGCTGCTGCAAAGTCTACTGTTGCTCAGGCTCCAGTAAAGGCTGTTAATGCTATCCGAGTTGGTGTTATGCTTCCTTTGCACAATCAAGATGGAGATGGAAAACGTATGGTTGAATACTATCGTGGTATCTTGTTGGCTCTTAATCAATTGAAGAGTGAGGGAATTACAACAGAGGTTCACGCTTGGAATGTACCTAAGGGTGCTGATATTCGTAATACCTTGCTTGAGCCAAATGCTTCAAAGTTAGATGTTATTTTTGGCCCTCTTTATTCAGAACAGGTAAAACCATTGGCGGACTTCTGCCGTGCGTACGATATTAAACTTGTTATTCCTTTTTCTATAACAGGCAATGATGTTGAAACAAATTCTAATATTTTCCAAGTATATCAGACAGAGGCTTCGTTGACAAACAAGGCGATAGCAGCTTTCTTAGAGCGTTTCCAGAAGTCACATCATCCAATCTTTATTAATTGTAAGGACGAGACAAGTCAGGTGGGTGAGTTCACAACAAGCTTGAGAAAGCAGCTTGATTTACAGAAAATCAAGTATAATCTCACAAGTTTAAAGTCATCGAATGCAGACTTTTCAAAGCATTTTGATGCTACTCGTCCAAATGTTGTGATTCTTAATTCAGAGAAAAGTCCACAGTTAAATGAGGTGTTTAATAAACTGGCTCAGTTGAAGAAAGCGCGCCCTGGTATTGCGATTAGCCTTTATGGTTATAACCAGTGGTTTGTTTATCAGGATTATTATCTTGACCAATACTTCAAGTATAACACTTATATACCATCTACCTATTATTATAATAAGGCAGCGGATAAGACAAAGGAGCTCGAAGCAAAGTACACAGAGCAGTATGGTGAGCCTATGTCAAGACAGTATATTCCACGTATGGCAATTACTGGCTATGATCAAGCACAGTTCTTTGTACGTGGCTTAAAGGCTAATGGAAAGAACTTTAAGGGTACTGCTGCTGAGGTTAAGTATCGTCCATTGCAGACACGTTATGACTTTGTTCGTGTAGGACAGGGCGGATATATCAATGATAACTTCCAGCTGGTTCACTTCAAGACAGACCAGACAATGGAGAATCTTGTCTATTAAACAGTTGTAGAGAACCTTATTCAAAAATGAAGAATAGAATCTCAAGATTATTAGTTGTTGTCCTACTTGCGCTGCCGTTGACTGCTGCAGCGCAGATAGGAGACCATCGTAACGACTTTGCTATTGGTGTAAATGGTGGTTACGTACTCTCTAATGTGGGCTTCACTCCGAGTGTAAGACAATCTATGCATGGTGGAGTAACTGGAGGATTGAGTGTGCGTTATGTGTGCGAGAAGTACTTTAATACTATTTGTTCTATCTATGGTGAGGTGAACTATGCCTCAATCGGATGGAAAGAGAAGATACTGACGGGTACTGATCAGCCTGTTATCAACTCTAATGGGGATGCTGAAGCGTATTCACGCACTGTTAACTATATTCAGATTCCGGTCTTCGCACACCTTGCATGGGGGCGTGAACAGAATGGTTTTAACTTCTTCTTCCAAGCAGGACCACAGTTAGGACTCTATTTGGGAGAGTCAACTTCTAAGAATTATGATACTCCTAACCTTGCCAATGATGGTACAGGGCGAAGCAATGCGGTAACAGCACAGGAGTCAATGCCAGTAGAAAAGAAGTTAGACTACGGTATTGCAGCTGGCTTAGGTTTAGAGTATAGCAACCGACATGTAGGTCATTTCCTACTTGAAGCCCGTTACTACTATGGATTGGGCAATATTTATGGAAGTTCAAAGAAAGACTATTTTGGCAAGTCTAACTATGGTAATATCGTAGTTAAGGCTACATACCTTTTTGACATTGTAAAAACAAAGTAATAATTAACCTATAATTTTATCATTATGTTTGAGAACCAACCTAAAGCACTGTACGCATTGGCATTAGCCAATACTGGTGAGCGTTTCGGCTATTATACCATGATAGCTGTTTTCTCTTTATTTTTAAGAGCCAATTTCGGGTTATCTGGTAATACAGCTGGCGTGATTTATGGTGTTTTCCTTGCCTTAGTTTATTTCTTGCCATTGGTCGGTGGTATCATGGCCGATAAGTTTGGCTATGGAAAGATGGTGACTATTGGTATTATCGTCATGTTTGCGGGCTATCTATTCTTGTCTATCCCATTGGGTGGAGGAGTAATGGGCTATGCAGCAATGTTTGGTGCTTTGCTACTTGTTAGTCTTGGAACAGGCTTGTTCAAGGGTAACCTACAGGTGATGGTGGGTAATCTTTATGATGCACCAGAACTGTCAGCAAAGCGCGATTCAGGTTTCTCTATCTTCTACATGGCAATCAACATTGGTGCACTCTTTGCTCCTACAGCAGCTGTGAGAATTAAGGAATGGGCTGAGCATTCGCTTGGCTATTCTGGTAATGATGCTTACCACTTCTCTTTTGCAGTTGCTTGTGTTTCTTTGATCGTTTCTATGATGATTTATTATGCTTTCCGCAGCACATTCAGACATGTTGAGGCTGGCGCAGGTAAGAGCAAGAAAACTGACACGGCTGGTACTGAGGAAGAACTTACTCCACAGCAAACTAAGGAGCGTATTGTTGCTCTTTGTCTTGTTTTTGCTGTCGTTATCTTCTTCTGGATGTCGTTCCACCAGAATGGTCTTACACTGACTTTCTTCGCCGATGAGTTTGTTAGTCCAAAGTCAGAGGGTGTGCAAACAATGGCATTTGATGTAATCAACCTTGTGATGATTATCTTCATGATTTACAGTCTAATGTCATTCTTCCAGAGTAAAACTTCTAAGGCTAAGCTGATTTCTACTGTTGTATTCCTTGCAGCCGTAGGAGTATTGGTTTATAAGTATCATAATATTGGTGGTCCTGTTGATGTTAGTGCTCCTATTTTCCAGCAGTTTAACCCATTCTATGTAGTAGCTTTGACTCCTGTCAGTATGGCAATCTTTGGTGCTTTAGCAGCTAAAGGTAAGGAACCAACTGCGCCTCGTAAGATTGCTTACGGTATGATTATCGCAGGTAGTGCTTACTTGCTTATGGTTTTGGCATCACGTGGTTTGCTTACTCCTAACGAGCAGACTGCAGCAAAGGCTGCAGGCGAGACTGTTCCTTTTGCTTCTGGTAACTGGTTGATTGGTACCTATCTCATTCTTACTTTTGGTGAGTTGTTGCTTAGTCCTATGGGTATCAGCTTCGTTAGTAAGGTTGCTCCTCCAAAGTATAAGGGTACAATGATGGGTGGATGGTTTGTTGCTACAGCTATCGGTAACCTGCTTGTTAGTGTCGGTGGTTTCTTATGGAATGACATACCTCTGACAATTGTATGGTCTGTCTTTATTGTACTTTGTCTTCTCTCTGCTGGCTTCATGTTCTTGATGATGAAGCGTTTGGAGAAGGTTGCATAAAAGTAGCCATTCACGGAATCAGATTTTATGATATAATAAAAGGCTGGACTCAAATAAAGTGTTCAGCCTTTTATCATGTAATCATATTTGAATGACCAATATCTCTATCGTATGAGTGAGTCGATTAGCGTCTTGCTATCTTATTATAAGGGTGATAATCCTTTCTTCTTTTTATCCTTTTATCAACGTATTGTTGCCTAAAACATAATGTGCGAACGCCCCGCACATGTTGTGCGGAGCGTTCGCACTAATGGTGCTAAGCACTAAATGCCTTGTAATCCATCTATTAGAAGGTGTGTAATTTATTATCAAAAAAGGGCTACACAGTCCTAAACACATAGTGCTTATTTGATTAGGGGCTTGCTACGCTAAGTTATAGAAGTTCATCTACTTTAGCTTTTCAGCTAAATATTTACCTGTCAAACTCTCCTTGCAGCGAGCCACCTCTTCTGGTGTAGCAGCTATTACGAGGTTTCCACCCTTATCACCTCCATCAGGACCAAGGTCGATGACATGGTCAGCACACTTGATGACATCAAGGTTATGTTCGATGACTAATATCGTATGTCCACGTTCGATGAGCGCATTGAAAGCATGCAGTAGACGATCGATATCATGGAAGTGTAGACCTGTTGTTGGCTCATCAAAGATGAAGAGTGTTGGCTCTTGCTGTTCTTGTCCAATGAAGTAGGCAAGTTTCACACGCTGGTTCTCACCACCAGAGAGGGTAGAAGAACTTTGTCCGAGTTTGATGTAGCCTAATCCAACATCCTCTAAAGGCTTCAATCGGTTGACAATCGCTTTGCGTTTGTGCTCACTGAAGAATTGGATAGCCTCAGACACAGTCATGTTCAAGACGTCGTTGATATTCTTACCTTGGAACTGTACGTCAAGAATCTCACGCTTAAAGCGTTGTCCGTGACACTCCTCGCACTCTAAGACAAGGTCTGCCATAAACTGCATCTCCACTGTAATGACACCTGCACCCTTACATTCTTCGCAGCGTCCCCCCTCAGTGTTGAATGAGAAATACTGTGGTGTAAAGCCCATCTGCTTTGATAACTGCTGGTCTGCAAATAGCTTTCTTATTTCATCGTATGCCTTTACGTAAGTGGCAGGGTTAGAGCGTGTACTCTTACCGATAGGGTTCTGATCTACAAACTCAACGTGTTTAATCTGCTTCCAGTCACCTCCAAGAGAAGAATATTCACCTGGTGTGTCGGCAACCTCATCCAAATGGCGTTTGAGGGCAGGGTAGAGTATACCTTTCACAAGGGAAGACTTTCCGCTACCACTGACTCCTGTCACTACAGTAAAGACATTCAGAGGGAACTTTACGTCAACACCCTTAAGATTATTCATGCGTGCTCCCTTCAATTCTATCGCCATATTCCATGGTCGACGACTTGTAGGTGTTTCGATAACTTCCGTTCCTGTGAGGTATTTAATGGTATATGAACGAGGGTACTGCTCTAATAATTGCTGTGATTGAGCATTCTTTTTTTCTTTAATATCTCCCTCTATTCGCTTGATATCAGATACTTTACCTTCGAATACAATCTCTCCACCAAGTCTACCTGCGTCTGGTCCAACGTCAATCAAGTAATCAGCAGCACGCATAATTTCCTCATCATGTTCCACGACAACCACGGTGTTACCTAATGCTTGAAGTTCCTTCAGTACATGAATGAGACGGTCGGTGTCACGACTATGCAAACCAATGGAAGGTTCGTCAAGTATATAGAGTGAGCCAACGAGGGAAGAACCAAGGGAAGTTGTGAGATTGATGCGTTGACTCTCACCACCACTCAATGAGTTAGATTGGCGGTTAAGGGTGAGGTAGCCCAATCCTACGTCTAAAAGGAACTGCAAACGACTTGTTATCTCGGTCATCAGTCGCTTACTGACTTCCTTTTCATGCTCTGTTAATTTTAGATTGTCAAACCATTGTTTAAGGTTGATGATTGGCATATCAACGAGCTCGGTGATAGCCATACCTCCAATCTTCACCCATGTAGCTTCCTTCTTTAGCTTCGTGCCATGGCAGTCTGGACAAACAGTCTTACCACGATAGCGGCTGAGCATGACACGGTATTGAATCTTGTATTGGTTCTCTTTCACCATTTGGAAGAAGGTGTCAATACAGATACGGTCGTGAATATCTTTCTTTCTTTCGCTTGGTAGACCCTCCCAAAGACTTTCCTTCTCTGCTTTAGTTAGTTCGAAATAAGGTTTAAAGATAGGGAAGTTGTCTTTTGCTGCACGTCTGCAGAACTCATCTTTCCATGTTGCCATCTTCTCACCATGCCAACATTGTACGCAACCATCATAGACAGAAAGAGAGGAGTCAGGGATGACTAACTTCTCATCGATTCCGATGACACGACCAAAACCCTCACAAGTAGGACAGGCACCGAGGGGAGAATTGAACGAAAACATATTATCGTTCGGTTCTTCAAAGCGTATGCCGTCTGCTTCAAAGCGTGTAGAGAAATCGTAAGTAAGCTTGGCTGGCAGAATCATTAACTGCATGTTGCCGTCGCCCTCATAAAAAGCGGTCTCGCATGAGTCAGTGAGTCGGGTCAGTGTATCTTTGGAGTTGTCAACTGATAAACGGTCAATAACGAGATAGATATTCTTTGCTTTGTCCTTTGCCGTGCTTTTATTGTCATCATCAGCAGGGTTTTGTTCAAGCCAATCTTCTATACGGATAAAGTCGTTATCTACATAGATACGTGCATAACCTTCCTGCATCTCCATCTCAAGTTGGTTCTGTACGCTTCGTCCTTCAACAATGTGGAGTGGGGCAAGGATACAGAACTTGGTCCCTTCTGAGTAGGACATGACTTTCTCAATGACGTCTTCAACAGAGTGATGCTTCACTTCTTCGCCAGAGATAGGGCTGAATGTCCTACCAATGCGGGCATAGAGAAGACGGAGATATTCGTATATTTCGGTAGAAGTACCCACCGTTGAGCGTGGATTACGTGAAATAACCTTTTGCTCAATGGCGATAGCAGGGGGGAGTCCTTTGATGAAGTCGACCTCAGGTTTAGACATTCTGCCTAAGAACTGACGGGCATAAGCAGAAAGACTTTCCACATATCGGCGTTGTCCTTCAGCGTAGAGTGTGTCGAAAGCAAGCGATGACTTGCCCGAACCTGATACGCCAGTAATGGCAACAAACTTACCTTGAGGGATTCTTACATCTATATTTTTTAGGTTGTTAACCTTAGCTCCTTTTACCTCAATATATTTATTCATATTTTTCAACTTTATTCTACATTTATCCTTACATACTCTTAAAAGAGATTTAAAGGATTAATCGCAAGATGCAAAATTACAAAAAAAACTTTGGTTCTTTCTGATATTTACTTTATATTTGTAAGCGATATTTGATTTTAAAAGAACACAATTATGAGAGTTAAGAAATTATTGGTTATTGCTTTGTTAGCCCTTCCAATGATGGGTATGGCACAAAGCTCATATGAGCAGATAGGTGAATCTGCAAACATTACACAGTTTGAAAACAAGCAGAATAGCGCAGCTTACCAGCAATGGTTGAGCCAGTATGAAGAGTGTGGTCGTCAGATCAATGCAATATCTGAGCAGTACCAGCGTGAGGTTGAGAAGCGTGGCTATCCAAAGAAGAAGACAGTCAAGGCTAAGATGGCACTTGTAAATCAGTATATCAGTTTGTTGCAGCAGCAACGTGATTCACCAGAACTGAATCAGGGTGTTGATCTTGACAAGGTGAATAGTAAGATTACTATGTGGCAGGAACAGCTTGAAGGTTTGGCTGCTTTGCTGAAGAAGATTTAAATCGTATTATATTGTAATATTAAAAGAGCTGTAACCGCTTTGGCAGTTACAGTTCTTTTTTGTTTTATTGCTCTTCACCATCAGTGTTAAGCAGAATCTTTTTATTTCCTTTTTTTGCTTCGAAATAAGGTGGTTCATCTCTTAGCGATATACTGTCATAAATGAAAGGTGTAATAATAGTATCCTTACCGTCAGGAAGTATCAAGCCAAGTTTACCATCTAATTGGGCTATGAGCGGCATTGTTCGTAAGTCGTCAACATAGACATAACAAGTACGAAGGAACTCATACTTCGGTTCAACGAGTGTACGTCCTCTGTGATCGAGAATACCAAACTTCCCTTTTCGTTCGATAACCTCATGATACTGAATGTAAATCTCACGTATAAGGTTCAGATACTTCACCATCTTTCGTTTATCGTTGACCAATGTTACGAGGTAATCGAAGGTGTCAGAGTAGTTTGCCATAGCACGAGCTAAGACAATCTTCATGTCTAATCCTTTGATAACCTTGCGGTTCAAGTCGATGTATCGTGCAATAGCAGCCTCCTTTTCTTTCATCGGTAGGTCTTTCAGATGCTCCTCAAAACGTAGCATCTGTTGTTTGCTGCCGTGCATGGCTTTGATGTATCTATGTATCTGTCGCCCCATTTCGATGCACACGAAATGGCGAATCTGCTGCTCCTCTATAGGGTCAGCGTATTCCTGGTTGAAGTTGTCTTGCGTAATCATGGGCTTTTTCTCCTTTGTTTTTGCCAAAGATACTGACTTTTAATAGTTCTACCAAGGATTTAAAAGAATTTAATTCAAATGATTATCAAATGCTTTTATTTCTTGTCTTTGGATTAAAGGTGAAGTTCAACATCCTTGCCGAATGGCGCAAGTGACAGTCCTGCCATTTTGAAGTGTTGTTTTGCAAAAGGAATACCTATAATCGTAATGGCAAGGAGGATACCAAAGAGAATATGGGTCAAACATGCCCATAAGCCGCCAAAGATAATCCAAATGATATTGAGTGGAATGGTGATACAGCCTGAAAGACTTTCTCCATCTTTCACTTCTGCACCAAAAGGCCATAGGCACAAGAGTCCGAGCTTGAATGTTTGTACTGCAGCTGGTATGCCGATAATGGTGATGGCAAGTGCTAAACTACCTGTAAAATAACCGATAGCAGCCTCTAATCCGCCGAATATCCACCAAATAATGTTCCCAAGAATACGCATAATTGATTGTTGAATTAAGATGTTAAAGTGCAGAGGATCCCTCTGCTTGAATGTTATAAGGTAAGTTCCGAATCTGATTCTACCAGCATCTTGCTTTCATTTCAGCATCGTGTTGTGATGTGCGGAGCGTCAACACCATTAGTGCGAACCATTAGCACCATTGGTGCGGAGCGTCAGCACATCGGTTGAAGATAAGAAGAACGATTCGTTATGGTCGTTACATTATATGTATAAGATGCTAATGAATAACCTATGTGGGATATGTTGAATAGACAACAGAAATCGTTTGTAAAGATTATATGATGTCTGAAATTTCCTCTAATGTCTTTCGTTTCTTCTCATTCCTTGGACAGTCGTCAGCTATGTGACCGATAGGAATGATGGCAACAGGCTCAAAACCTGTATATGGAAAGGTCTCCTTTAGTTTGGCTACATTAAAATTACATACCCAACAACTACCTAAGCCTCGTTCTGTTGCAGCCAAGCAAAGATGTTCTGTAGCAATGGCAACATCAATATCGCCATGCTGCTTGTTGTCTTCTTTGCGTATCCAGTTGCTGTCAACCTCACGCATACAAATAATGTAGAGCGGTACGGACTTGAACCAATCACGGTCGTAGCATTCTTGTAGCTGCTTGCGTGCCGCATCTGATTTAACAACAACAAACTTCCATGGCTGTTTATTGACAGCTGATGGAGCCATACGTGTCACCTCAAGGATATATTGTAAGTCCTCTTCTGATACAGGAGTGTCACTATACTTACGTACAGAAAAGCGTTTTTTGGATAATTCTAATATGTTCATAACCTGATAAATCTAAGCTTTCCAAGTGGATTTAGCTATGAAGTGTTTTGTTGTTTATACTCCTCGCTATAAAGGATTCTACTTATTGTAACTCCTCTTTATAATATAGTATTGCCTTGATAGCAATCTGTTCAGCTTCCTCGATGGTACAATTTAGTCTTCCACCTGATGCGTCAGCGTGACCACCACCATTGAAGAACTTTGCTGCCATAGGTTGACAGTGGAAGCCATTGCAAGAACGAAGACTCACGAGTACGGTCTTAGGCTTCTCTGTATCTTCTCGTAATGAGATACTTAGTTTAAGTCCTTTAATCTGCTGTGGAATATTAACAAGTCCCTCCATATCTCCCTTGATGAAATGGAACTGTGCCATCTCCTCTTTTGTTACGGTATAATAGGATGCGTGCAATTCCTCAATCACCTTCATCTTGTTGAGGATGATGTGTGCACGGAGGCGGAGGGCATTGGTAGAGTAGTTGTGGAATACACGGTTATAAATCTCGTCCTTATCAATATTCTTTGCAAGAAGCTGACCGATAATATAGAATATCTCTGGGCGTGACGAATTATAGGTGAAGCCACCTGTGTCTGTCATCATACCACAATAAATGCAGGACGCACATTGAGTTGTCATCTTCTCGTAGCCATCTAACTGACTAATCAGACGGAAGACAATCTCACAGGTACTTGACATTTCTGGATGTGAAACCGTCAATGCGTTGTTTGTTTCAGGTTCTAAGTGGTGGTCGATGAGTAGGCGAGGGGCTGTGGAAGACTCCAAAACCTCTTGCATAGCATCTACACGTGAGTTTTGGTTGAAGTCAAGACAGCAAACGAGGTCTGCTTCCTTAAATGCCTTCTCAACCTCCTTTGGTCGTCTGTCATAACGAATAACGGAATTATGTCCTGGAAGCCAATGCAGGAAGTCGGGTGTTGCGTCAGGCATACATACCTTGATATTGGTCTTACCAATCTGGTTTAGATAGTGCATCCATGCCAGTGACGAACCTGTTGCATCCCCATCTGGTGACTTATGAGCACAGATTACGATGTTTGTTGCATTGGAAAGAAGATTACGTAGTGTTGCAATCTCTTCTTGATTTAGTAGGTTTAATTCCATTATAGCTGTAAACTTTCGTGTGTGTTTGAAAGGTGTGTGGGTGTTATACCCGATATGTATTGAGGTGAGAGAAATAAAAAGCCCTGCCTGGACACCCGTCTTACATCTTGAAATACCGAAGAATGTATGCGGAGATAGTACCCAGGCAGGGGTTATGAATTAGAACAATTTTGCTGGATATGTACCATCATCAACCAGTGACTGAATCTTTTCAACCACGCTCTGACGATCGGCAGCGTATGTTACGCCAAACCACTTGCTGGTAGTGTCAAGCACCTTCACGGTAGATGTACCATCGTTGATGAGCTTGTTTACCATCAATGGGATGAAGTATTCAGACTTCTTATTCTCCATATTCTTTGGTTCAGAGAGGAACTCCTTGAAGTATGCCTCGCTGTACTCGAAGTAGTCTGGTGTGAAGCCCCATACATTCATAGATACTGGAGTGTTCTCACCTACAGCAACCCACTCACCATTGTCGTCTTTGTACTTGATTTCGCCATCGCGACGCTCAATCTCTGTACGCTCAACAACAGTTGTCAAGTTTCCTTCAGCATCCGTAGAGCAAATACCACGAGCAACAGTACCATTCTCGCTCAGTGTGTTACCTACGCGGAAACCAACCATTGCATACTTATCTCTTGCACCCTCTGGGAGGTCAGCAAGGAACTTACCAATAACCTTGAAGCAGTCGCGGTTGTAGAAGTCGTCACAGTTGATAACGCAGAATGGCTCTTTGATAACATCTTTTGCCATCAATACCGCATGGTTTGTACCCCATGGCTTCTCACGACCTTCAGGTACAGAGAATCCTTCTGGCAGTGCATCGATACTCTGGAAAACAAGTTCTGCAGGGATATGACCCTCATACTTTGAAAGAACTTGGCTGCGGAACTGCTCCTCGAAATCCTTACGGATAACAAAAACAATCTTACCAAATCCAGCTTGGATAGCATCATAGATAGAGTAATCCATAATGGTCTCACCATTAGGACCCAGTTCGTCGAGCTGCTTCAGCCCACCGTAGCGGCTTCCCATACCTGCCGCAAGGAGTAATAATGTAGGTTTCATTTTCTTTTTTATATCGTTAAATTATATATTATGTTCTGAATGCAAAGGTAAGAAAAATATGGGATATATAATTATTTTATGTTATGAATTATGAGAGTTAAATATGTTGTTCGTTTTTAACTTTTTCAAGTTTAATTCAAATCACTCGTTATACCCTAACATTTATCATTCTTATTTAGAATGGTATTGTTTATTACTATCTTTCATTTTCTTATCAATATTTCGTCTATCTTTCTAATTGTTCATACTCTACAACGCTATATTACAAAGTATTATGTCATATAAAGGCGCCCTTATTTATAAGTTTTCTGAAAGGTAATAATGTTCTCGGGGTTTCGAATTTTGTTTACATTATTTCTTGTTTTACATCTTTAAAAATAAGCAAAAAACACTATTTTAAGTGCTTTTGTAACTCTCTTGTTATGAATTAGTTACAAGGTTAGATTTTAAAAGGTGCTTACTTGGCTTTCAAAAGGGCGTTAGTAAGACCTCAAAAGGGCATCTTTTGCAAGTCAATTGGGCGTTAATTTGAATGCAATTTGTGCTCTTTTAAAAATGAGTATATGAAAAAATATGACAAAAGAGTTGTTTTTACTCTTTCTCTGACCGTATGATTAGCATCCAAATGGAAGTAATAGAGTGGGGAAGTGTTAGGCACGTTTCATGAGAATAGCGCGCTCTTTGGGTGAGAACTTCTCAATTGCATAACGTAGCATGGTACGGGGCATGTCTGCTCGATGGCTCATCACGTAATCATAAAGTCGCTCAGGATTACGCTTTCCAGCTTCGCGAAGCATCCAACCAATAGCTTTGTGCATGAGGTCGTGTGGGTGTTGCATCATGAGGTCGCTAAGTGCATAGGTGTCTTCTAATTGTCCTTTACGAATGAATGCATATGTTGATACGATAGCGATACGATTATCCCATAGTAGTGGACTTTGAGCTAACTGATAAAGAATGTCACGTGATTTGTCAAGTAAGTATTCGCCTATGATGAAGCGACAAGATAGGTCAACAAGGTCCCAGTTATTGATTCGCTTAGTTTGAGAAAGGTAAAGATTGAATAGCTCTTTGCGTAAAGCTTCGTCTTTTTTCTTACTTTTCTCTACCATTATGATTAAGGCACAAAGGCGCACTTCATGCCATTCTGACTGTATCAGCTCCCGTATCTCCTCTATGGATATGTCTTTGTGTAACTTGGCAATAGCTCTGATATTGGGTACGGTGACACCTAAAAAACGGTCGCCTTCTCCATATTCTCCTTTGCCAGCCTTAAAGAACCTCGGGAAAATCTCTCGCTTCTCCGCATCTGATAGTGCTTGAAGTTTATTTGTTATAGTCTTGGTAAGTTGCTTCATTGTTAACCCTTTATTAATTTACCAACTTCTTTTCTCATGCAAAGATAATTATTTTCTTTTGTTTTTAGTCGAATAGGTAAGAAGAACTGACAGATTGTCAGTAAGTCCTTTTGGCATAGTTTTCGTATAATTGAAGGCGAAATGACTTGGTGACAGGTCATATACAGAATGAAAAATAAAATCTTAAAACATATACAATTATGACAATTAAACCTTTAGCAGACAGAGTCCTCGTGCTTCCAGCACAGGCAGAAGAGAAAGTTGGTGGTATTATCATCCCAGACACAGCCAAGGAAAAACCACAGCGTGGTAAAGTTGTTGCCGTTGGTAATGGTACTAAGGATGAGGAGATGATTCTCAAGGTTGGCGATGAGGTTCTCTATGGTAAGTACGCTGGTACTGAACTTGAGAATGAGGGTGAGAAGTATTTGATGATGCGTCAGAGCGACGTGTTGGCAGTTGTTGAGTAACACTTCTCCTATTCTCTCTTTATAGAAAGGTCTTAAAATAGCTGTAGTTTGGCTATTCTGTTATATCTTGTAGAATGATGTTATACATATAAGAGATAAAAAAGAATAGCAAACAACGCATAAATAAACAATCAAAATAAGGAATAAAGAAAATGGCAAAAGAGATAAAATTCAATTCAGACGCACGTGAACTCTTGAAGAGTGGTGTTGATCAGTTGGCAAATGCAGTGAAGGTAACACTCGGTCCTAAGGGGCGTAATGTTGTTATCGGTAAGAAGTTTGGTGCTCCACAGATTACTAAGGACGGTGTTACCGTTGCTAAGGAGGTAGAGCTTGAGGATAACTTTGAGAATGCAGGTGCGCAGCTTGTTAAGAGTGTTGCAAGCAAGACTGGTGATGATGCTGGTGACGGTACAACAACTGCTACTATCCTCACACAGGCAATTGTTACTGAAGGATTGAAGAATGTTACAGCAGGTGCAAACCCAATGGACCTTAAGCGTGGTATCGACAAGGCTGTAGCTAAGGTTGTTGATCATATTAAGGCTTCTGCAGAGGTAGTTGGTGACAACTATGACAAGATAGAGCAGGTAGCTACTGTAAGTGCTAACAACGACCCTGAAATAGGTAAGTTGCTCGCAGATGCTATGCGTAAGGTGTCTAAGGATGGTGTTATCACTATCGAAGAGAGCAAGACTCGTGAGACAAGTATCGGTGTTGTTGAGGGTATGCAGTTTGATCGTGGTTACCTCTCTGGTTACTTCGTAACAGATACAGATAAGATGGAGTGTGATATGGAGAACCCATATATCCTCATCTATGATAAGAAGATTTCAAACGTTAAGGACTTCCTTCCAATTCTCCAGCCAGCTGCTGAGAGTGGTCGTCCATTGTTGGTCATTGCAGAGGATGTTGACTCAGAGGCATTGACAACATTGGTTGTAAACCGTCTTCGTGCAGGTTTGAAGATTTGTGCTGTTAAGGCTCCAGGCTTTGGCGACCGTCGCAAAGCAATGCTTGAGGATATTGCTGTGTTGACAGGTGGTGTGGTAATCAGCGAGGAGAAGGGACTTTCACTTGATAAGGCAACTCTTGAGATGTTGGGAACAGCTAAGAAGGTTACCATTTCTAAGGACAACACAACAATCGTTGATGGTGCTGGTGAGAAGGAAGTAATCAAGGATCGTGTGGCTCAAATTAAAAACGAGATTGCAGCTTCAACAAGCTCATACGATAAGGAGAAGTTGCAGGAGCGTTTGGCTAAGCTCTCTGGTGGTGTTGCTGTTCTCTATGTTGGTGCTAACTCTGAGGTAGAGATGAAGGAGAAGAAGGACCGCGTTGACGATGCTCTTTGTGCTACTCGTGCTGCAATGGAGGAGGGTGTAGTTGTTGGTGGTGGTACCACATACATCCGTGCTCAGGAAGCATTGAAGGACCTTAAGGGTGAGAATGCTGACGAGCAGACAGGTATCAATATTGTTTGTCGTGCTATTGAGGAGCCTCTCCGTCAGATCATCGCTAATGCAGGTGGTGAAGGTGCTGTTGTAGTAAATAAAGTTCGTGAGGGTAAGGGTGACTATGGTTACAATGCTCGCAAGGATGTTTACGAGGATCTTCGTGCTGCAGGTGTTATCGACCCAGCTAAGGTTTCTCGTGTTGCACTTGAGAATGCAGCTTCAATCGCAGGTATGTTCCTGACAACTGAGTGTCTTATTGTAGACAAGGTTGAGGATACTCCAACTATGCCAGCTGCTCCAGGTATGGGTGGTATGATGTAATAAGCGTTTTATCAAGATATTATAAAATAAAAGGAAGACATTTATAGCGTCTTCCTTTTATTTTTTATTAATACGTTGTGTTCTTTATTATTTTTTAGCTGTCTATTTATAGCTGAGTTCTGTTCCTTTATTTATACTTAAAAGTTCCACTTTCTTATCGCTAACCCAAGTTTAACCGGCAAAATTATTTTTCATAAATTTTCGGGATGTTTTGTGTAGTATCAATTTGATAAATGATTGATAATCAAGTATAGGGTATTGTAACGAGGAGTAAAATCTGATTTGTAGGACACAGCCATATCAAAATTATTTTGTTACTTTGCACTCATGCACGCAAATGTACAGACACGATTCAACCCTGCCACAGGCGACATGGCTCCTTATTATCGCATCAAGGAGTCATATCGTGATGTGCAGGGTCATGTACATTCGCTAATTCTGTTGAACATCGGGTTCGAACCTTCACTTACTGCTGTACAGGTCCGAAAAATTGCATACGCTCTTACCGAACGCTTCAAAAATAGAAGTACACCCTCGCTTTTCAAAGAACACCTTGACGGTCTTACTCCTATTGAACAGGCAAAGGCTGACGAATGGTGGAGCCGTATGGAGAAAGAAGGTGGAATCGATCGGTTTAATAAGGAAGAGCAGAAGTCGCTGAGAAAATATGAGAACTATATTGACCTTGAGACGGCAAACTATACTGACGCAAGGAATGTTGGTGCAGAGTGGCTCTGCAAGCAGACAATAGACAAGCTGCAATTAGAGGGTTTTCTGCGCAAAAACGGGTGGACGGAAAATGCGATACACACGGCTTTGTCAGCATTGATTGTTCGCAAGGTATATGCAGTTTCTGAACGTTCATCTTATTATTATTTGCGCGATAACTCGGCTGCCGCTGAACTTTATAGTGGAGTTCCTGGCTGGACACCAGGAATCAATTCTCTGTATAAAATCACTGACAAATTATATGAACTAAAGGAACAGTTAGAGCGTCATTTGTGCAGCGTTACTGACGATCTCTTTAATATAGACAACAAGTTGATGCTCTTCGACTTAACCAACTTCTATTTCGAGGGTAGTAAGCGTAATAGCGATAAAGCCAAGTTCGGTCGTTCAAAAGAAAAACGCTCTGACTGTAAGCTACTTGTACTTGCATTATGTATCAATAAAGAAGGTTTTATACGTTATTCTTCTATCTTAGAGGGTAATACAGCAGATCCCAAGTCTCTACCCAATATGATTGATACACTGGCAAAGAGGAATCCATCACGAACCAAGGATACGCTCGTTATCATGGATGCAGGTGTTGCCACGGAAGAGAACTTGGAGTTAATAAAGAAAAAGGGTTACAATTATCTCTGCGTATCCCGTACGCAAATGAAGGACTATACGCTCAGTGATGATAATAAGAGCGTTACGGTAATGGATGCCCGTCGGCAAAAGATAACGCTGAAAGAGGTTAAGACAGAGGATGATAAGGATTATTATCTCGAAATAACATCTCCTTCGAAAGCTATGACAGAGTCGTCCATGAACAGGGTTTGGAAAGAGCGTTTTGAGATGGAACTGCAGAGGATAAACGATGGAATCTCCAAGAAAGGTGGAACAAAGACCTATGAAAAGGTTGTTGAACGTATAGGACGTGCCATACAGAAGTACCCTTCTATAGCGAAATTCTACCAGATAAGCTACATAAAAAATGAGAAGAAACTCAAGGAGATGCTGCGTGTAGACTGGGAGATAAAAGACCTCTCGACAATGGAATCTGGTCACGGAGTCTATTTCCTCCGCAGCAATGTCAGGACACTTTCTGAGCGTGTGACATGGGAATACTACAATCTCATTCGTGAGATAGAATGTACGAACAGACAACTAAAGAATGAACTCAACCTCCGTCCTATCTATCATCAGAAAGATGAGCGAAGCGACGCACACCTTTTCTTTGGTTTATTAGCCTACTGGGTGGTAAACACTATCCGTTGTCAATTAAAACGAGAAGGAGAATCCTGTTACTGGACCGAGATAGTACGACGTATGAGTACCCAAAAGCTCGTCACCACAAAAGGGAAGAATCCATTAGGTGAAACCATCGAGATGCGCCAATGTAGTAGTCCTTCGAAGCAAGCAAAACAGATATACGATAAGTTGAACTTAAAACACTTACCATTCAAAAAGAATAAAATTTGTAGGACACAGAGCCCATAAGAAAAACGAGGAAAGTACGGTGACAGCAACAATTAGGCGAAAGTGGGTGTTAAACTTGGGTTGAGTTTTCTCTCCGTATTCCACGCAGCCGCAGTGGTAATTAGGGGGTATTGGAAGATGGAAGCCGAAAGGTGTTAAGTGTTGTCAATCACCTCAGCGAAGGGGATATATGCTGGAAGGAAGAGGTTAAAGCGTTGAAAGAACGGGGAGTCATTCCGATAGACTTAGTAGCTGTCTGTGCAACTTTTCCCCTGGCAGCCCATCAGTTTTGCGTAGTTCATCTCAAGCGACAGATACTGAATTGTGTCTCACATAAAGACAAACCGCAGTTGGCTGAGGAACTCAATGATGTCTTTGCTTTAGAAAACAAAGAGATGGAATCTTTGTTGGGATATGAACAATTTATTACTTTTGTAGCCAAATGGGAAAAGAAATATCCAATATTGAAAAAGTATAAAGTCGAACGCAACATCGCTTACTTTACATATATGGGCTTCCCAGTGCAAGTGCAAAAATACATATATACGACCAATTGGATTGAAAGACTCAATAGAAAATATAAGAGAACGATAAAAATGAAAACATCAATGCCATCAAACAAGGCGGTACTTTTCCTATTAGCAAGTGTTGCCATGGAAGAAACAAAAACAATATATGCAAAAAAAAATATCAATAGAAATTCTGGAAACAAAAGAAAGAAAAATGAATGAATAAAAAACAAAGAAAAGAAGAGAGAACTTACACACTCTTTACGGAACGACCTTGCGCCATGTAGTCGCCCATCACGCCACCCAATGCCGTCAGTGCGGCACGCACGTCGGCAGGGCTTACGGTCGATTCAGCTGCCACACGCTTGGCTACCTGCTCGGTAGTGATGGCAGAACCCACGAAAACGGACTTGGGATACTCTTGCCATTCACTCTCATCTTCATTTTCTTGTAGAATGCGATAGTTTTGATTATTTTGTGCCTTCGGGCGGCGGAGATGTTAACAACGACTAAAGTATAAGTAGTGGGCATCTAAAGTATAAGTAGTATCCCACTAAAGTATATTTAGTCAAAATATGTATCTGCACCGCCCGATAGCTTGGTTAATGTTTGGATTTTGATTGCCGGAACATATCTCATTCTTCTTGAGAATCGTCCATCAATATTTCAGTTCTTCGGAAAAACCATAGAATTGATAGTTGCTACCAAGAGATATCGATGTGGAAGAAAAATTCAGACTGAGAGAACGCTTAGGGTTCTGCTTTGAACTTGTAGCCGACCAATAGTATCCGTATCCGCTGACATACTGTAATTGTCCATTTCTATAGAAGCCTTTAGCAGGGAGATAGAAATAGTTAGCAATCTTTGATTTTTCAGGACGTCCATTGACAACACTGTTGTTGGAGAAAGAATATTCAGGGAACTCGTAAGTTGCTTGACGGTAATCGAATCCGTTGTAAGCAGCATACATATTCTGAGGGGTCGTATGATTTTCAGCAGCAATCACTTCTTGCTTTTTCAGCCACATCCCGCCTTTACGGAGACGTCCAAGCAGCGTCCAGAGTTCTGTACCATCCCAATGAGGGTCTCCTTTTTGCGTATACCATATGATCTGGTTGACAGTAGGGCAATTTGCTGCGGTATTTGCAGCCCAGTTGACGCCAGTTGAAGGTACATAATACCAACGGTCCGGATCAGCATTCTGGCTTTTGGGATAATTATCATTATAGCCGAGAGCATCTTTAGGCTGCACATTCTTGAATCCATACCAATACTCCTTCTTGGCATCCCACATGTAGTATTCCGAAGAAAGCTCCTGTGGACTCAGATTAGCCGTGACATCGTAGATTTTCCCTGCCTCGCAGGTAAGGTCCACATACTTGGTGACGGTTCCCTCTATGGTTCCGTCAGGATTGTCGGTCTCGTTCCTAAGCCAATAGCGCACGGTGAGGCTATGCGTACCTGGGGCGATGACCATGTAGGCACCGTTTGCATCAATATCGGTTGTCGTATTGGTGACGGGGAATCCGCCGCCAGTGGTCAGAGTGATGGACTTCGAACTGTTTGACACAGGCTCTGCGGAAAGGGTGCCTGTAGAGAAATCGTATGTCCCGGCGATGGCATCCTCGGAAATCACCTCAATCTTGAAGAGTTTGCTTCGATGGACATAGTCGTTCGACGAGCGAGGCAGGAAGCAGAGGTAACTTGCCTTGTGGTCGAGCTTGAACTTGAACGAATTACCAGTGCCCGAAGCCGTAGCGGTGCCACAGTCACCCGAAGCTCCAGCATGACTAAAATCATTGGGAACTGTTTGGGTCTGTGTAGCAGCGATGGTCACCTTGTCGCCTGCTGTGCCGTTTGCACCGGTATAATTGACAGTACACCCATTGCTGAAAGTCCCCGACAACGTGAATACTCCGTGCGTCCTGTCCGCATTGAATGTGCCTGCACCACTTTGCTGGAAGTTTCCGCCAGTATCCTTCACCCAAATTTTATCTCCTTCCGACCAATAGGGTATAGCCCCATTGTCAATGTTGTGGCTGATGGAGGTACGCGTCATGACCTTGGCTTGTGTCACGTTCTCTTCGGTTGAGAATGTGACTGTGGTAGCAGTGCCCGCCACCTTGTCCTGCCGGTTTCCGGTTTGCGAGGTTTCATCGTTGGAACACCCCGCGAGTACTACACCCACAAACAACAATACTATATGGAATAAATTTCTGTATTTCATATTCTTTTTTATACTCAATTCTTTAATTTTTTATATACTCATTTTTTCATTCAATCTTCCTACATATTCCTGCCTATGGGAAATTCCTGTTCATCTTCGTCTTCTTCTAAGAAATACCACCGTTTGGCATCTCCAACAGTTCCTCCTTGTCCGATACCTGAGTGGTCGCCACTTGCCTCTACCATCAGAGACTCAATTCCTACACCGACAATCTCGATTGCCGGGCAGATATACATCTGTTTCTTTGAATCTTTCTGTTTCATTTTTATAATTGTTTATGTGAATGTTCTGTTGTTATTTCGTCCTTTCAGAAGTTGACGAAAGGACATGGAAAATCAGACAGAGGATTCGTCGTGAAATCCTTTGCCTAAAGGGGTTGCGCAGGGTCGCCTCGGGCGCGTATGCGAGAATGTTTTGGGGTGACGTTACGCCAGTAGCGCCTATGTGAGAGAGTAACAAATTATTTGGAACTGCCAAATAATCCAACGATAAGTTTACGGCATTTTTCACGCGACAACTTGCAGAAAAACCTTGGTTTTCCTGTATTGCGCATATACCTTTATTATATAAGGAAACCTGCCATGAATGGTTATGTCTCTCTAATACGTTCAATGCCTGATAATTAAGATACGGGTGCAAAGATAGTTAAAGTTTCCGAAACTTGCAAGAAAAAACGGAAATAGATGTGGAAATGGTACGCAAACTAATGCACATTTGCCACATCGCAATCGTATTCTTTTTATGTCATTGACGTAGTATGTAGTCATTCCGTAGTAATGAGGAATGATATTCCCCAACTACATTCTAATCTTTTTAGGACACTACCTATTAAGCTAATAGTCTCATTAGCCCAATATCTCTTATTAGTCCATTACTTACTGGAGAGAGTGAAGTTTCTAACAACTTTGAAAAATTATTCTGTGTGGTGATGTTAGGACTAACAAATGTTAATATCTTATATTATAGTTTCTCCACTTTATATCAGATGTGTAATTTGCGGTACAATCATATAAGGGGGTATGTGACTTCTTTCCATAACAGTACCCTTTGTTAGGAGAGTACGACAACCACAAGTCTTACATTGAAATGCTTTTCTACCATCTAACCATTTGTGCTCAATATAGCCACATTTAGGACAGGTAATTCCTACATCTTCCCGAATCTGACGAAAATAGTCTATACAGCTTTCTTCGTCAGGAAATATTTGAAAGAAATCTTTAAGTAACATTAAGTTCATCATTTCTTGCAAAAGAAATTGAATTACAGATGTTTATAAAGAAAGATTGTTTAAATTAACATTCTTTAGTCCTAACATCACCACACAGAAAAAAAATATTACATAATATGCTGAAGAAAGGCTTAAAAAAGAGCAAAAAGGTTGCATTTTCAAAACCATCGTAACTTTCTTATAATCAATTAGTTGTATAGATGCATTTCAAAAGGTGCTTAGTAAGGGTTCAAAAGGGCGTTAGTTAAAGTCTAAAAGGGCATCTTTTGCAAGCCAATTGGGCGTTAATTCAATCGCTACTAAGCATCTTAAATTTTAGAAGCATGACTTTATTTTTACGAAAAAGAAGAGTCATGGGAACGACTCGGAGGCGATAAGAGCGATATTCCCCTATTCCTCAAGCCGAACAACGACCGATTTTCCTTTTAGATGGAAAGGTTTTTCGAGGATTGCCGTATCATGTTTACGGATTGTTTCACCCTCAATACTGCAATCTTCAAGGGCAAATACAATCGTTCGACGGCTATCCGTGAATTGTGCTTCCACCATAATTCCCACCTCAACGCTGATACCGTGTCGCACAATAATATTAAAATCAACTGCTCCCTGCGTATTCTCCGAACTTACTTTCTCGTCACCTTCAAACTTATACAAAGCATTGTGAGACAAAGTGATACGATGCCGCTCTTTTATCAGCGTTATCTCTCCCTCCAAAGGTAGGATATAGCGGGTGAAACCCGTGAAATCTGAGAAATCGCTCGCCACGTCGTCAATAATGGCAGACGAGATACGCACATCGAAATGCCTTGCTGACAAATCGCCGTCAGCAGGTGAGATAAAAATCTGACGTGTGACACCACCCTTCCATGTGGTAGTCTTGTAGGATGATTGGGGGAGTGTGGTCATAATGTAATAAAAAAAAGCCTCACCCCCCAAGAGGGTGTGTCAAAATGCAAATATCATTTTGATAATCTTACAGTTTGAAACAATCCAATAAAAAATGACAATTTCTATACTCGATTTTGAGTAAAGAAATGGTCTTTTCTTTGCCTTTAGAAGACTCCTACTTATAGATTGAAAGTTGTCAAGTTATTAATTTGCATTTTGACACACCCTCAGTGCTGGATACAATTTGCTTGGGAAGAATAAAATACTGTAATATTCAGCGATACCCGATATATACAGTGCATATCAATTTATCAAACCTTAAATAAGGCTTGAATCACATTATATGGAGTTTTGTCGTGCTTCTTAGCTGTTTCTACAATCGAATGAAGTTCAAGAAAAGCGTCTGCTCCGAAGTCTGAACGAAATGTACAGGAGTTTTTCAGTTTGATTTTTAGCTTGCGTATTTCTCTTTCGCTTCCATTATTGTCAAATGGTATCATCGGATTTTCGAGGAAATTGAAAATGTAATCTCTGCATTTGACCAAGCCTTTTCTGAACGTAATAAACTTTTTACCAAGCTTCTCTATATTCTGTTTGAGCAGATTGTCTAAACGTCGGGTCCATGACACCTTGTCTATAACGTCGTTCGGATTGGTATTTCGCTCGTGAATAGCTTCACGGAACAGATTGGTTACTTTTCCAGACCACTCTTGCTCAGTGTTCAACTCTGAGAGATATTGCAGTTCGCGGAGTAAGTGAGCAAGGCATACCTGATGGTTGAGGAAATGGAGTGCAAAGTATGCGCTATGGCGGTCGGTAACGGCAGTCATTCGTTCCAAGCTATCGCCAAATTTGTCTGCTAATACCTTCGATCCTCTTCCATCAGCACGGAAAAGCAATGTGTAATAAACAGTCTGTGCAATCCATGCCCAGTCGAGTCTTTTGTTACAGTACAAGCCGCTCTCATCGAAACCAACAACTGCTGATGACTTGATATATTCTTTAATCTTATCAATCACAGGTTGCGCATTTCTCTTTGCCTCATTTACCCAGTTCACCAGCGAGCCTTCGCTTGGAGTGAGTCCAAATACCTCACGCAAAAAACTTGCTATGCGACCGTAAGGAAGAAATTGCACGACACTCAGATAAACCACTAAGACCTTTATGCTTGAATCATATACCACGTTGTTTGATCGCCGTCTTGGTGCCGTCCGAATACGTTCACCACAGTTCTTGCATACCATCACATAGTGTCGGATTTCCTTGATTACGGGCTTCAACTCTGGAATGGAAATAACCTGCGTCACATAATCAAGCACACGTTCTGTATCTGATAAAGATTCTCCGCAACGAGTGCAATAGTTGGGTACCTCATCAAGTGTCTCGTTAGGTATGGAAGAACAAGACAACTTATGCCCATCATGCCCCTTTTGTCCTCCCGGCTTCTTACCACTTGGCTTACGGAGGCTTCTTGTTCTTCTGATAACCTCATCCTTTATACGCTCCTTGCTTGGCGGAGTACTGCTTATTATTAGAGTTTTTGTCAGGTTTTTCATACTTAGCCAAGCGTTCCCGTAACTTTATAAGTTCCGTATCTTTCTTGCGAATTTGGAGGTTCAAAGCATTTATGTTACGGTTCAATTTAATAATCTCGGCATACTGCTGATTGACAGTTGCACGCAATAATCGCATCTCTTCCGTCATGGCTTGTAATACTTTTGATATGTCCGTAACCTGCTCTTTCATAAGTATAAAGGTACAAAGAAAATCTGAAGTACGAAAGAAAAATAAGTATCTTTATAGCCTTTATACGAAGATTTTACAGGAGAGAATACAGACTGATCAATACCGCTGAATAGTTACTAGTATACAGAAGAATTACAAGAAGTGTTAAAAGTGACAGCAAATCAAAACAAAACTATTCTTGTAAGATATGGAATAGTTTTACTGTTAGCTATATCGAAAGAATGGGAGGTCTTAATTTCTATCAAACATTAATTAATAGTACTATCTATTTCTCTCTTCTTTCAATATTAATTGCATACGAGAAACCTCATCAGGGTGCTCATCAGCAACATTTTTGGATTCGAAAGGACTGACAGTCATATCATAAAGTTGGGGAAAAGGAAGATTTCCTGTTTCAATCTTTGGTCCCCATTGAATCATTTTTGGTCCGTTACTTGGTTCAATGTACCGATATTGAGCGGTAAGCACTGAAAGGACATGTGTGTTAGATTGTCCAATTACATAGTTGCGCCCCTTCAGGTCTTTACCAAGAAGGGTAGGGAGGTAGTCACGACTGTCAGGTGCACTACCTTTTGGAAATCTTGCTTGAACGAGTGAACCCAAAGAAGATAAAAGGTCAATCTGACTCACAAGTGCTTTAGACACCATTCCTCCCTTAATCTTACGAGGCCAAGATATAACTAATGGAACAGCTGTCCCGCCTTCAAAAGCACTATATTTATTGCCACGGAAAGGACCAGCAGGGCTATGACCATTGAGGAGTTCTTCTGCACAATCCTGATATCCATCATCAACGACAGGTCCGTTATCGCTTGTAAGAATAACGAGTGTATTGTCATCTATCTTCAGTTCATGTAGTTTCTTCATTAACTGTCCGACAGTCCAGTCAAACTGGACGATAGCATCACCTCTCACTCCCATTGTATTCTTTCCCCGGAAACGCTTGTGAGGGAAGCGAGGAACATGAACGTCATTTGTTGCGAAATACATAAAGAAAGGTTCTTTCTTATGGTTTTCAATAAATTTCACTGCGTGTGCAAGTATTGAGTCGGCAAGGTTTTCATCCTTCCAAAGAGCCTTTCCACCACCTTTCATATAGCCAATTCTGCCGATTCCATTAACGATAGACATGTCATGTCCATGACTCGAACGCATATTATAAATGAGTTCTGGATTCTTACGTCCTGTAGGTTCATCCTCAAAGTTTCGTACATAGGATACTTCTATTGGGTGAGCTGGATCATAGTTTGCAACCGAACCATTCTCTATAAAGACACATGGAACGCGATCTGCAGTAGCAGCCATAATATAATGATAATCAAAACCAAGATCACCTAATGACTCTGGCAAAGGTGCATTCCAGTCTTGTTCACCACTTTTGTCACCCAGTCCAAGATGCCACTTCCCTATAGCACAGGTAGCATATCCACGACTCTTAAACATATCAGCCATCGTAAACTGACTCGGTTTTATAATCATACCAGCATTACCAGCAGCTACATCTGTACCTTCTCGATGCCAAGCATATTCACCAGTAAGAAGCGAATAGCGAGAGGGAGTACTTGTTGCCGCAACAGCATGTCCATTCGTAAAACGTATACCTGACTGTGCGAGCTTATTAATATTAGGTGTTTGAACATTCTTGGCACCATAACACTCTAAATCACCATAGCCAAGATCATCAGCCAATATAATAATTACATTTGGCTTATCTGTAGTTGTTCCACGTGTTTGAGCTAAAGCTTTCTGACCTGTTCCGATTGCAGAAGATACTAAGGCTATTGTCAAGAGTTTTTGTTCCATTTTGTTTTTAGTTTCCAATTAACCTGAACTCGGGATAAGAAAAGTCTGCAAAAAGTTGGTAATCTCATTATATTTTTGTAACTTTATAGTTGAAAATCAATCAATTACAATAAATATAACAATGATTACCAAGGACAAAATTACTGAAATTTTCTGTATTGCAGATGACTTTTGCAAAGAATTTGAGTTAGAAACTGATAAAATAGTTCTTTCAGAAAAGAATAAAGGATGTCATCGCCATCGCAGGTGGCGTATGAGTAAGTCTGAAATCATAACGATATTAATTTGCTTCCACTTTAATTCCTATCGTAATTTTCGTCACTATTATACCTTTTTCGTAAAAGAGCATTTAGCAGATTTATTTCCAAATCAATTGTCTTATAATCGTTTTCTTGAATTAGAGGCAAGAGTCTCTGTAGAGATGATGATGTTCCTGCAGATATGTTGTTTTGGGAGGTGTACTGGTATTAGTTTTATTGACTCAACTTGTATTCCAGTTTGCCATAATAAACGTATTTGTCGCAATAAGGTTTTTAGAAATTATGCAACAAGGGTAAGAGTACAATGGGATGGTATTTTGGATTCAAACTACATCTTATCTGTAATGAAAGAGGTGAGATTCTAAACTTTATGCTCACTAAAGCAAATGTTGATGACCGAGACGAAAATGTATTTAACAGATTGACAGACAATGTATTTGGTAAATTGTTTGCAGACAAAGGGTACATTTCTCAAGGATTATTTGAGCGATTGTTCAATGATGGAATAAATTTAGTTACTGGCATTAGGAGTAACATGAAAAACAAACTAATGCCACTTTATGATAGACTTCTTCTAAGGAAAAGATCTGTAATAGAGACTATCAATGATGAGCTAAAGAATGTAGCTCAATTAGTGCATTCAAGGCATAGAAGCATATTTAATTTCGCAATGAATGTTCTCTCTGCTATTGCAGCCTACAGCTTCTTTGAGAAGAAGCCAGCAGTGAACATAGACTTTGCTATAGAGCAACATTCGGGACAGCTTACATTATTCTAAAGTAATCTGTTTTTTAGGTTCAATCAAAAGATTGAGTCTAAAGAGCCGTTGTACTAAACCAAACAGAAGAGTGATATGATACTTATCCCGAGTTCAGGTAATTAGGTAAATATTTGGACTTTATAGATGTAATTTATGAAAGAATAGTATTCAAAATATACATCTTCTTTCCAAATTTAAACGACCACAAAGAAAGCAAAAATATTTGAATTAATCAAATTTTTCAACGTATTAATTACCTCAACATCGTAGTTGAAATAGGGCTTGTCAATGTTAACAGAGCGCATAAATAAAATACGTTTATTAACGCATATATACGGTTTGTCGATAAATACAATGTATTTGCACATAATTAATAAAAGTAAAATTAACAATTTTGTTGATAAAAATATTGATAAAAAACTTGTAATGACGAAAAAAAGGATTATCTTTGCTGCAAAAAGAAAGGAAAGGAGGATTTATTATTTTTGAAAGGATTTTTATTATTTACCGTCTACGACCAGCCTTTATTGGACAAGGTTCAATAAAGAAGAGAATGTTCACGATAACAATAATATCTAATTTTTTAGGCTTATGACGGAGATTTCACTTATAGCATTTGATGCTGATGATACACTGTGGGGTAGTCAGACCTACTTTAATACAGTGGAAAAAGTGTACTGTGAGATTCTTGCCCCGTATGCTTCTGCAGATGAGGTGTCCCATACTCTCCGCGCCACTGAAAAGGCTAACATACCACTCCTTGGTTATGGAAGTAAGGCTTTCATGCTATCACTAATAGAGAATGCGGTCAAAATCAGTCACGGAAAGGTAAAAGGCTACGATATCGGACAGATTGTCGAGGTAAGCAAAGAATTGTTGCGATTACCAGGTCATCCTTTCGATGGTGTTAAAACAACATTGGCAAAACTGCATGACACTGGTAGATATCGAATGGTTGTATTTACAAAAGGAGAACTGCTTGATCAGGAAAATAAGTTTCAACGCTCGGGACTACGTCCCTATTTTGATGATATTGTTATTGTATCGGATAAAACACCAGATGCTTATAAACGACTTTGCAAGCAGTTTGGTGTAAAAGCAGAGCAACTATTGGCGGTCGGAGATTCATATCCAGAAGATGTAGCTCCAGTATTAAAAATAGGAGGATGGGCGATTCATATTCCAAATTATATGGATAATGAGGACAGATCATATCTTAATAAGATTCATCCACATTTGATAAGGTTATCACGATTTGCAGAACTGACTAATTTCTTGAGTCCTAACTCCAGGTTAATTGATGAGAGGAAGCTTTCATAACGTAGACTTCTGGCTAAAAAGAAGTTCTTTTGGAAGTTACTAATTAGTAGCATATAGAAGGAATAAAGTCCTGTCATAATCAGTTAATAAATTATGGCAGGACTTTTCTTTATATAACAGATGATAAGCAGTTTGACAGCTAATTACCTTATATTGTCGACATATTAATAGTGCTTTTAATCGTACACAAAGGTGAAAACCTTTTCTGCAGTTAACGTATTACCCACAAAACATGCTTTGTTAGCAATATACTCAAACTTCTTACGCTGTTTTTCATCAAATGAAGCCTTAAGATGAAAAGTTATCGGAATACGAGTAACTGTGAACTTTTGCATATCTTCTTCGCACTCACCAACTTCAGCATAACAGCCAGTGAAGTCTACACCTCCACGCTCAGCTTGCAAACCCATAAGAGTTAGAACACAAGCAGATAATGCGTTACCTAATAGTTGAACAGGGTTTTGATTTTCTCCAAGGCCACCAACTGCTTTTCCAGCATCTGTTGTTACGAGAACTCCCGATCTTACGTGTTTTGCCTCAACGCGTCCCTTCCCTTGATAAATTGCATTAGTTACTACCATAATAGATATTCTTTAATTGTGAATCAAAATAATTCTTTATAACTGAATTGATATGACAAATATAATATATTATGTTGAGAATAGCAACTAAAAGGACCATTATTTATTGTCGGATTTAAAAGCATATGGAAACCATAAATACTCAATGCAACACAGAAGGGTTACAAATCGTGAAGTATTCTGATGGTAGTGTAAAAAAGTGGTTGTTAAATAATAATGCGACTTTATTTATTAAGAAGTAAGAACAAGGGCTCAAATCATTCATTATGATTTAAGTAGGCTTTGTTTTAGTGTGAGTAGATTTAATCATTAACTTGATTCAAGAACAAACTAATATAGAAAGAGTCATATTTAACCCAAATCGGTCATTAGACCACAATATGTATAATTCTTCTTACTATGGTGTTGTTTCCTAACATCTTTTATTTTCTTATCGGCATCTTGTGTGTCTTTGTAACTTGACGTAGCCCGCTATGCCTGCGTTACAAAGCCAAACAATCTGCTCGATAATAAAACAAAATATATTTAGCCTCTAATGACCGATTTGGGTTAAAGTACTCCTATAAAAGCATGAATCCCGGCTCCAAAAGGAGACCGGGATTATGTTGTTTGTTTGGAATAGTTGTTTGTTTGTTTCGCTTTAAGCTTCTGGCTTTACAGTCTTAGCAGCGTAAACTTCCTCTGAAAGGACAGAAACAGTACTCTTGTTGTACTTGCCCTTGTGGAAGTAAACAACACCGTCTGCAAGTGCATACAATGTGTCGTCCTTACCCTGTGCAACGTTCTCGCCTGGGAAGTGCTTATTACCGCGCTGGCGAACGATAATGTTACCTGCGATAATCTTCTGGCCACCCCAGATCTTAACACCTAAACGCTTTGAAGCTGATTCGCGACCGTTCTTAGAACTACCTACACCTTTTTTATGTGCCATTCTTAAGTCCTCCTTGTTAAGCGTTAATTGATTTAATTTCTACCTGAGTGAAGTGTGAACGATGACCGTTCTTCTTTCTGTAGTCCTTACGACGTTTCATCTTGAAGACAACTACCTTGTCGCCTTTTACGAGAGGAGCTACTACCTCAGCTACTACCTTTGCGCCCTCAACAGTTGGTGCGCCTACTGTGACTGTTCCGTTGTTATCAACCAACAGAACCTTGTCAAACTCAACAGCCTTGCCTTCTTCCGCATCTTTGATGTGGTTTACGAAGAGCTTCTTGCCCTCCTCAGCCTTGAACTGCTGACCGTTAATTTCTACAATTGCGTACATTTTTTTATTGTAAACGGGTTTGTACCGCTGGGCGGCTGAGCATCTATCCAGCACTTATTCTGAGCCCAAAACGGCATAATCGGTTGCAAAGTTACTAAAAATTAATGTTATGTAACATAATAATAGATGATAATTCTTGCTTAATTAACAATAATTAGAGCATTTATAGCACATAAAGTTACTTTGAAGTAGAATCAGTCAATAAAATTAGATCTATTATGTATGAAAATTAAACTTGATGATTTCTTGTCAATATACCCAAGTATACGCACATAAAAGAAGCTACTTTCAAGTTTAATTGAAAGTTTTGTAGAATATGATAATGCCAAAAGCTTATAACATTACTACGTATACCAAGCGCTGTTCAAGGAAACTCCATAGATGTCACAAGCCTTAGTAATTGTCATTTATATCTCAAATCAAAGGAGTTATCGTCTAAATTATCAAGTTGACGCTCATCCTCTTGATAAACATTATCAAGGTTAAACTCTTGTTCGTTGTGCATCTTTGGTTTACGTTTCATAGTAATATTCCTCCATAGAGTAGCTCTGCCGTAAAGCATACCCCTGATTATAATTGATTTAGGATACGGCAAGTCCTTGTTATCTTGTTTACAAAGATATAAAATTTAATTGATAGTTTCGTCAACAAAAATGATTTTCTTTGTTGTTTTTTCTATTTGAAAAGGTTTAAGGTAGGGTAAAAAGGAAAAAACTCTTTCATAAATAACTAAAAGCTAAACGTAATAAAAAGTAAATGACAAGCATTATATTTGCACATTAAATTGGAATATAATAACTTTGTATCTACTGAATCACATTTTATGATGTTATGGATAAGAATAAGCAACGAAACGATGAAGATATGAAATGGAGTATACTTGCATCCGAGCAACTTATTAATCGACCTTGGATGAAGGCTCGTCGTGATACCGTTCAGTTACCAAATGGAAAGATTTATGATGACTATTATGTACTTTCATATCCAAAGTGGATTAATGTAATTGCTGAGACAGAAGATGGGAAACTTATCCTGGAGCGTCAATATAGACACGGACTTGGCGTTGTGTCAACAGAGATTTGTGCAGGAGTGGTAGAACAAGGAGAGGTTCCGCTACATGCAGCACAACGAGAATTAGAAGAAGAAACTGGGTACACTGGTGGTAATTGGGAAGAGATTATGACCATAGCTCCTAACCCAGGAGTTATGGATAACTTATGTCATTGCTTCTACGCTCGTGGCGTGAAAAAGACAAGCAAGCAGCATCTTGATGAGACAGAAGACATAGATGTTTTTCTTTGTCCTAAGGAGGAAGTAAAACAAATGTTATTACGTGGTGAGTTTATTCAAGCATTAATGGTAGCTCCATTATGGAAATACTTTAGCATCAAAGATTGATTTAATTTCAAACATTCTAATAGATAAGAACATGATTACAAAAGATAGCATTGAGTCAGCCTATTGCTTTTTCCATCAGAAGTATCAAGTTTACGCATTCTCAAACAGCGAACGACAGAAAGATGACATCGAATATGCCATCAGTTCATATGTAGATGGGATGAGTCCAGAACTATACAAATTGTTAGCTAATGGTCGAGAGGAGTTTCTTTTGACACATAATAGATTTGCTGAAGATATGCAAGAGGCTATTAAAAAACTATCCAATTTGTCTCTTTAGTCTTCTAATCAACCAAATATAGGCTGGAATAAGGAATATATCTGCCATTATCCATGCTACTGGGTCAGCATAACAAACACCTATCCATGCCAAAGCAGGTACTAACCAAATACTCACACCACAGCGTGCTATCATTTCCATAACCCCACTCATCATACTCAAGTTACTATATCCAAGACCTTGAATACTGTATCGAAGTATGACGAGAACTCCCAATGAAGGATAGAACCAGTTTGAAATACGCATCAATTGTGCTGCATTTGCAATTACTTCCTGCTCTTTTCCATTAACAAAAATCATCATCATTTCGTCTGCAAAAGGATAGATAATAATAACTGTAAGAACGAAATAAGCCATCATTATCCACATTGCATCATTCAAACCAGTTTTTATTCGCTGAAGTCTCTTTGCACCAAGGTTTTGTCCACAGTATGTTGCCATGGCTACACCTATATTTTCAAGTACACAGGTGAATATGTATTTAATACGAATAGCTGCAGTAAATGAAGCGACATAAACTGTTCCTAAAGCATTATTTGCACTTTGCAGCATAATAATACCAATAGAGGTAATTGAGAATTGTAGCCCCATAGGTATACCATTGTTCAGCAAAATACTTATTCTTTTGTTATCAAACTGACGTTCATCACCGATAGGTACGAGGATTGTCATGTGTCGTTTGATAAACCACCAACATAATGATGATGCAAAAACCTGGCTGAGAAAAGTTGCTATACCAGCTCCTTCAACTCCCATTCCAAGTAACAGAATGAAAAAAATATCAAGAAAAATGTTTAAGAAAGAGGATGCAAGAAGAAAGTAAAAAGGCTGCTTGGAATTACCTAATGCTCGTATCTGACCAGATAAGAGATTATAGGCAATAGTAAAAGGGATAGTGCAAAACTGCAGAAAAAGAAAGACATAAGCGTCATGAAAAATATCTTCTGGCGTGTTAACCATTTGTAGAATCTTATCACATAGAAAACAGGAAAGTAACGTAATGACGATGGCTAATACTAAAGCAATACGCATAGCGTTGCTAACATAACAACGCATCTTATGGTAGTCCTTTGCTCCAAACGCTTGAGCTACAGGTATAGCAAAACCAGCGCATGAACCATTACAAAAGCCCATGATAAGAAACATGATACTACTTGACGCACCTACAGCAGCCAAAGCCTCTACACCTATCCATCTTCCTACTATTGCAGCATCAATAATTAGATACATTTGCTGCAATATATAACCAAGAATGAGAGGTAGTGCAAAATTCAAGATAGCACGTGAAGGAGCGCCTTCTGTCATGCTTTTTATATGTTGTGTTGTTTCTTCTGATGCCATTATCCTTTTATTACCCCTCAATTATAAAACTGTAAACTTCCTAATAACTGTGTTTGTTATTGTTTCTTTGAGACAAACTCAACCTTAATGTTTTTATATCCCATAGAACGGAGGAACTGAGTAAACTGTTGTTTAGCATTTTTCTCAGCAATTCTAATATTCTCAGTTGTCATACAACGAGCTAACATCTTTTTATAGGCACGATTATAGAGTTGTTCACGATCAGCCGAAGTCCAGTCTCCTTTCTCAAAAAATGAGCGTGATTTAGCCTCGTCGATAAAGTTAGTGTCAAGTAATCCAATAGGTGGCAACTTTGCAACGATAACACTGTCATTCTCAACACGAAGCCAATGAGGTTCTGTCTGATGCAAGTCAACACCTAAACGAACCGTACCATAATAGATACGCACAAGTTCTGAGTCAGAGAAAAAGCCACGACTCACCGTATCTATGAGTTCTTCATCATTGATTGCAAGAAATTCCCACTGACCTATATCTTGTATTTGTTGTATCTGTGTTGGCGTTATATCAATACGCTGATCAGCAGATATACTTATCTTATTGGATGAATTAAACCAATAAAATAGACCGACACAAATACTAATGATGATTAAAAAGGTCAGCAGACAGCCTTTATTAAATGATAAGAAACGACTAAGAAGTCCTTTCTTATTCGGCTTAATATCATTCTTCTTTTGCTCTGTTATTATATTTTCAGGTGTTCTTGTTTCCATTTTCAATCCTTTTTATTTACTTCAATCACCTGTCCTAAATCCTTCAGAGTAAACTTTTTGCGGAATGAGACAGTTATGTCAGATTCTTTATACCCCATAGCAGTAAAGATCGGAACAAGCTGTCGTGCAGCACTTTCTTGTGCCTGTTCGATGATACCCATCTGTGGTATAGAAGCTATAATCTGTTTTCTTCCTTGTGCTTCATAACTTGTAAGTTCAGCATCCGTAAAGTTATGACGTGTCAGTGCCACATATTCCTTCACCTCCTTATGATTAATCTTTGTTGAAGTAAGAACAATCTTTGGATCGGGTAGGGTAATGAGAAGTTCCTTTCCTTGGCGTTGAATATTCTTATCACTAAAACCAGATAAGTCTATGTAGGCTTTCAATGTAGCGTCCATTGGAATTGCAATTCGACGATCACCTAATGGTAAAGTCACACTGAAGTCTTGCTTCATGAACGAGCCAGACAGTTTCATCTTATCATCATGAGTGATAATCTTATGAATACGGTATTCTGTTGTGTAAAGTCGTGAACATTGCTGTACCTGTGTTACCAACATTGGAATCGTATCAATAACCTTTGCAACTGGCTCTTCTGTACTTTTTTTATCAGTACAAGCCACTGTCAGCAATGAAAGAATCGACAGTATGAGGGCGAAATGTTTCATTCTAAATCTTTATAATTATCTGCGCAAAGATACAAAAAACACATGATAAAACACTTTCTTGACTAATAAAAAGAAACAAAAAGGTAGAGTAGGGGGGATAAAATATCGAACTTAATAGAATTATTTAGGCTTATCCGTTTAAACCAAACCTCTAACTCAAGTTTAACGGGCAAAATTATTTTTCATAAATTTTCAGTATATTTTGAAGGCTTCTGATTTGCTAAGTGCTTAATAATCAGGCATAGCGTTTTCTAAATATGGGCAAAATCTGATTTGTAGGACACCAGCATATCAATTTTTTTTTTGTTACTTTGCACCCATGCACGCAAATGTACAGACACGTTTCAACCCAGCAACTGGGGAGAAGGCTCTTTATTATAGACTAAAAGAGTCCTATCGTGACGTGGCTGGACACGTACATTCGCTCATCCTGCTCAATATCGGTTTTGAACCTTCTCTCACAGCCTTGCAGGTCAGAAGGATTGCCTTTGCACTGACAGAGCGTTTTAAGAACAGAGGAACTAATTCTTTATTTGGCAAGCCGCTGGAAGGACTCACCGCATTGGAACAGACAAAGGCAGATGAGTGGTGGTAGCGGATGAAAGAGGAAGGTGGCATTGATAGATTCGATAAGAAGGAACAGAAGGCCATAAAGGAGTCTGAACGTTATATTGACCTTGATACGGCAGAACATACTGACGCAAGGAATGTCGGTGCAGAATGGCTCTGTAAGCAGACCATTGACAAGCTGGGGTTGGAAGAGTTCCTGCGTGACCAAGGATGGAGTAACCATTCTATCCACACCGCACTCTCTGCGCTTATTATCCGGACAGTGTATGCCGTGTCTGAACGTTCCTCGTATTATTATCTCAGGGACAATTCGGCTGCCGCCGAGCTTTACACAGGTTCGCAAGACTGGACTCCAGGTATCAATGCCCTATACAAGGTAACGGACAAGCTTTATGAGCTCAAGGAAAAGATAGAACGTCACCTGTGCAACGTCACAGATAACCTTTTCAATATAGATAACAAGCTGATGCTCTTTGATTTGACTAACTTCTACTTTGAGGGTAGTAAGCGTGAAAGCAAGAAGGCACAGTTCGGTAGATCAAAGGAGAAGCGATCAGATTGTAAACTTCTCGTCCTGGCCCTGTGTATCAATAAGGAGGGGTTCATACGCTATTCTTCTATCCTGGAAGGCAATACGGCTGACCCTAAATCACTGCCAGATATGATAGATACACTGGCAGGCAGGAATCCTGTACAAAAAGAAAAGTCGCTTATTGTGATGGATGCAGGCATTGCAACCGAAGACAATCTGAAGCTTATCAAGGCAAAGGGCTACAACTATCTCTGCGTATCCCGCACCAAGTTGAAAGATTACACGCTCAGTGAGGACCACAAGAGCGTGATGGTGAAAGATGCCCGAAAGCAAACGATAATGCTCAACAAAGTACACACGGAAGGTGAGGACTACTACCTTGAAATAACTTCTCCATCTAAGGCAATGACCCAATCGTCAATGAACAAACTCTGGCGTGAAAGGTTTGAAACAGAGCTGAATAAGATAAATGATGGTGTTGCAAAGAAAGGTGGAACGAAACTCTACGAGAAGGTTGTAGAGCGTACGGGCCGAGCCATACAGAAATACCCCTCTATCGCAAAATACTATGCGATAGACTACGTTAGAAACGAAGAAAAGCCAAAGGAAATGCTACGTGTAGACTGGAAGCTCAAAGACCTCTCAGCCATTGAGTCCGGACATGGCGTATACTTCTTACGGACCAATGTAGAGACCCTCGACGAGTGTACCACGTGGGACTATTACAATCTCATACGAGAAATCGAATGTACCAACAGGCAGTTGAAGACCGACCTGAACCTCCGTCCTATATACCATCAGACCGATGACCGGAGCGATGCGCACCTTTTCTTCGGCCTGCTTGCCTATTGGGTGGTAAACACCATCCGTTGCCAGTTGAAGAGAGAAGGCGAATCCTGCTATTGGACCGAAATCGTGCGGAGGATGAGCACCCAGAAACTCGTAACCACAGAAGGCAGGAACCCATTGGGAGACATCGTACAGATGCGACAATGCAGCAATCCCTCAAAACAGGCAACTGCTATATACGATAAATTGAAAATAAAATATGCACCATTCAGAAAAATAAAAATTTGTAGGACACAGAGTTCATAGCTAAAACTTCAAAAGTGAAGTAACAGCGAGATTCTACGACAATAGGTGTTAAACTTGGGATAAGATTGCAATATGAATTGCAATAAATATATTGCCAAGGCTGTTAAACCCAAATCGGTCATTAGAGCCTAAACATATTTTGTTTTTTATCGAGCAGATTGTTTGGCTTTGTAATGCAGGCATAGCGGAACTACGTCAAGTTACAAAGACGGACAAGATACCGATAAGACAATAAAGATGTTAGGAAACAATACCATAGTAAGAAGAATTATACATATTGTGGTCTAATGACCGATTTGGGTTTAACTACCTGTTTTCTTTTCATTCTCTGATATAGAAAACCTTGTTATATTGATTACTATGAAAATATTATGAGTATTATGAAAAATCATGACATAATTTCGAATAACATATCAATAAATAAAGGTAAAAATACGTATGAAGAGAGGATTTGTAACCAACAGGAAATCAAGTTGTTATAAACTCATACAAGAAAAGGTGCTTAATTGGACTTCAAAAGGGCGTTAATAAGACCTCAAAAGGGCACCTATTGCAAGCCTATTAGGCGTCTTTTAGAAGCGAAAAGAGCATGTTTTAGATTCAACTTGCACGAAAATTATTTACAAATAACAATTAATAGGAGGGTAACCTGCAGAATACGAGAGTCATGGTAATGGATAGACATGGTATTTCTATTTCAACAAATAAATATTTGATAGCACCCTCTCCTTAGAATAATCGATTAAAAGGAAAATTAGAAATATAACCTATAGGAATAGGTTTTAGATAATAAAAAATCATATCCGACAATTTATAAGATGCATTTCTACTTAATTGACGTTTTTTTTCGTACATTTGCAGCAGAATAGTAAATAAGAAAGTATTTGGGACAACCATATATGGAATCATTAAGAGAGATATTTAGAATCGGTAAGGGTCCATCAAGTAGTCATACGATGGGACCACAGCGTGCAGCGATAATCTTTGCAGAACGTCATCCAGAAGCAGCAAGATTTGAAGTTACTTTGTATGGAAGCTTGGCTGCCACAGGTAAGGGGCACATGACAGATAAGGCCATTATTGACGTACTAAAGCAAATAGCACCAGTAGAAATAGTATGGGAACCTTCGGTTTTCCTTCCTTATCATCCTAATGGCATGTTGTTTCGTGCCTATAATAACAGTCAAGATCTCTTAGACGAATGGACTGTATACAGTGTTGGAGGTGGTGCTTTGTCAGAAGGAAAGGCCACAGACGACTACTTCCATAAGGAGTCTGTCTATGATTTGCATACACTTAAAGATATCCAAACATGGTGTGAGCATCATGGACGTGGTTATTGGGAGTATGTAAAACATTGTGAGGAGGATGATTTATGGGACTATCTGCGTGAAGTCTGGAAAACAATGCAGGCTGCTGTTGAGCGTGGTCTTGACAGTGAAGGAGCCTTACCAGGTCCATTGAACCTTGCTCGTAAAGCACCTAATTATTATATAAAGGCACGTGGATATAAGCCTTCGTTGCAGAGTCGAGGAATGGTTTATTCATACGCTTTGGCAGTTAGTGAGGAGAATGCCTCTGGTGGTACGATTGTGACCGCACCTACTTGTGGTGCCTGTGGCGTAGTCCCTGCAGTCCTGTATCACCTATCAAAGGGACATGATTTTTCAGAAACTAAGATATTGCATGCACTTGCAACAGCAGGTCTTTTTGGTAATATAGTAAAATATAATGCTTCTATTTCAGGTGCAGAAGTTGGTTGTCAGGGTGAAGTTGGAGTAGCTTGTGCAATGGCATCAGCAGCTTCTTGTCAGTTGTTTGGTGGTAGTCCATCTCAGATTGAATATGCTGCAGAAATGGGTTTGGAGCACCATTTAGGTATGACATGTGATCCCGTGTGTGGTTTAGTACAGATTCCTTGTATCGAACGTAATGCTTTTGCAGCTTGTCGAGCATTAGATGCTCAGCTTTATGCATCCTTCAGTGATGGTAGCCATCGCGTTTCATTTGACCGTGTTGTAGAGGTTATGAAGCAGACTGGACATGATATTCCGTCTCTTTATAAGGAAACAAGTGCTGGAGGTTTGGCAAAGGATTATCAGATGTAAAGCTTATTTATCAGTATTACATCTGTCTGATACCTATTAAAGAAGATATATAGATGTTCTTAATGCTCAGTAAACGTTTTACCAGATATTGGTAAAAGCGATTACTGAGCATTGATTCTTGTAATAAGAAAGTTAATCAAATTGTTTTTTATCCTATTTATATTTGAGTCTTTTAAACCTATGGACATATTGAAATAAGATAAAGACTATGCCATTTTATTAGACTTGTTCATTTGCAGATAATCTAATTTGAGGTGCTATTAAACAATAATCAACATTCCTTTATAGGGTCATTTTTGTAGGTAATAATAGTGAATCCAATAATTTAACGAGCAATTTACTATTTTTCTTGCTTAATCATTCAGATTGAGCAATTAATTTTGTATATTCGCATTCGGCTTGTTTATTTTATAGCTAACATAAATATCGATGCAGATTGAATGACGAAGAACAATAGAAATATTTATGGTCAGAATTCTGTGAGTAGACTTTTCAAATATCTAAAGATATCAGATTTATGAAAGAATTAATATGCCCTAACTGCCATAAGGCATTTACTGTTGACGAAGCAGACTATGCTTCCATCGTTAATCAAGTAAAGAATACAGAGTTTAACGAGGAGGTTAACCGTCGTATAGCTGAGCTTCATGAGCAGCACAAGGCAGAACAAGCCTTAGCAACTGCAAAGACAGAACAAACCTTTCAGCACCAACTCTCTAAGAAAGAACTTGAACTTGGTGCCAAAGATGCTGAGATTGAACGTCTGAAAAGTGAGAAAGAAAGCGAACTTACGAGGCTAAAAAGTTCATTCTCAGCTGAGATAGAGGTGCTTAAAACACAGTTAGAAAACATTGCAACTGAGAAGAAAAATGAGATGATGATTGCTTTGGCAGAGAAGGAACAGCAAATATCTAAGCTTAACTCTGTCATAGAACAGAATGATAATAAGTTGCAACTTGTGCTCATGGAGGAACGTAGTAAAGCTCAAAAGGAGGTTCAAGCAAAGGACACAGAAATCTCTCAGCTTCGTTCTGCAGTAGAATTAGAGAAGCGTGAAGCACAACTTCATGAGGCATCACTCATCAAACATCATGAGAATGAACTTCGAATGAAGCAGGATTTAGTCGACTATTATAAAGATTTGAAAACCAAGATGTCTACCAAAATGGTTGGTGAGACGCTTGAACAGCATTGTAGTATTGAGTTTGACCAATATATTCGACCAATGATGCCTACTGCATACTTTGAGAAAGACAATGATGCAAGCGATGGTACAAAGGGAGACTTCATCTTTCGTGCAGAAGAAGATGGTACGGAGTATATCTCTATCATGTTTGAAATGAAGAATGAAATGGATACTACTGCCACTAAACATAAAAACAATGACTTCTTGAAAAAGCTTGATGATGACCGTAAAAAGAAAGGTTGTGAGTTTGCTGTTTTAGTCAGTCTTCTTGAAGCTGATAATGAACTTTATAATACTGGTATTGTAAACAAGAGTCATCTGTACCCAAAGATGTATGTTATTCGACCACAGTTCTTCGTTCCATTTATCAATCTTCTTGTACAAACGTCAAAGAAGAGTTTAGAATATAAGAAGCAACTGATTCTTTCACAAAGCAAAGAGGTGGATGTCACCAACTTTGAAAATAAGATAGAAGACTTCAAAACTAAGTTTGGACGACATTATGAGATGGCATCTAAGAAATTTAATGATGCTATTAAGGATATTGATGCTACAATTATAAAACTTCAAAAGGTACGTGAGGAACTTTTAAGTAGTGAGAACAACCTTCGTCTTGCTAATAAAGACACAGACGATCTTACTATACGTAGGCTAACGTACATGAATCCTACAATGAAAGCCAAGTTTGACGAAGCACGTAAGAATAACCAGAATATAACAGAATAATTACAAAAATACATATCGCAATGAAATTAGCAGAAGCATTAGCTATTCGTAAAGATACACAAAAAAGAATAGAACAGCTTAAAAGTAGAATACTGAATAATGTTCGAGTACAGGAAGGAGATTCTCCTTCTGAAGAACCTAAGGAGTTGATGAAAGAGATGGATGCTTGTCTGAATACTCTTTTCGCTTTAATTTTCAAGATTAACAAGACTAACATGAATACTATTAGTGAAGGGCGTACAATTACAGAAATGATGGCAGAACGTGATATTCTCTCTATGCGTATCACGTCACTTCGAGAAATTTTTAATAAAGCGTCAGAATCTCAGGAACGTTACAGCCGTTCTGAAATCAAAATGGTAACAACCATAGATATCAAGCCTTTAGGTAAGAAGATTGATGACTTGTCTAAGCAATTACGCGAACTTGATATGAAGATACAAACATTAAACTTCACAACAGAACTAATGGAGTAATCTTTATAAAGAATGTAAGAAGATTAAAGAGACATTTTAAGGTGTAGTCTTATTATGTTGTAGGTGTGAGCTAAAAACAACATTACATCAGAGTACGGGGTTTCTGAGGATTTATTTGCAGGTTGCATTTCCCAGCATATAATGTCTAAAAAGACTGGTACGGTGTACTTTGCATTTTGCATATAGCATTACCATTAGCTAACTATAACATATTTGACGAGGGTGGGATAGGGAATTTTTTTAAGCGTTATTGCTGAATTTAAATACTAAGATTAAACATAAAGCAATAGATTCCTAATTTTGAGAAAACAAAAAATCTCATGATAACATTAGACAAACGAACGCTACAATACCTTTAGCTGACCTATAAGAGAAAGTTACACTCTTTTCTAAGAATCAGTTTTGGTAACTTTCATTCTAATTTCATGATATATTGAAAGTTAGTAATATAAATCATTGAAAGTTAGAATCAGATGATAAAGTAGGGATTTATATGATTTTATAATTTGACAGTGAGTTACAAATTATCTATTTATCATAATGCCTATTATGTATTAAGCATATAAAGAGATATTAAAAACCATTAGGCGTTAGTTATATTCTTACTTATAAAATTAGTTATCAAAGAGAAAGTAAGTCTGTTTGCACAACAGAAACTATACAAATAAGCTAAAATGAGAAAATAAGAAACAGAAAAACAGCTTCAAATTAAAATGAATAACTTTAAAACTTAAGAAAGAAATCGTTTCTAAATATCATGTCATATTAACCTAATTAAAAATATCTTTGTAAATAATTTTCGTCTATTGCATTTTTATTGAGGCTAAATTAGATGTGAATTAAGGCTTAATTGACTTGCTAAAGACGCCCTTCAGCAACTTTATTAACGCCCTTTTAGAGTCCAACTAAGCACCTTTTCTTTTGTTATTTTGTAACTTATTGAGGTCTAAGCACTTACAAAGGACGTCCAAAATGGCATTTTTGAACATTATAAATGACTATTTTCAAGAATTAATGTAAAATTTTTTCGCACAGTAAAAGTACTAAAATGCTAATTATTTTATTGCTATAAGACGTTGGATTATACATTAATAATTTATTGTATAACGAAGAAATCTATTTATGTTATGGGAACCCCAATAGCATTTGTCATAACTACAAACAATAAAAATAGGAGATAATCACTATTATAAGCAATTATCCCCTACTCTATAAAATTCATTTAATCACACAAGGTGATAAAATAATTTACTTCAACTTTGCGTAACCATACTTAGCGCAAGCACCAAGTTCCTCCTCAATACGGATGAGCTGGTTGTACTTAGCCATACGGTCTGTACGAGACATAGAACCAGTCTTAATCTGACCAGAGTTTGTTGCAACAGCGATGTCAGCGATAGTTGTGTCCTCAGTCTCACCAGAACGGTGTGAAGTTACAGTTGTATAACCATGACGATGAGCCATCTCGATAGCCTCGAGAGTCTCTGTCAAAGAACCTATCTGGTTAACCTTGATAAGGATAGAGTTAGCTGCACCCATCTTGATTCCCTTCTCGAGGAACTTAACGTTAGTTACGAACAAGTCATCACCAACGAGCTGGCAACGATCACCGATAGCAGATGTCAACTTAACCCAGTTCTCCCAGTCGTTCTCATCAAGACCATCCTCGATAGAGTCGATAGGATACTTTGTGATAAGGTGCTCGAGGTAAGCAATCTGCTCATCAGCACTAAGCTTCTTACCATTAGGATCCTTTGGCATACCATTCTTCAACTGACGATAGTCATAGAACCATTTACCATCCTCGCATACAGCGAACTCAGAAGCAGCACAGTCCATAGCAATCTTAACATCCTTGCCTGGCTCATAACCTGCGTCCTTGATAGCCTGAATGATTGAATCGAGTGCATCCTCTATACCATCGAACTTAGGAGCGAAACCACCCTCATCACCTACTGCTGTAGAAAGACCGCGCTTCTTCAAAAGCTTAGCAAGTGCGTGGAACACCTCAGCACCCATACGGATACCTTCCTTCTCAGAAGGAGCACCTACTGGACGAATCATGAACTCCTGGAATGCGATAGGAGCATCAGAGTGAGCACCACCATTGATAATATTCATCATAGGTACTGGCAATACATAAGTATTTGCACCACCGATATAACGATACAATGGAATATTCAATGCCTTTGCAGCAGTCTGAGCTACAGCCAAAGAAACACCGAGAATAGCGTTAGCACCGAGCTTACTCTTAGTAGGAGTACCATCGAGTTCAAGCATCTTGTAGTCAATAGCACGCTGATTCAGCACGCAGTCACCCTTCAAAGCTGGAGCGATAAGGTTGTTTACATTCTCAACAGCCTTGAGAACACCCTTACCCAAGAAACGGTTCTTGTCGCCATCACGAAGCTCCAGAGCCTCGTTCTCACCGGTAGAAGCACCAGATGGAACGCTTGCACGACCCATTACACCATTTTCGAGAGTTACCTCTACTTCAACTGTAGGATTGCCACGTGAGTCCATAATCTCGCGAGCATGTACTTTTTCAATCTTCATAACTTATATGTTTATTAAAATCAGTTATATTTTTAACTTTCTTTTCTCCTTGCAAAGTTAATAAAAAAAGTCGTAAACCTCTCCTAACAATACGTTATATTTATGTTTTTGACAAAATTAACGTTTATCCCATTATGATAACTGTAACCCCACGTGCTGCTTGTGCTCCCATGACAAGTGCTTGTTCAATATCGGCTGTTTTGCTTGGACCGGATATAAAACAGCCGTAACCATAGTCTGTCATGTTAATCTTTTTATATGCTTCATGCATATTATTGACAATATTGTTACGTTGAACGAGGATTACAAGGTTTTCTGAGATGAAATAAACAACTCTTTCTTTCATTGTTTGTGGCACCCAAACACATCCGTTCTCTGCTACAGCAATTTCTCCCTGAATGATTCCAACATCTGTTCCATTGAGGTCTTGTGCCTTTGAAACAGTGTCAGGATTAAGGTCTGCCTTTATTCCTTTTACACTTGAAGACAATACCTTAGCATCGGGATAAGCCTTTTGTATCAGTACATTGATATCATCTTCTGCCTTAGCCTCAATGACTTCACAGCCTACAATATGACTTATCTCAATAAATTGCTGTACTACATCTTGATATTTAATACCCTCAATAGGCTTCTCGGGCATATCAAACTGTTCTTTTGTATTACGTCGTAATTTGCTAAATAAATCTTCTTTATTCATGCTTCAATTCCTCCATTGCGTGCTTAAATATGACATGGAAAGGCTTTTTCGCAAACTTTGGCATTGTATGACCAATGCTCCATGGATTAAGCTTTATATCCATTAGCGATTCTGGTATGTGATTGGCAACTGATGAATTACGAAGTAAAGCATCATAAATATGATAGTTTTCGTAAACAACTTTCATACCTTCTGCCATCACTTTCTTTTCTTTATTCTCTGTACCATATTTCTCAAGGCTTTGACGCCATCGATATATCTGACTACCTGGAGTTACCTTTGCAGGGCAAACACAATCACAACTCAAACATAATGAGCATGCAGAAACATTACCACTGTGCTGTTTTGGATTCTTTAGCATACCAAGGTCAACTCCAATAGGACCTGGAATAAAGTAACTATATGAATAACCTCCTGAACGACGATAGACAGGGCAAGTATTCATACATGCACCACATCGAATACACTTCAATGTCATCCAATGTTCTTTATTTGCAATCATGTCACTACGCCCATTGTCTACTAATATTACATGCATCTCACCTCCTGGTCGTGCCTTACGGAATTGAGAGGTAAAGGCAGTTGATGGTTGTCCTGTTCCACTGCGTGCTAATAAGCGTTGGAACACTGCCAACGAATCATAATCAGGAATAACTTTCTCAATACCCATGGCAACAATATGTAATTTAGGTACTGAAGTTGACATGTCAGCATTACCTTCATTAGTGCAGACAACACAATCTCCTGTCGCAGCAACACCAAAGTTACAACCTGTAAGTCCTGCATCAGCATCCATAAAATCACCACGCAAATCTTCACGTGCACAACGTGTAAGATAAGTTGGGTCATGATTTCCTTTCTCTTTAGAGATTCCTTTCTCTTCAAACATCTCTCCAATCTCATCACGAGTCAAGTGAATAGCAGGCATAACAATATGCGCAGGCTTCAAATGCATGAGTTGAAGAATACGCTCACCAAGGTCGGATTCAACGACATTGATTCCTCTCTTTATCAGATAAGGATTCATCTCACATTCCTCGGTCAGCATTGATTTAGATTTAACGAGTTTCTTTACTTTATGAGACTCCAGTATTCCATAAACCATTTCGTTGAACTCCTGTGCATCTTTAGCAAAATGAACAATAACACCATTACGTTCCAAACTATTAGTAAATTGCTCTAAATAGTCAGCTAAATGGGTTGCTGTATGCTCTTTTATTCGACTTGCATGTTCACGTAAATCCTCCCATTCTGGTAGCTCTGCCGCTGCAGCATCTCTTTTCTGACGTAATGACCAAAATGTATGGTCATGTCGTTCAACCTTCTTAGGGTCTTTCAGAAACTCTTTTGCTTTTTTAGAATGATATGTTGACATAACTCTTTTGTCTTTTATAACCTTTATATAAATATCATAAACCCGCAGCTAAGATCTCAGCTACATGCATGAACTTGATAGGATAGTGTTTCTTTCCTGCCACACCCTGCATGTGCATTAAGCATGAACTATCCGAACCAGTGATAAACTCAGCTCCCGTATCCATATGACGTTTCACTTTATCGTTACCCATAGCAGTGCTGATATAAGGTTCTTCAACAGCAAACATACCACCAAAACCGCAACACTCATCCTTGCGTTCAGGTTCTTTAACCGTGATACCTTCCTTGAGTTTTAATAATTCAACTATCTTATTTACTGGCTTCTCTTGCAATTCAGAAGGTGTACTAAGCGTTAATTCACGTACACCATGACAAGAGTTATGAACAGACACGACATGAGGAAAACTTCCAGGAAGTTCCTTTACCTTCAGAACATCATGTAAGAATTCTACCAACTCCATTGTTTTCTTAGGTGTCTGACACTCATAATCGAGTATTTGTGGGTAATTAACCCGCACAAAAGCAGCACAAGATACACTAGGTGTTACGATATAATCGAAGTCTTTAAACTTATCCTCAAAACGTCCAGCAAGGTGATTTGACATACGCTGAAAGCCACCATTTGCCATTGGTTGACCACAACAAGTCTGATGTTCGGGATAGACTACATCTAATTTTAGCTTTCTCAAAAGCTTATAAGTTGCTACGCCTACTTGTGGATAAAGTGCATCGACGTAACATGGAATAAAGAGACCAACTCTCATAATTTTATCTTTTCTTGTTCGTTTCTATGCTACAAATTTAGATAAAATTACTTAGATAGCATAGGAAAATCACAAAAAAGACAGGGAATAAAATAAGTTTAATCCTTAACAAAGAATATTTTTCTTACCTTTGCAAAGGTAAAATGGCTTAAAACAAAGAAGAAATTGTATGATAGTTTGCATTGCAGAGAAACCCAGTGTTGCTAAAGATATAGCTCGAATCCTTGGTGCCAACAAGGCTTGTAACGGCTATATGGAGGGCAATAATTACCAAGTAACATGGACCTTCGGCCACCTTTGTGAGTTGAAGGAACCTAATGATTATTTTACGAACTGGAAATATTGGAGTCTCGCTGCATTGCCAATGATACCTCCACGCTTTGGTATTAAGCTCATTGAAGACGAAGGTATCAAAAAGCAGTTTGCTGTTATTGAGCAGCTTTACCAGTCGGCAGAGATGATTATCAACTGTGGTGACGCTGGTCAGGAAGGTGAATTAATTCAGCGGTGGGTAATGCAAAAAGCAGGTGTAAAGTGTCCTGTGAAGCGTCTTTGGATATCTTCGATGACGGATGAAGCTATTCGCGAGGGGTTTGCCAACTTAAAGGAACAAGAGCAGTATCAGCCACTTTACCTCGCAGGATTGTCTCGCGCGATTGGTGACTGGCTATTAGGAATGAATGCTACACGCCTTTATACATTAAAGTATGGCAACAATAGTTATGGCAGAGGTCAGGTTCTGTCAATTGGTCGAGTACAGACACCAACCTTGGCACTCATCGTACAGCGACAAAAAGAGATAGATAACTTTAAGCCAGAGCCTTATTGGGTATTAGCTACAGTTTATCGTGAAACGCAGTTTACGGCAACAAAGGGTAAATTCACCTCTAAAGAAGAAGGCGAAAAAGCCTTCTCAACGATTGAAGGAAAGCCTTTTACAATAACAAGTGTAGCAAAAAAGAAAGGGGCAGAACAGCCTAAACAACTTTATGATCTCACCTCTCTGCAGGTAGATTGTAACCGTAAGTTTGGATTCTCTGCTGAGATGACACTCAATACGATTCAAACTCTCTACGAACGTAAACTTACAACTTATCCACGTGTTGACACACAGTTCCTCTCTGATGATATCTATCCGAAGTGTCCACAGATAATGAACGGACTCTTTCAGACTACATTTGCGGGTAAAAAACCTTATGCCGATATCGTGAAGACGTTGGGTGGCAAGCCATTGCCTAAGACAAAACGTGTCTTTGATTCCTCAAAGGTGACAGATCACCATGCCATTATTCCAACTGGTGTACTACCACAAGGACTGACAGATGCTGAACAAAAGGTGTACGACCTCATTGCACGTCGTTTTATCGCTGCTTTCTATCCCGATTGCAAGTTCTCTACGACAACAGTATTAGGTAATGTTGACGAGATAGAGTTTAAGGTTTCTGGCAAAGAAATATTGGATTTGGGTTGGAGAGTTTGCACTGATACCCCTACAGGTTCCTCCTCTACTCCATCGGATGATAGCCAAGAAGGAACCGCTACAACCTCTCCTCTACTTCCTACCTTTAAGAAAGGGGAATCAGGACCGCACACCCCTACCCTTACCGAAAAACAAACAACCCCTCCAAAACATTACACTGAGGCCTCTTTGCTTCGTGCAATGGAAACAGCTGGTAAGTTTGTTGAAGACGAAACCCTGCGTGCTGCTATGAAGGAGAATGGTATCGGACGCCCTTCATCACGTGCAGGAATTATTGAAACGCTCTTTAAACGCCATTATATTCGTCGTAAAAGAAAGAATATAGAAGCAACTGAGACTGGTATTGCACTGATTGATACTATTCACGAGAAACTTCTTACATCAGCCGAATTGACGGGTATCTGGGAGAAGAAACTTCGTGATATTGAAGCTAAAAAGTATGATGCTTCTCAATTTATTAACGAATTGAAAGAGCAACTTACGAACATAGTCAACGACGTGTTAGCTGACAATTCTACACGAAAAATTGGTGAAGTAGAGGGTGATAAAGAGAAGTAGAAAGAATATTCTTTTACTTTTCTACAATTAAAGATCTTTAAATAAAAGAGAATAGGTAAAGAGCTGGCAGACTTGTGACCATACCTTCAATTAGACTTACCCACCATTTGTCTTCAAATATAACTGCAAATGAAGCAGAAGAGAGTATGATAGATGGTATGTATATCACCAAGTTAAGATATGGGAAATAGCCTTGTGTTATGGCAGTTATGAAAAGAATCAAAATCGATATGCATAGGAAAATGGTAATCCATACCGTATAAATTAATAATCTCTGTTTCATTTTTCTTTTGTCTATGGTATTTACATCTTCTTTACATACCAATCATTGCCTATATATTCATACTCTTGCTTATGCGAGTCGAAAAGGTATCTTTTGTCATTATAGTCTTTATTTATTTTTATATAGTCAATGCCATTAGAAATCACTCTTATTATCTTCCCATTATCTATGCAACAATACGATAGGTTTAATTTCTTATAAGACTTGAGAAACTTAATTATCTCGTTATCCTGTAAGGGATAGTTCTTTGGCTTTTTAGTTATTCTCAACTGGTTATCTACAAACACAAGACCACTCCCCTTTACCCTAAATAGCTCAAAAATGGTCACGTCAATATCTCTATTATAGATTAAGACACCATCTAATTGATTAAAATCGTAGTTTATTATTTGACTACTATAGTTTACTTCTGAAGAACAACCACCAAAGAGAAATAGAGTAATCAATAAAACTAATATCTTTATCTTCAAATTCATACAACTATTTTCTGCAAAAATAACGCAAACGAGAGCAAAGGAAGCTTGCTTCCACTTTGCCGAGTGCAGCATATTTTCTGCAAAGATATAAAACATATTCTATAAACCGGAATTTGAACTTTATTTTTTTAATTCCAATTTGATTGATACGATACAAAACTGCTGTTTTGTAAAGATAATTCTAAACACACAAAATAAAAGACGCCCAATAAGGATTCAATTGAGGCTTAATTGACCTCTAACAAAGGCTTAATTGGACCCTTAAAGGGCGTTAGTTAGAAGCTAATTAAGCACCTTTTGTTTTCCAACTTTGTTATCTATTGATTAACTGATAGTTGCAACTATGGCTTTTGATGGTCATTTCTTGAGTTCAAAAGTGCTTTTTATAGAGATTTTTGTAAATATATTTCAATCGTAAAAATATCTTTTTTAATAAATAAGTGAGTGTTGTTATCTAATAAACAAATATTGGTGTCCGATAAAACTTTTTTGGAGTTATCTGTGTTAGTTAAAATAGACTTAAACTTATGATTTCATTAATTTATCTGGTTATTATAGGGCTTTCCTTGTCAATATAAGCACATTTTATAATGCTTACAGTTTGAAACTGAAAACCAAGCCCCTGAATAAGTAAAACGGCTGCAACACCGATGAGTAAAGGGATACAGAGCTTTCAGTTTATTTTTACCGGACAGCAATAATAAACAAACTGATTTAAAACCAAGTTTAGTACTTCTTTCTATAAAAAGAAAGGGGTGAGAGAAACTCATAAATAGAAACTTCTCTCACCCCCCATAGGCTTTTATCTGTATAGAAAAGGAAGACTAAAACTTAGTAAGCGTGGTCGTCCTCAGCAATTTCCTTACGGTCAATAGCCTTCTTGTCGATTGCACGCCAAGCATAAACTATGTATGCCAAAACGAATGGAACAAGGAAGCTAACATAGAACATAGCCTTCAATGTGAACTCACTTGAAGAACTGTTCTGAAGTGTCAATGAGCTCTGTTGGTCGGCTGTTGATGGATAGTAAGCTGTGTTGTTCCATCCTGCAATGAGGAAGAGAACCAAAACAACCAATACAACACCAATACCTGCAGGCCAAATACCACGTACATACTCTGGCTTAAGAACAGTCTTAACGATTCCGAAAAGCAAGAGAACAACACCTACAAGCAGAATGATAGCTAATGGCCACATTGCTAATAAGTTGTTCAGATACTTCATTGGTTCCATAACGATAATGCCAGCTTCATTTACTGCGTAACCCTCGCCTACCAATGTTACAATAAGGAAAGGCAAGAAGAACAGTAAGAAAAGAACAGTGTTAACGAGCAACTGCTTACGAACACGTCCACGGATAATGTCATCGTTCACATTATTATTAATATAGAGTGTACCGAGGATACGTGCAAGGAATACTACAGAAATACCAAAGATAACTACCCAAAGATTGAGCAGTACGTCAAGTCCACGTGAACCATTTGCCCAATGAGAGATAACAGGCTGCATGAAGTCAGTAATGTTACCTTTCTCTACGATGAAGTTAGAACCTGTAAAGAAGGTTGCAACAGCTCCACCTAAGAGCAATGGACCAAGAATACCATTAATAATCAATCCAGTCTGG